>JAGDBD010000017.1 GCA_017959225.1 Fibrobacter sp. | reverse complement strand
CTAAAATTTAGAAATTTATCCGAGGGCGACGTCGAGAGCCATCATGAGGCTGAATCCGAAAGCGAAGAAAAGTGTTCCGATATCGGAATGATCGCCGGAAGCAGTTGTCGGAACAAGATCTTCAATGACGACGTAAATCATGGCGCCTGCAGCAAAGCTTAACATGTAAGGCATTGCCGGAGTAATCAGCGAAGAGGCACAAAGGGTAATGGCACCAGCGATGGGTTCTACAACGCCCGAAAGCACTCCAAAAGAAAATGCCTTGGCAGATTTAAAGCCGGAGGCTTTCAGGGGAAGCGAAATGATTGCGCCTTCCGGAATGTTCTGAATCGCGATGCCGATGCTGAGCGCTAGGGCGCCTGCCAACGTGATAGTGGAATTTCCGGTGAGAATCCCTCCGTAAACGACTCCCACGGCCATGCCTTCCGGAATATTGTGGAGTGTCACGGCCAGCAAAAGCATGGTGGTTCGCTTAAAATGGGAATGGGGGCCTTCCGGATGCTTTGCCTGATTGTGCAAATGGGGAATTAAATGGTCTAAAAGTAACAAGAAAAGGATTCCACCCCAGAATCCCACAACCGCCGGTATAAAAGAAAGCCGCCCCAGGGATTCGGCCTGGTTGATCGCTGGGATGATGAGGCTCCAAATGGACGCTGCGATCATGACGCCGCCAGCAAATCCGGTGAGCATTTTTTCAACGGAAGGCTTTAATTTGTCGCGCAAAAAAAAGACAAGGGCTGCGCCGAGCGATGTACCGAGAAAAGGAATTGTTAAGCCTACGACTGCGGAATTCATATTTGGAAGTTAGTAAAAGTTAACTTTTGTACAGAGGTCTTTCTGTATAAAATAAATCCAAATAGACGCGTTTGAACTAACGAGCGTTCAAAAAAAGGAAAATTCCCAGAACGGAAATGCAGATTCCGCAGAAGAAAGATAGGCCCGTGTTGACCGCTCCCGCTAATTTTTCAAAACGGTTTGCCCGGTGAATTCCTTTGTCGATTCCGCTGCGGGCAAGGATCGCTCCGATGCCGAAAGCGGTGTTTGTAAGTGCCATGCCGCAGCAAATGGCGAAAGCTCCCAAAAGTGCAATGCCCGGCATTTTATTTAAAAGACAAAAGAAAACGATCAAAGCGACTGCGGGGCAGGGGACAATGCCTGTGACAAATGCGATCCAAAACAGTTCTTTCCAAGATGCGTTTGCCGGCGTTAAATTTTTTTCTTTCTTTTCGTGGATCGTTTCACGGATAGCGATTGCCAGTAGAAGAATTCCTGTCAAAATGATGAGCACGTAACTCGCTTTTTCAATGAAAATGCGGCTCGATTCGAAAATGGGGAATATGGCCGCGTTTGCAACTCCGTATAAAATGAACAGCAGAGCGACTGCGGAAAAGGTGTGAATGGTGGTAATGGATGTGCCTAGTCCGACACCATGCAAAAAATTGCCTTTGCGTGCCAAAAAGTAACTGACGACAATGGTTTTCCCGTGGCCCGGTCCGAGGGCGTGAAGAAGCCCGTAAATGAAGCAGATCAAAAGGAAAATGCCAAGGCTCGACGTTTCTCCTTTTTTTAAGTTCGTCACTTGGAATGAAATTTTATCCCGGAGATTTTTTTGAGAAGTCACAAGCCATTCCCACATGGCATCTGATCCGATGAAAAAATAGCTGGAATGGGTTTTGACCGTATCGGCTACGGCTTCGGTTTGCACGGGAGCTGCTTTTTTGAATTCAAAGCGTTTGTTGTTTGCGCCGGCAAAAGATGCGACGCTACAAAGTAAAAGGCAAAGTAAAAATGCAATAAAAAAATTAGGGAATTTTTTGATAGCGAACATAAAGACCTTTGACGTTTCCGGAGAAATTTTTGAATAAAGTTAAATCGTTCAAAGCGTCAACAAAATATTCCACGTCCATGGCGTCGGGAGCGTGGATTTCGCTTTTTTCCATATCGACGGTAATCAAAATGTAGTTTGTGGGGTCGGTAACCGCCAAGACGAGCATGGTGTAATCTTTAGGATCGCTTGGAATGTGGAATGCGTTTAAAAATTCCACGGCGAGTTTTCCTTCGGTAGTTATAGAGGCTTTGATGTTTTTCGCTTCTTTGGGGGAATAAAAGCGTGTTCCGTCACCGATGTAATTGAATCGGCTGTATTCTTTTGCTGCGTCTATGATTTGCGTTTCGTAAAGCTTGACTTCATCCGATTCGAATTTGCCGTTTTTATTTTTGTCGGCGGCATCGATCATCGCTTGGCTGTAGATGAGGTCGAATTCCCAGCGGTTTTGCACTCCGACGAATTCATTTTCATCAAAAACCATATGAACTTTTGCATCAATAAAAACATGGGGATGCGCAGCGGCGCACCCGATGCTAAAAACAATGATGTAAAAGATTTTTTGGAACACGCCATAAATATACCCTAAATTCAGAAATGCGTCGGGTATTTTTATGGGTTTTATTTTTCCACGACTTTTCCCGAAATTTCTCGGATGCGGTGGCTTTTAAACGGATCGTTTTTGCCCAGTTCCAAATGGTAGAACATTTGGGAAACAAGCACTTCCGTGTTGAATTCAAAAGAATCCAAACGGAGCAGGTAGCTGTCTACCGAATTGTCGAATCCGACCATGTACGGGATTTGCGAAAGAGCGCCTTCTTCTTCGAGTTCAAGCAATAGCGCAGCCGTTTCGTCGTTGACCGTTACCCAGGCGTCCACTTCGGAAACATCTTTGACGAGTTCGCGCAGAATGCTTTTTTCGTGGTTTTTGGCGCGTAGATCGATGGTGTGTTTGGGACCAGTTTCCAGTTCTAGCTGTCTAAAATCCCAAGGGCTTGCGAATTTGGCATCCGCTTTGGAAATGACTTCGAGACCGCTTTCTTCAAGGCCCTTCAGACGATCTTTGGACCAGGAACTGGCGTGGTACGGGGAAACGTACAAAACTTTTTTTATGCCTTTTTGCAACAGATATTTGCCGACCGCTTTGCCGGGATTTTTGCCGAATGTGGAATTGAAAAATGCCCAGTCTTCTTTTTTCAAAAAAGATGCGGGGAGCAGGTTTGCTGCGTGTTCCCACCAGACGGAAATGGGGAACTTGACGTTTTGCAACTTGCTTAAAATGCGGAAGGGCTTTTGCATTAACAGGGTAGAGACGAATGCTCCGACGACGCTTGGATATTCGTTCAGCTGTTTTACGTTTCCGTTGCGATCCACAAAGGTTTCGGTGTCTTCGTTAAAACCGAGAAGCCTTAATTTGAGATTTTTTTCAGCACCGGTGCGGTATACGCTTTTGAGAAATTCCATTTCTCGTTCGCTGACGGGATTGTATGCGCCCCATTCAGTAGAACGTGTGATGAATAGAATTTCGGTTTCGGCATGCTCTTCTTGTTTTGGGAAAAAGTAACGGCTTTTTCCTTCGCGTTCAAGCATTCCTCTTTGTTGAATGTCTTTTAAGAACTGCCGCATACGGGAAATCGATACGCGGTAGCGAAGTGCGAGTTCCTTTTGGGAAGGGAGCGCACTTTGTAAAGAAAAATACCCGGACCTGACGTCGGCAAAGAATTTTTCTTGAAGTTCGCCTTGTGCAGATGGCTGAATGGGAAGTTCTACGCTTTTACGCTTTCCCCAAAAACAGCCTTTTCCGGGATCCGTGTAAATGAAACCGCGATTGGAAAGCTCGCGGAGAGCGCTTTGCACCGTTCCCGAAGCAGCGTGAAGGAACTGCATGAGCTGACGAACAGAGGGGAGCTTGTCGCCATCGGAATGCGGACTGTTCAGTAAAGCTTCGATAACGGTGTTTTTCATACGATACCTTTAGCGCTTTTTTTGGCCTTTGTAACGGCCGATCAGGTCGAATGTGTTCAAATATTCCGGATGGCTTGCCGTGGAGCTTTTGACGGAGTTGCTTTTGCGAATGGCGTCGGTTTCGCTGTCGGCAGGAACCACGCCTGTGAAGCCTTCTTCTCCGGCTTTTGTAAGGCTAAGAATCAAGTATCCGTCCTGAACGTTTACGTTGTTCGGGCTCATCGTAACGCGGTTCTTGTCAAAAGTCCAGTTGCCTGCGCCCCAACGGTCGGAGTCGAAAACGTCGAAGTTGTCGGTCCAGGAAAGCGTGAAGTCGGAGCCGTTGTCGCCTGCACCCGGCGTGTACGTGTAAACCTTAACCCAGTTGATGTACTGGTGCACCGGCAAAATAGCATCGTCCCATTCACCGACCCAACTTGTAACTTCCGAAGACCACAGGTTAAAGCGAAGTCCCTGTTCGCGGATCAGGGCTGCAACTTGGCCCTTGGTGTCGTTGGAGTCGGTCATCGTTTTGCGGACAAGTTCTCCGTCTACAAACCAGGCGACATAATTCGGGGTCCATTCCATGCCGTAGGTGTGATAGGCTTCGTTTGCATTGCCCGGAAGATCGTGGTGCTTTTCACTGGTGATCTGCTTTGCAGCGTTACCGGTGATAATATTGGATTGGAATTTGTTCGGAACCTTGCCAAGAATTTCAATATCCACTTCTACCCACGGTTCCGGATCTCCCATGTAGGAATCGTTATGGTAAAGGAACATGGAACTGACAAGGCCAGAGCCTGTTGCCATCATCATACGGGCTTCGAATTTGCCGTACATCTGAGTGCCTTGTGTGAAAAGTTCGGCTCCGGAATAATCCTTATCTTGAGCAGCAGCCGTAGATGTAAGCATACCGAGTCCGAGCATAAAGAGAACCTTTTTGAATTTCATGTTGATACCCTCATTTGTTTGTATCTATAAGGTATTTTCGGATTCGGAAATCGCTCCACCCTGCTATTTTCAATATATACAAAACTGTACTTAGTGTATCATTTTTGACAAAACTTTTTCTGTCTCCTCAAAAAAGAAGCAAGCCTTGTTAGGGCTTGCTATTCAAATTTTACGCCGTAAAATTTTTAGGCTTTCGGTTCGATAACTTCAAGTCCACCCATGTACGGACGGAGAACTTCAGGAATTACGAGAGAGCCGTCTTTCTGCTGATAGTTGTCGCAGATGCCCACCATCACGCGAGGAGTGGCAAGGCCCGAACCGTTCAACGTGTGCACGTAAACGTTCTTGCCGTCGATCTTCGTTTTGATGTTTGCACGGCGAGCCTGGAAGTCTTCGAAGTTGGAGCAGGAGCTGACTTCGAGCCACTTGTTTTCGACAGGGGCGAATACTTCCAAATCGTAGCACTTGGCAGCACCGAAACCGAGGTCGCCCTTGCAAAGAGCCAAACGGTGATACGGGAGCTTGAGCTTTTCGAGAAGCTTTTCACCGAACTGGGTCAGTTCTTCGTGCATTTCGTAACTGTTGTCCGGACGGGAGAAGAACACCATTTCGACTTTATTGAACTGGTGCAGACGGAGAAGGCCGCGGGTGTCCTTACCGTAAGATCCGGCTTCACGACGGAAACATGCGGAATAACCGCAGATGCGCTTCGGAAGCTGCTCTGCCGGAATCACTTCGTTTGCATAAAGGTTCGTCAGCGGAACTTCGGCTGTCGGAATCAAGAACAGGTCGTCATCCTTGTCGCAACGGTACATGTCTTCTTCGAACTTTGGAAGCTGGCTCGTGCCGCGCATGGACGTACGGTTTACGAGGTACGGCGGAGTGACTTCTTCAAAGCCATTCTTCTGGTGTTCATCGAGGAACCACTGGATGAGAGCGCGTTCCAAGCGGGAGCCGAGGCCGCGGTAAACCGGGAAGCCGTTGCCAGAAATCTTTGCGCCGCGTTCAAAATCGAAAATGCCAAGGCGTTCGCCGAGAGTCTTGTGATCGACCGGGGTGAAGTCGCGGTTCTTCGAGTAATAGTCAAATGGGAGCGGACCTTCTTTTTCGACAATATTGTCGCTCGAATCCTTGCCTTCCGGGGAACGTGGGGCAATGTTCGGAACATGCATGAGCATTTCGGTCTGCTTGAAGGCGAGGTCCTTGAGCTTCTTGTCGAGCTCGTCGATCTTGTCGCCGAGATCGCGCATGGCCTTTACGGCTTCATCTGCGTTTTCGCCTTTCTTCTTGAGTTCGCCAATCTTCTTTGATTCCGCATTGCGTTCGCTTTTCAGCTTTTCCACTTCGGTGAGAAGCGGGCGACGCACTTCATCGATCGCCAAAATGTCCTTGATGTCGACGGTCGTGTATTTTTTATTGGTTTCTTCACGATAGTAATCCGGATTTTCACGGATTTTGCGTATATCAAGCATGGGATGCCTCTTTAAAGTTTGGTACGGGCAAAATCTAGCATTTAGAATTTATCTTTGGGAATATGAAACCCTTGAAAATCCTCTTTTTCACACTGCTTCCTGTTCTGCTTGTCGGTTTCCTTTGCGGTTGCTACAGTTTTACCGCAAGTACGCTTCCGAGCCATATTCGAACGGTACAGATCCATGAAGTGGACAACAAAACTCTGGACCCGGTTCTTGCCAATACTCTCAGGGACAGCGTCGAAAAACTTTTCCGCAAAAACGCAGGCAGCGTTCGACTGGTAAATTCCGATGCCGACGCCGATTTTGAATTGACTCTTTTAAGTTATACGAACAAGCCCGAAAATTACACCAGCGGTTCTGAAGTCGAAACGTACCGTGTGACAATGAAAGTGAATGTTCGCTTTTTTGATAACGTAACGGAAAAGATGATTTATAAAGGCGACAATCTTTCTGCCGATGGAACATACGATGTGCTGCAGAACGAAACGGAAGACCGCCACGGACAGGCCCGTGCAATTGAAAAGCTCCAGGACCTGATTATTGCAAACGCACTGGCTAAGTGGTGACGCTTAGATAAAATTCTTTCCAAGAATTTCGGAAACGTTTTTGAAAATGCCTTGGGCGACATCGGGCTTGTTCATGGAATAAACATGGACATTGGTGATGCCGTTGGCGTAAAGATCAATAATCTGATCGCTTGCGTAAATGATGCCGGCTTGCTTCATCGCTTCCGGGTCGCTGCCGAACTTGTCTACCAAAGACTTGAAGCGTTGGGGCATAAAGGATCCGGAAAGTTTAATGGCGCGTTCGACCTGGTTCGCATTTGTGATGGGCATAATGCCCGGTAGAACGGGGCATGTGACTCCCGCTTCACGGAGCTTGTACAAGAAGTTAAAGAAAAGGTTGTTGTCGAAGATCATTTGCGTCGTGAGAAAATCGGCGCCTGCTTCCACTTTTTCTTTTAAATGCTGAATGTCTTCTCGCTGGTTTGCGCTTTCCGGGTGCTTTTCCGGGTAGCAAGCCGCTCCAATGCAAAAGTCTGCGTCGCTTGCCTTCAATTCGCGGATAAGTTCGATAGCGTGGTGGTAGTCGCAGTTTTCACGACCGTTTGCAATGAGTTCCGGCGTTAAGTCTCCCCGGAGAGCCATCACGTTTTTGATGCCGGCGGCTTTCATGTCGGCGATGCGCTGCTGAATGGTTTCTTTAGTGCTCGACACGCAGGTCAGGTGGGCGAGCATGGGAACGTTGAACTTGGCCTTTAAATTTTTTGCGATTTGGAGGGTGTACTGGCTTACGCCTCCGCCTGCTCCGTAAGTCACGCTCATGAATGCGGGGCCAAGCGCTGCAATGGATTCCGTCGCAGCCTGAACGCTTTCAAAACTCGTCGCCTTCTTTGGAGGAAATACTTCAAAGGAAAGGGCCATTTTGTCTTTTCGAAGAATGTCGATGATTTTCATTTTCAGATTCTGGCGTTTAGGCTTGTAATCCCATGAGCTGTGCAATTTCTGCGCCGATGAGACCGTCTTGCATGGTGATGCTTAACAGCTTTTGTTCGATTTCGGCAGGAGGAATGCGAAGCCCTTTGCTATTTTCATCTTCTGCATCGATTACACCGTCCCGTTCAAGAACAAGGCGTTCTCCAAGGGCTGCATGCAGCGCAAGGGAGGCATCGATGTATTTCAAATGCGTAGGCTCTTCCAAGCTAAAATTCAACGGGAGCTTTTTGTTCAGAACACGTTCTTCTGGGAAGTCATCGCTGAATTCATCTTCCACGCCCATGTTGGCAAGGACCGTTTTGGAATTGGAAAGGGCCGCTTGCAGTTCTTCGCTCGAAAGGGCGTTTCTTACTCCCGTTGCCGTCACCAAAAAATCCGCTGATTGAATTTCTGTAATGACACTTGGAATGTCGTTTTTGTCAACGACCTTTACCCCGTTGGATTCCAGCGTCAAAATGAAATCGTTGGATTGGTTCCGGTGGCTTTGATCGGTTACGGTCACCACGTGACAACCGTTTTTGACTCCGTGCAGAGCAATTCCACAGCCGACTTTTCCACTGCCGAAAACCAAAAGTTTTTTGCCTTCGAAATCGGAGTGCCCAGCCTGGACAAGACCGCGAAAGAATCCGTCGCCGGTTCCAAGGGAAGTTTCTATGTGCTTAATGATTCCGCTGTCAGCAATGAAAACAGGAAAATCCACGTCTTCGTAATAGGAAACACCTGTTTTGGTCAGTTCCACAAAGCCGATCTTCGGGTGGCAGGCGGAAAACTGGCCAGCGCAGTCCAAGATCAAGTCCATGAATTCGTCTTCCTGTTCCATGTCCAAAACCATTTCGGGCGAAAGAACGGAAATGTCGCTTTCTTGCAAAAGTTCTACGATTTCGGGATCGCTGGGAACCGTTGTCCCTTCGACAGTGCGCCCCACGTAAAGTTCAGCTCCGCCTGCGAGCAAAGCTTCGTATTGAACAAGGGTATTTCGAAAGATGGGCGTGGCTACCAAAACTTTAAGACCTTCGAACGGACGGGTTTCGTTCCATTCTTCAGTCAGGGCGGCAAGCGCCGGGTATTCCTTGGAATTGTAATGTTCCTGAATGAGTTCTTCGAAAAGCATTCTTGTGTTTCGCTCGCCTTCTCGCCTTAATGGATGTTTGCCTTCAAGGTTTCCACCACACGGGAGAACGTGGCGTCTTCTTTCATTTCATTTTCAATGGTCTTGATGGCGTGCATGACCGTGGAATGGTCGCGATTGCCAAAGCGCATGCCGACGCTCTTAAGGCTGAGAGTCGTCAGGGATTTCATCAGGTACATGGCGACTTGGCGTGCGTGGGCGACTTCCTTTGTGCCGCGGCCTGCTTCCAAAAGCTTGTCTTCCGGAACTTCAAAATATTGCGAAACCGCGTGAATAACGGATTCGATTCCGACGCGGCGTTTGATGTTCGGAATGATATCGGCGACGACTTGGCGGGCAAGCGAAATGCTGATATCTTGCTTTAAAAGGCTTGACTGCATGGCGAGGCGGACGATGGCCGCCTCCAATGGGCGTACGCTGCCTTCGATATTTTCTGCCAAATAGGCGAACACGTCGTCGGAAATGTCCAGGTGGCTGTTGATCGCCTTTTTACGGAGGATCGCTTCGCGGGTTTCGAGGGCTGGCGGTTGAATGTCTACGGTCAGGCCCGAAGAAAAACGGCTCACGAGACGGTCGGAAAGGCTCTTGACTTCGGCTGCCGGGGCGTCCGATGTCAAAACGATCTGCTTCCCAGCCTGGTGCAGCGTGTTGAAAATGTGGAAGAATTCGTTCTGAGTTTCAATGGATCCGCTCCAGTTCTGGATGTCATCGATCAGCAGAACATCTACATCGTTGCGGTAGAACGAAGACCATTCGTTGGTGTTTCCGTTGCGGATGCTTTCCGTGTATTCGCGTTGGAAATCGTTTGCCGGAATGTACCGGACAATTTTGCCTGTTGCGTTATCTAGAATGTAGTTTCCGATAGCTTGCAAAAGGTGGGTTTTTCCAAGGCCCGAAGCACCGTAAATAAACAGCGGGTTGTACTTGCTGTGGTCCGGATTTTCTGCAACGGCAAAAGCAGCGCTAAAAGCGAGCTTCGACTTGTCGCCTACGACAAAGTTTTCAAAATTGAATTCTTCGGCAAGCTTGATGGATTGGCAAAATTCGTTTGCAGGAGTCGAAACGGAGGGATTTGCTTCCGGATGCTGAAATTCAAAATCCAGATGCTGACCGGTGGCTTCTTGCCAGCTCATTTCCAAAAGCACTTTGTATGGCAAATAGGCTTTCACATCTTTGTTCGCAGGGAACACGACGGAAACGCGCCGATCGGTAACGTTCGACAGCTCCAAATTCGCAAATAAATCGTTATAGACGGCATCGGATATCTTGCCGTGCAAAAGGTCCAAACATTTCTCAAGCTGCGGGTTCATACCTTATAATTTAACTATTATTGCAAATATGATGGATTTCATCCGCTCCGTTGGGGCATTCTTTTGGCTTCCCCCCATTTTGTGGGCCGCATTGGTATTGTGGGCCCGTTTTTTTGCCTATCCGATTGCGTTAAAACGCCGTATTCGCTTGGGAAAAACTTGGTGTTACATCCCCGAGTGGTGGTCTAAAAACGGGGCTGCTCGTTTTGGAATTGGGCTTTTTTTGATGATTTTAGGGGTTTCTTCCGCTTTTTTCACGGCGGCGAGCCTTCTTTTGCTGCTTCCACCCACCGCTTACTGGTTCGTTTTCTTGTTTCTCGCTTTTTTGATTGTAGCGAAGCCTTTGGCGGAATTTGCCATGAACGGGGTTTACCGTCTGCAAGTCAACGCCTATTTTTTAGAATACAAAAAGCAAAGCGAACTTTACAGCAAAATGGGAAAACCTCTTTCGGAAGAGGATCTGGCCGGTCACACGGCATGGGCCTTCCGCAATGCGCTGAAAAAAGCGGAATCCGAAAAACGTTTGCTCAAACATTTGCGTGAAATGTCAAAACTTGAAATGGCCGCGGAAAAGGAAAATACACCTTATGAGCACGCTTAACGCGACAGAAATCAAGAATGCTTTCCAGTATGCCGACAAAATGCTTTTGCTCGTGTCGCGTACTTTTGCGTTGAACATCAACCGCCTTTCCGGTAATCTTCGAAAGTCGGTATTGCTCGCCTACCTGTATTTGCGGATTGCGGATACCGTGGAAGATGACGGTGCACTTCCCAAAGATGACAAGTTGCGCTTGCTCGGACTTTTTTCTGCAATCTTTGCCCCGGGTGCCCATGTGGACTTGGCAGTGAAGGCTTTTGTGGACGCCCTTCCGGAATCCTATAAAGCTTCGAAAAATCCGAATTTTGACCTTTGTCTGCATGCTCAAACGGTGGTTCCGCTGCTTTGGATTTTGGACAAGGAATATGTTTTGCCGGTTTGCGAAACAGTCGTTGAAATGTGTGAAGGCATGTCGAGTTCCATTGAACAGATGAGCGCTTCGCTTGAAAAAGGCTGGTTCACGCTGGAAACCATGTCGGACCTTTCCCGCTACTGCTATTACGTGGCAGGCATTGTCGGAAAGCTTTTGACCAAAGTTTTCGCCGCTAAAAATCCGGCGATCAGTCAGGAAGTCCGTTACAAACTTGAAACTTACGACGTAAGCTTTGGGCTAGGACTTCAGTTGGCAAATATTATCAAGGATGTGCGTGAGGATTCTGAACGCAACGTCTGCTTTGTTCCGGAAATGATTTGCCACTGCCACGGCTTTGAAAGTTCCCCGGCGATGTTTGCCCCGAATGCAGACCGCAAAGCTCGGGCTTCGGTCATGAAAGAGCTCGTTGCCGAAGCTTGGAAACATTTGACGGATGCCGTCGAATATACGACTGCGCTTCCACGTCGCAATCCGCGAATTCGCCTGTTTTGCCTGTGGCCTCTTTTTATGGCAGCAAAAAATCTTTCGATCATGGGAGATTGCACCCATCTTTTTGACAAGGATCACAAGGTGAAGATCACCCGTGACGACGTGAAGCAGATTATCAAGTCCACCACGTTGCACTTTTATTCCAATACGTGGATCAAAAAACAATTTGAAGCTTTGAGGGATGGCGCATGAATGAACGTTTTCGCCTTCTGAAATCGTGGAAATTCCACTTGATTTTCATTTTCGTATCGATTTTTATTGACCAGGCTTCAAAAATTTGGGCGGTAGCTTATTTGGAAGCTAGCGAAAGCGAACCGACCGGTCGCATTGTGCATGTGATCGGAGAACTTTTGCAGTTCCGTTTGGCGTATAATTTTGGAGCGGCGTTTAGCAGCCGGCCCCAGAACCTTTTGCCGTTCCTTTCTCCAACGGTTTTCTTTTTGCTGATTTCGATTGTGGCGGTCATAGTTCTTTTTAGCTTTTACCGCTCGGTGAAAAAAGGTGACTTTTTGGTCCGCTTCGGCATTGCGATGATCCTTTCGGGGGCGCTTGGCAATTTGGCGGATCGTGTGCGGATCGGTAAAGTAGTGGATTTTATCGATTGCGATTTTCCGGACTTTATTATGCAACGGTGGCCTACGTTTAATTTTGCCGATTGCTGCGTAACGGTCGGCGTTGCGGTGGTTCTCATTTCCCCCATCATTTACAGATTGATTTCGTATAATCCAGCAGGTTCGAATGCCCAAGAAAACAACGAAAAATCCGACGCTTGAGCTCCCCAAGTTTATCATTTCCGAAAAAGATGTGGGGGAACGTTTAGATAAATTCCTTCAGGTAAAACTGAAGGATTATTCCCGTACCGATGTTCAAAAGCTCATTACGGATGGGCACGTGCTTGTGGCAGGGTCTCCGGCAAAAAAGAATTTGCGTTTGACCGAAGGCATGCACATTGCGCTGGAAGCGCTTCCGCAGAAAGAAGCTTCGGAACTGAAACCGGAAAAGATGAAGCTGAATATCGTCTATGAAGATGACGATGTAGCGGTTATTTTTAAGCCTCGCGGAGTCGTGGTGCATCCGGGTGCAGGCGCTCTTTCGGGAACGTTAGCCGCTGGACTTCTTTACCATTTTAAAGACAATCTTTCGACGGTGAACGGTCCGCTGCGTCCGGGTATCGTTCATCGCTTGGACAAAGATACGCCGGGTCTTATGGTCGTTGCAAAGAATGACAAGGCCCATCGCAGTCTTGCAAAACAGTTGGAAACCCGTACGCTTCATCGCAAATATGAAGCTCTGATTTGGGGACATCCTAGAGATCTTTCCGGTGAAATCGAACTGCCGGTGGGACGCGATCCCAAGTCTCGAATTCGCATGGCTGTTGTTCGCGATGGAAAATATGCAAAGACCCGTTATAAGGCGAAGGAATTCTTTGCCATTGCGACGCTCATGGAATATGAACTGGATACGGGTCGCACTCACCAGATCCGTGTGCATTCCCGTTATACGGGGCATCCGATTGTAGGCGACCCGATTTACGAAGGCCGTGAACCGTCTTTGCACCGTATCCCGCCGCTGTATCATGATACCGCGGAAGAACTTTTAAAAATTGCACCGGCACAGCTTTTGCAGGCCGTTGAAATCATGTTCGTCCATCCGAGAACTCGCAAAAAAATGACCTTCTCGGTACCGCTTGAAAAACCGTTTGAAAAAGCGGTGAAGTTCCTCGAAAAGGAATGCTTGCAAAAGGCTCCTACTTTCGACGAAGATTCCAGCTTCCGCGACTTCGACGAATCGGAAATCAACCATCCTTATTTGGAAGAAGAACCGATTGAAGAAGAGGAATACGATTACGAAGAAGAACCGGTGAAGGAACGTTTGACTCGTGCAGAACGTTTGGCCATGAAGAAAGAACGCATCAAAAAACGCAAAGCGATTGAAGCGGAAAAACGCGAAAAAAAGGCCAAACGCGAAGCGGAAAAACGTGGGGAAGTCTACGTGAAAAAGGCTTCGGACGCGGTTACCGGTTATGAACCGACGATTGACCCTTCCTATTTAGAATAACAGACAAATTTGTTTAAAATTCGTTAGAAAAACATTCCGTACAAATTGACGGGATGTTTTTTTTGCCTAGCTTTTTGCAATCAGAGGAGGGCATCAATTGATAAACGCAAAAGTAATTTATACGGCAGTCGCTTTTTCTGCTGTTTTGGGCTTTGCCGCAAGTCCTGAGGTGGCGCCTGTACTTCCCACAATCAAGGATTCCTGCTATCAGGTTTCGACGGTGGAAGAACTTTATGGATTTGCTTCTGCGATGAACGGATCAAATGGTTTTACAAAAGATACGGTGAATGTCTGTATGGCACTAAATGCGGACATTACCATCAACAAAGACGTGTTGAATGACACTCTTGGACTTGCCAAAGATACCAGTGCTTATATTCTTTGGAAACCGCCAGCGCAAATCAAGAAAACGATGACCATCCTTGGCAATGGTCACACGATTTCGGGACTTGTTGCGATTCAGACGAATACGGAATATCCCCGTGATAAAGACTGGGGCTTTGTCGGATATGCCAAGTCCATTGCGATTTCGGATTTTCACTTAAAGGACGCTTTTATTGGGGATGGTCCTTCTACAGTCTATCACGGAGTCGGTGGGTTTGTAGGGGCCGGTTATGTGACTGTAATGGGATCCTCTTTTGATGGACGCGTGAACGCAGCAAGTCGCGAAACAGGTGGTTTTGTTGGAGATGGGTCGGCTTTCATTACCAATGGCCGTGTAGGCGGAAAGGTGTCCGGAGGAACTGCGGGCGGCTTTGTGGGAAAGTGCGACTATCGGGTAGAAATAAAACGATCCTATAATGAAGCTGCGGTTCATGCCAGTCAGGCTGGTGGCTTTGTCGGCGAAGTTTATAATTCCGGGAAAATGATTCATATCACGGAATCATACAACAAGGGTACGATCAGTACGAATTCGTGGTCGAATGATGCTTCCGGATTTGTTGGACATGTTTCTATGGCCGATGTGATCATTTATAATGCGTACAATGCAGGGGATATTCTTGTTTCTAATAATTCCGGATCGCTGGTTGGAACAAATCAGTTAGGTGGAACGGGGCCTGGAACGCTTTACATTTACAATACGTTTAATATTGGTAAAATGTATGGGGCGGCAGACGATAACAGAAATTATAAAGGTCTAGTGGGAGGAACCTTGGGAACATATAGTAAACTTGAAAATTCATTTGTGCTGAATGATTCCTTGTACAATGACGCATGGTTCTATGGAGAACCTGTTGATGCGGCGGATTTTGCAAATGGCAATTTGCTCAAAAAGTTGCAGATGTATGGAACCACATTTACTTATTATGCTACGGTGACGGATACTGTAATGGGACTTGTGTGGAGTCAAAATGTGGGTGTGGATCCGCACCCCGTACTTGCTATGGCCGGTGATGCAATTGTGAAAAAAGCTCGCCCTGCGAATTGGAAAGTTTCAGTACAGGGCAACGCGATTGTTTTGTCAGGCATTCGCAAAGGCAGTTTGTTTGCTGTGTACGATCTCCAGGGAAAAGTCTTTGAACGCGGTGTGGCGACAGGGGCAACGCAGATGGTGGAACTTGTTCGTCCCGGAGTCTACGCGGTACGCGTGAATGGAAATTCGCAATTGGTGAAGATTCTTAAATCGGAATAGGGTGACGGAATCGTAAAGCGGATAGAACTTCAAAAAGAGCTGGATGGTTTCATCCGGCTTTTTTTTCGAATGAAAAATATTCTATAATGGGAATATGCTTTCTCAAGATCAGTCTTTCTTTTTTGTAGGTGTTGCTGGCTCGGGTATGAGTGCGATTGCTCAGTATTTGGCTGGCAAAGGCTTTGCCGTTTCCGGATCGGACCGTCAATTTTCGAATGCAGAAGGAAATAAGGTTCGTTCGCAGCTTGAAGCAGAAGGCGTCCAGTGCTTTCCTCAGGATGGTTCGGGCGTTACCAAAGGTTTGACTGCTATCGTTGTGAGTTCAGCCATCGAAGAATCCAATCCGGATTTGAAACGGGCGAATGAATTGAATATTCCCCGTTTGCACCGCAGCGAAATGCTTGCAAAGATTTCGGAAAGCACCAAAACGATTTGTGTCAGCGGAACGAGCGGTAAAAGCACTGTCACCGGTATGATCTGGCACATTTTGAATTATGCAAAGCTTTCCCCGTCGATTCTTTCGGGCGCGGGCCTTGTGACTCTTGAAAAACAGGGAAAGATTGGCAACGGCGTTGCAGGCTCCGGAGAATGGCTTGTGGCGGAAGCCGATGAAAGCGACGGAACTCTTGTGCGCTATTCCCCAGAAATCGGCGTCATTTTAAACATTGGGAAAGACCATAAAGAAATTTCCGAATTGCAAAAGATCTTTGCCGAATTTTCTCATAACGTTACCAGCAAAAATAAAACGCTGATCGTGAACGAAGCGGATGAACTTGCGGAAGCCTACAGTGTAAATCACTTGGACGATTTCGGCCTTGAACCCAAATGCGGAATTCAAGGAACGGATTTTAAACCGGAAGGTTACGCCATCACGTTCCGGGTGCATTACAAGGGAGATTTGGTCAAGTTCAAAGTGCCTCTGCCCGGGCATCACAATATGATGAACGCTCTTGCGGCGATCGCCGTCGCCGTGCGCGTCGGCGTCCCACTTCGCAAGTGTGCAGATGCCCTCGAATCCTTCGAAGGCATCCATCGCCGCCATCAGATTCTTGGAACTTTTAACGGCGTGACCGTTGTCGATGACTTTGCGCATAACCCTGCAAAAATCGCTGCAAGTATTTCTGCAGCGGAAGATTTTACAACGGGCCGCGTCATCGCCTATTTCCAACCCCACGGATTTGGACCGACCCGTTTTTTGCGAAAGGATCTTGTGGAATCGATTGCAGGCGCTCTCCGCAAACAGGACTGCGTCTTTTTCAGCGAAATTTATTACGCCGGCGGAACGGTCACCCGTGACATCTCTTCGGGAGATCTTGCAAACGATTTGAAGGCTAAAGATGTAGACGCCCATTTTATTGCGGAAAGATCTGCTTGTGGCCGTGAAATGGTACAGTTTGCAAAACCCGGCGACACGATCCTTGTCATGGGAGCCCGTGACCCGAGCCTTTCTGATTTTGCAAAAGAAATTTCGAAGGAGCTTGCATGAGCGAACAGAACAACCGTTACCAGAATGCGATGAATCGCTTGGAAGAAATTCTTTCAAAAATCGACCGCAGCGATGTAAGTGTTGACGAACTTGCAAGTCAGGTAGAAGAAGCAACAAAGCTTTTGCGGGAATGCAAAGCGATCCTTTCCGATACCGAAAAGAACGTGCAAAAAGCATTGTCCGATTTAAACGAAGAAGCGGAAAAGGATTCCGGAATTTAATATGGGCGAAGCTCTGCGGGTTCAGAACATTTCCGTTTACTACCCCATGCGCAGTGGAGTGTTCTCCCGTGTTTCGCATTATTTGAAAGCGGTTGAAAACGTTTCCTTTTCTTTGGGCGAAGGCGAAATCCTTGCTGTCATCGGAGAGTCGGGTTGCGGAAAAAGTACGCTAGCACAGGCCTTGGTGGGCCTTTTGCCGTGGCATTCCGGAACATATTCCGTATTCGGAAAAGACGTGAATGTGAATTCCCCGAAGGATTTTGCCAAGGTGCGAAAGTCCGTGCAGATGGTTTTCCAAGATCCTTATTCGAGTTTGAATCCCCGCCAGACGATTGCCCAAATTCTCACATATCCGATGCTTGCCCATGGCGCTTCTAAAATCGAAGCTCTTGAAAAAGCGAAAAAAGAATTGGACTTGGTTGGGCTTCCTTCGGATTCCCTTTCCCGTTACCCCCATGAATTTTCGGGAGGTCAACGGCAGCGCATTGGAATTGCGCGTTCTTTGATGGTGGATCCCAAAGTAATCATTGCCGATGAAGTCACCAGCGCACTGGACGTTTCGGTACAGGCGCAAGTGCTGCAACTGTTAGAAAAGCTCCGTCAGGAACTCGGCATATCGTTGATTTTTATTTCCCACGATCTTTTGACTGTTCGCTCCTTTGCCGACAATGTGATTGTGATGTACAAAGGAAAGGAAGTGGAAAAAGGCGTTGCTTCCGATGTGCTGAAAAATCCGCAGCACGCTTACACTCAAGCGTTGATCGCTAGTGTTCCCACTTTGGATTTCGATCGTCCGCCACAGGTTTTTACCGGTGATCCTAAAATTTTCCTTGCAGAGGATGCCCAGTGAAATATCGCCGACCGAAAAGGGCTTTGAATTCTGCGGAAACGGTAACGCTCCGCATGGAACGCATGGCACAGGGTGGGGACGCCCTTTCCCATTTGGAAGATGGCCGCGTGTGCTTTGTTTCGGGCGCTTTGACGGGGGAACTTGCAGAAGTCGTTCTTTCGCAGAACAAAAAGGATTACGCAAAAGGTTTCGCCAAAAAAATATTGGAACCTTCTGAATTCCGCACGACTCCGCAGTGCCCTTTTTACGGCAAATGCGGCGGCTGTTCTCTAGAACATGCGACTCTCGAATTTCAACTAGAATCTTACCGGGCATCGGTAGAAGAACTGTTCCGCCGTTTTGCTAAAACAGAACTGCCTGCCGGTTGGAAAATCCATTCCGGAAGCCCTTATGGATACAGAAACCGGGCGCGCCTTGTTCGCGTCGGTAAAGGCTTTGGTTTTCGTGAAACTCAGAGTCACCGGGTAATCCCGGTTTCTAGCTGCAAAGTGTTGACGTCCGGAATCAACAAAGCGATTGCAGAAAATGTGTTTCCGAATGTGCCGGAACTTTCCGTATTCGACAACGGAAATGGAAAAATTTCTTATTACTACAAGGGCATGGAATCTGCGGAATTCGAAAAATTTGCCATGAATTCCGTGCAAATAGAAGACGTCTCCATTTCCATGGATTCCGCCAGCTTTTTCCAGTCGAATTTGGAAGTTTTGCCGGAACTTGTAAAAACGGTCAAAAAGGCGGCTGGCACGGGTGAATATTTAATTGACCTTTTCAGCGGAGTCGGCTTTTTTGCCACGGTTCTGCAAAAGAATTTCAAAAAAATCGTGACCGTGGAACGGGATGCCAACGCGCTTTTCCATGCGAATAAAAATGTTCCTGGGGCGCACAACGTATCGTCTCCAGCCGAAGACTGGCTCGCTCAAAATGATGCCTCCGGTGCAGATGTTCTGATTGTGGATCCTCCGCGTACCGGGCTTCCTCCGTCTGCTTTAGAAGCGATCGCCAAAGCCGATCCGAAAAAATTGCTTTACGTTTCCTGCGACCCGGCAACTCTCGCCCGGGATTTCAGACTGCTTTCGGAAAATTTTGGTTACAAAATTTTGAATGCGGAAGGCTTCGCTTTCTACCCGCAGACTCCGCATTTTGAAATGTTCCTTGAATTAAAGCGTTCGTAATTTTGTAATTTTCTCGTGTAAACGAGAACTGCGTATGGCACAAAGATTGTCTTATAAAAATTTGGATATTGGCTTTGCTGCCAGCGAGACGTTTTAAAACAAAGGGGAAACAATGAAAAAGTTCCAACTTTTAATGATTTTGACATTTGGAATGATCCTTGCCGCTTGTTCTTCGGAACCGATGGCGATTGTCACAGGCAAGGATTTCATTCAGAAACGTGCGGTGGTTGTGGATACGGCGAGCGTTTTCCACAGCTCCGACCAGTTCGTGATGCAATTCCGCTACGGCAAAAACTTTGACTTTTCCAAAATCAAGTGGGAAGTCCTTTCGGCAGACGGCAAAACGGTCTCTTCGAAGACAAGCCCGGTGAACGCCAAGGAAGGCTCTTACACGATCATCGTTTCGTCGGTGCGTAAGGGTGGCATTGCCAATGCAGCGGAATTCTTTAGAGCCAAGGAAGGCTCCTTCCGTATTCGTTTTAGCAATGCGGACGCCGACACGCTCTTGCTCGAAAAACAGGTTCGCGTCGTGCTCAACAGTGAAAAAATTGACGGAGAATAATGAAGTACGGAATTCTTGCCCTTGCGGCTTTTTCTTTTGTTGCCTGTTCCTCGGAAGTTGAAATCAATTACAAGCTTTCGGAAACCGTCCCTGTAGAACTTTACGTAGAAAGCATTTATTCCACCTTTGATTTGGAAGAGGTGGAACGCGTTGGGACGATTGTTGCCGATTACGTTCATCTGGACTATTCGCAAAAAGGCGATACCATTGAAATCCGTCGAAGCTTTGAAATCGACAAGTCTCGCGGTTACCTGAAAAATTCTCACCCGGCAGAGCTTCAGTGGAGACTTCCGGAAGTGGAAACGAAAGGTGTTGCAGAACGGGTTGTAAGCCTCAAAGGTTTTGAAACTTTTGACTCCCTGCTTTACCGCATCCCGATGCCGCAACGTTGGCGCGATCAGCTTTTGAATCCGGATTACGTGAAGCATTTGGAACGTCAAGAAAAGCACCGTTATGAAATGACTCACCTGCTGACCGGTCCTGTTCCCGAAAAAGGAAACATCACCCAGCTGCTGAAAGACCGTGGCCGCTTGAACTTTGCACTCATCCAGGTGGATTCCGTTGTAACGAGCGGCTTCCAAACTTTGGACAAGCGCCAGTGCTTGAATTACACCGTTTATATGAAGGAAACGGAAAGCTTCCCCTATTACATTTGGGAACAGCATGTGAATAGCAAAATCGGTACCGAAAAATTCCAGGCTTATCACAAAGATCTGAAAGCGGAATATGAAACGGCTTACCGCGTTGCTATCGATCCTTCAAACGGCATCCCGTGCCAGGAACAAGAAATCAAGCACGGCGTGCACACGATGACAAACCCGAAAACAGGCGACGTGGCCACCTTCCGCAGCAGCACGGGCCTTGAACGCCTTTACACCTACGGCGCAACCACTCCGGTAGAAAAATGACACAGCGCCTTGTACAGCTTTTTTTCGCAGGCTGCGTTTTTCTGTTTGCCGCATGTTCGGGTACAAAATCCGCACAGCAGACGATGGCAGAAGACCGGGCCTATATGTACAAGGAAGCTTACGCCTCTTATATTGCAGCGGAAAATAAATATCTGAACTTGCTGTTCAACATTGAACGCCTTCCCGAAGAAGAAGAACTTTGGATTATGAAGCGGGACCAGATGCGCGAACTTGAACAGCTCCGTGCGATTATGCTCCAGACTCGGGGCGAACTAGACGAAGCGTTGCAGGATTGGGAAAAATATCTGAGCGATCTTCAAAAAGAAGTTGCCGCAGCCAATGCGCCTTCCAAAGCAAGGTTCCGTTCCCAAGACGATTTGCGCTCTTCACCGGGAGAGCTTTTGCCGGGAGAATTCGCCAAGGATTCTGTGCGCAAAGCCCAGACCCGGATGCAGAGGTAACAAAAATGATCGGCGTTTTCGATTCGGGCTTTGGCGGTCTTACGATTTTTCACGAATTGCGCAAAGCGCTTCCGGAATATGACTTTACATATCTCGGAGACAACGCCCGTGCGCCTTATGGTTCAAGAACCTTTGAAACCATTTACCGTTATACGCTAGAAGCGGTAAAAGCGCTTTTTGACCGGGGCTGCCCATTGGTGATCCTTGCCTGCAACACGGCGTCGGCGCGTGCACTTCGTACCATTCAGCAGCACGACCTTCCGCGTATCGCTCCCAACAATCGCGTTCTAGGCATTATACGCCCTACTGCCGAAGAAGCGGGCTCCTTTTCGAAAACCGGACATTTGGGAATCCTTGGCACGGCGGGGACTGTTGTATCGGGCAGCTATCCCATTGAAATCGGGCACTTTTTTCCGCAGTTGAAAGTGACCCAGCAGGCGTGCCCTTTGTGGGCGACCCTTGTGGAAAATGGAGAAATCGACAGCGACGGGACCCGTTTTTTTGTGAAACGGGATATCGACACGTTGCTTTCCAAAGATCCAAAAATCGATGCTCTTTTGCTCGCCTGTACCCATTATCCGCTATTGCTTCCGGTTATCCAGCAGGTGGTTCCGGAAGGGGTTCGGGTGATTTCCCAGGGTGAAATCGTGGCTTTAAAGACTGCCGATTATTTAAAAAGGCATCCGGAAATCGAAAAAAGGCTTTCCCGAGGCGGAAAAGTGGAGTTTTTGACCACCGATACTCCTGAATTTTTTAGCAAAGGTGCGACTTTTTTCGGTGAAAATAACGTTTTTGCAAAAAATCTGTCTTTTTAACTTATAATTTTATATCTTGCTGTTGTAAAAACGAACCATCATTGGTCCGCTTTTGATTCTTTTACTCTGAGGAAAGGACGAATTATGCCGCAAATTCAAATTAATTTAACCGGCTGGCAAGGCTTCCGTGGTAAGAATACGGGAAGTTTGCTTTATGTGGAAACCAGCCGACTGTCCGTTGTCCCGGTCCGCGACCAGCTGAATGAAAATGAAAAGGGTTCTTTTTCGGAACCGAACTATGAAACTTCGACGTATGGTTTCATGTCTTGTTGCAATGTTAAGCTGATCAACAAGATCGTTCAGACGAACAAGAGCCGCTATATCCTTTTTGGAACCCGCTATGAAGGCGGTGACGCCGATTATAAAGACAAGTACCTGATCATGGGCTACATGAAGATCATGAATACGAAGGACGTTCGTTCTCGCCATATTCAGAATTACATGGCAACCCCGGGTGCTGAAGAACCGGAATGCATGACTCTCGAAAAGAACATTGCCGTTCAGGGTCCGATGCACTTTGTGTCTTTGCAGGACTGCTATGTTTTGACCGATGACCGTTTGAAGGAATGGGGCTATAAAGGTCACGCCAATCGCCAGCTGAAGACGGTCTTTAACGAAGAACATACAAAGATCATTTTGGACCATCTCGATTCCCGTGACGATAAAATCGACGAATATATCGCTACGGTGGAAGAATTCAAGAAAGCGCTGGCTGCTCAGCAGTCCGCCGAAGCGGAAGCAGCTCCGGAAGAAGAAGCTCCGCAGGCTTAATCTTTCAAAAGTTTTTGCAAAAATCCTGCCTTTGGGGGCAGGATTTTTTGTTTTAAATGGCGTGATGGCAAAATTTAGGGCGAGGTGGTTTTGGGAATAGTTATATTATTTGCATGAGCAACGGTTTTGAACATCTCAATGTGCAGAATATCGAAGTCGCCGGTTTTATTCGGGAAGTCTTCGGTTATATTACCCGTTTCAAGGGTCAGCTTTTTATTTTGAAAATCGAGGACAGCTTGATGGATCATCCGCTGTTCCCCGTGCTGATTCGTGATATTACGCTGCTGCACAAAATCGGTGTCAAAATCTTGATTGTTCCCGGAACGCGTAAAAGCATTGACCGCCAGTTGGAAGCTTGGGAAATTTCTTCGGAATTCCACAACGGTGTGCGGCTTACCAATGAAGAAGCGTTGCCGTTAGTGGAACAGGCTTCTCTTGGCGCAGCTCAGCGCATTATGAGTCATTTGACCGCAGGCGGTTGCCACGGCATGCAGGGCAACTGGGTTGCCGCTCGCAGCATGGGCATTATCGATGGCGTTGATTACATGCGCACAGGCCGCATTGAACGCATTGAAAAGAACATTTTGGAACATCTTCTGTCGGAAGATTACATTCCCATTATTCCGCCCATCGGTTGGAATAAAATCGGTCATGCGTACAATATTTCGAGTACCGAACTTGCCATGGAACTTTGCAAGTATTTAACGGTAGGAAAGCTTTTCTTCATCGGAAGTGAAAACGGTATTAAAGCGGAAGGTTTAATTACCGGAAAGAATACGAAGTACTTGGACATTACCAACAGCGGTGTGATTTCTGCATTGGATATTGAACAGGCTCAAGAAATTTTGGACTTGAATCCTGATAAATTAACTTACACCCAAGTGGATTATTTGAAGAATGCCATTTGCGCTTGCAAGGCAGGTGCAAACCGTGTGCATTTGGTGAGCGGTGAAACTCAGGGAAGCGTTCTGCAAGAAGTGTTTTCTAGCCGTGGTGACGGTACCATGGTGTATGCGAACCAGTATTCGAGCATTCGCCCGGCAAGTACGGACGATATTCCGGATATTCTCCGCATTATGCAGGATTACATTACCAAGGGTTACTTGATCCCGAGAACGCAGGAATCCATTTCCGACAAGTTGCAGGATTACGTGGTGTACGCTATCGACAACGTGATCCATGGAAGCGGAGCTTTGCACCCCTTCGAAGACAATACGGCGGAAGTCGCTGCAATCGCTGTGGCTGCAAACTATCGCAAGTCCGGCGTGGGCGCGGCTATTGTGCGCCATTTGGTGGCAACTGCCCGTATGCGCGGTTACCGCATGGTCTTTTTGCTTACAACCCAGGCTCTGGATTGGTTCTATCAGCTGGGATTCAAAGACGGAACCCTTGAAGACTTGCCAAAGACCAAACGGGACCATTACAATCACAAGCGGAATTCCAGAATCCTGATTATGCCGCTCGACAGATAAATGCTTCCAAAAATCCATATCATTGCAACGGGCGGAACCATTGCCGGGAAATCTTCGGAAAAGGGTTACGTCGCAGGAAAAACTTCCATTGAAGAAATCCTTTCGGCAGTTCCTGAATTAAAAGAAATTGCCCGGTTGGATTTTGAACAGTTCTGCAATATCGGTTCGCAAGATATGGACGAAACCATTTGGCTTGCCCTTTCAAAACGGGTCGATTCGCTGCTTCTTTCAGAAGAATATGACGGTGTGGTGATTACGCACGGTACCGATACGATGGAAGAAACCGCTTGCTTTTTGAACTGGACGATTCACAGTGCAAAGCCCGTTGTACTGGTCGGTTCTATGCGGCCTTCCGACGCTTTAGATGCCGACGGTCCTGCGAATTTGCTTGTTGCGGTACGTGGGGCTGCGGACGTAAAAAATGCCGGAAAAGAGGTTCTGCTTTGCCTTGGAAAAAAACTTTTGGAATCCAGCGAAGCTTTTAAAAAAGACAGTCATGAGATCGATGCTCTGGGCTGCGTTCCGCCAGATTTTCGTGCGCCCCATGGCAAAAATTTTGGTTTCGACATTCGAAATGAGAATGTACTTCCGCGGGTGGGAATTGTTTATGGCTACGGCGGAGCTTCGACGATTCCGCTGCAAGCCTTTATGGATGCGGGTTATGATGGCGTTGTGCTTGCTGGCGTCGGCGGTGGAAACTTTTATTCGCCTGTGCAAAGGCTTGCTGAAAAAGCGGTTCGCATGGGAATGCTCATTGTGCGATCAACCCGTTGCCCTTATGGGGGAGTTTACACGTTGGGCGGGGAAGTGGACGATTTAAAACTTGGATTTGTTGCTGCGGGATCTTTGAATCCGCAGAAGGCGCGGGTCTTGCTGATGCTTGCTTTAACGGAAACCCGCGACGTGGAAAAAATCCGTTTGAAGTTTCAAGGGGTGAATTAAAAAAAGCCGATTGAATCATCAATCGGCTTTCTGGTTTTTGTAGGCAAAAAATTATTTTCCGCCGACAGATGCGCTATAGAGCTTTTCCAAAAGGTTCAACGCGCCCTTGTAACCGACGAAGCTTCGGTTGATAATCAAAGTTTCGCTGGACGGCGGTGTGATTTCGAAGAACAGTGCGCCCTTGTCATTTGCAATGTTGATTTCCCAAGAAGATGCGAGGATCAACGGTTTGCCCGAAGAAAATTCCAGTTCTTTAATGGACTTTTCGATGAAGTAACCGTCTTCTTCGAATTCCACTTGCACATCGACGCCTTCGCTGATGTTGTGGAATGCGTCTTCGATCTGCTTGCGGAACTTCTGCGGAGGATCATCGCTGATGATGGCTTTGCGCGGAATGAGACCGATCTGGTCCACAAGGAATTTGGTATAGGCAAGAGTGTAAGCGGAATCAGCGGTAATCGCAAATTCGCTGGGCATGCCGAACCAGTATTCGGCGAAGAATTCCGAGAAGTGTTCCAGGTAGTAGTAATAAACCTGGTTTTCTTCCTTGATGAATTTTTCGCTCTGTTCCTTGTCGATTCCTGCGAATTCCACAACTTGGCGGATGAATTTTTCAGTGGCTTCCGCTCCGATAGGAATTTCTGGAATGTGAAGGAACGGTTGACCGTATTTCTGTTCCAAGTGTTCTGCGTTGCGCACGCCGACCCATGGAGAAATGACCAGGTTGAATTGAGCTTCCGGAATGCGGAGCCAGTCTTTGACACCGTTATTTTCCGGTCCAAAAAGGACGTTGACTTCAAAGCCTGCTCCGCGGAGAATGCGTGCGATTTCCTGATAGTCACCGCGCCAGTTCTGGTTGTAATAAGGCGTTTCGAACCAGAGGTTCACAAGACCTTTTTTGCGTTCGCCGCTGTAATCGCCTACGAACTGGTCAACGATTGCGTTCACGACTTCTTCGTGTCCGAAAAGGTTGTTGCCTTTGAAGCCCGCGGTATCCACTGCGACAATCGGATATCCCAAGTCGCGGTAATTGCGGACGAGGCTTGGAACGTCATCGCCGATAAGGCCGCCCACGCAGCCCGTGAGAACCACATACAGGTCACCGTTAAAAACTTTGAGCGTGGACTTGATCAGCTGATCGAGGGTCTTGATTCCGCCGAACACGATGTCGTTTTCGGTGGAGTTTGCGCTTGGCATGTTGCCGGCGCCTGCATAAATGCTACCCTGGAAACCGTTTTCGAAAGTGAGAAACGCGGTCTGCTTGAGCTGGCAACCCGGAGAACAGTTTGCAATAGGAACGGCACCCTTGATGGCGACAACCGTGTGGGAAGCTCCCACAGCGCAAGCGTATCGAGGGTCCGAAATGGAATTGGTCTTTCTTCTTTTAACTTCAGACATTTTTAAAACTCCCTGATTAGGCGCTTTCGGCAGCGGATGGATTGCCGTTTGTGAATTTAAGGTTTCTCGGTTTCGGCAAATCGTCGAGAGCTTCCGGGTGATGGGTCAGGTAGAACGGATCGTCCTGAGCGAGCCACCAGTCGGAATAGGGGAGCTTCACATTGCGCTTTAAAACCTGGTTGAACTTGGTACGAGAAATCACGCCCTTGAGCATTTCACCGATACGGATAATACCCTGATAACCTACCGGAATGTGTTCGTCGCCCATGGTGAGCGTCGGGAATCCGAGGTGACCTGCAACGGATGCACGGCCCGGGTGACGGATGAGCAAAAAGTCCGTTTTGGCGCGCTTCAAAAGCTGCGGAAGCTGGAAGGCGCGGGTCTTACTCACGGTGTAATGAGGAATGTCGCCGTAAGTTTCCACCAATTCTTTGAGGGTATCCTGGTGCTTTCCACCGCCGTCGTAAATCGGGTCGTGGTGGAATACCAAAGCTGCTTCGTGGCCGATTCCCAGTTCCGAAAGAACGCTGATGAGGCCGTGAGCGTAAGCAGAACCGGTCATGACGATGCCGTTCTTGCCCTTGAAAAATTCGCGGAGTTCAGCAAGCTTCGGAGCAATGCGCTTGTGTTCGTTTTCGATATATTCTTCGACTTCTTTTTCTTTGCCGACGACTTTAGCAATAGCGCGGAGCCATTCGTCCGTGCCTTTAATGCCGTAGGGCTGCGGCGCGTCGATCTGCGGAACGCCAAAGGATTCTTCGAGAGCTGTTGCCATGTAGCCGCCCAAGGTGTCGCAGAAGGTTGCGGTTGCCACTGCTTCGGAAGCCTGGCGAATTTCTTCGTAAGAAGCGCAGTCCAGCAGGTAATTCACGCGGAGCCCGAGAGGTGCGAGCATTTCGGTGAAGTAGTCCGTTCCCCAGAGAGCAACGATGTTTAGCAAATCGTTCTGCTTCTTTTTCGGGTGACGTTCCACAATCTGACGGAGAACGCCGTGGAATGCAATATCAAAGCCCGTGGACCAGTGCTTGGAACGGAAACCTTCGCAGTGCAGCGGAATAATTGGCACGCCGACTTCCGGTTCCATTTCTTCTGCAATGGAGTCGATGTCTTCACCGATAATGGCTGTTGCGCAAGCCATGCCGATAAAGATCGCTTTGGGATTAAAACGTTCCTTGGTGTCGAGAATCGTTTGACGGAGTTTTTCGGAAGCTCCGAACACCATGTCCTGTTCTTTCAGGTTCGTGCTGATGTTCAGCGTATTCTGCTGCGGCTTTCCGCGGCGCTTCAGGCCGTTGTGCATGGAAAGGTTGAACTTGGAGTTTTCACCGCTACAACCAATAGGAGAATGGTCGATCAAAGCGCAGTCCGTAAGGTTTCCCACCTGGCACTGCACAATGGCGTTGGAGCACATGGTTTCCTGATTGAGCGGAGAATGCAGTTCACAGAGTTTACAACTCAAACCCTGGCCCGAACATCCGCCGTGCTTTTTGATGCTGCGTTCGTCATAGGCGGATTCCTTGATAAGGTCGCTCGCCTTGCCGTCCCAGCCGATAATCGTTCCCAGTCGAAATTCGCGGTTTTCGACCGAGGTCATGTTCAAATTAATGTTGGTTTTTGCCATAGATCTATAAAATCTCTTCTAATTAAATGGAGTAGTCTTTTTCCATCATGCCGTAATCGATGAGGATCTGTTCCAAGCGGTCCTGGGTCATCGGGGTCGGGATGGTGAACATCTCGTTCTCGTCGATGTTCTTTGCGAGTT
>JAGDBD010000016.1 GCA_017959225.1 Fibrobacter sp. | reverse complement strand
GAGCGCCACCCCCGGCGATTACGAACTCACCAAGACAAACGGTGTGGTGACCGAACAAATCAACAGGCCGACCGGACTTTTGGACCCGAAAATCGAGATGTTCCCCATCAAGGGGCAGATGGACGTATTGCTGTACCGCATCGAGGAAGTCGTCAAGAACGGCGACCGCGTGCTCGTCACGACGCTCACCAAGAAAATGGCGCAGGACCTCACCGACTTCTTCGTGGAAGCGGGCATCCGCGCACGTTACCTGCACAGCGATATCAAGACTCTAGAACGTCACGAACTGATTCGCGGGCTCCGTACCGGAGAATTCGACGTGCTCGTGGGCATCAACCTGCTGCGTGAAGGCCTTGACTTGCCCGAAGTGAGCATGGTCGCGATTCTCGACGCCGACAAAGAAGGATTCCTGCGCAATTACCGCAGCCTCATCCAGACCATGGGACGTGCGAGCCGCAATGTGAACGGCACGGTACTTCTCTTCGCGGACAACATGACCGACAGCCTCGACAAGGCCATTACCGAAACCGCCCGCCGTCGCAGCGTCCAGGAAGAATTCAACAAGGAACACGGCATCACGCCGAAATCCGTGACCCGCAAGTTGGAAGACGATTTAAGAATCAACGACCCGCTCGGCGATATCGGTGACGATTCCGTCGACGACGACTGGGACGACGACAATACCGGAATCCGCCCAATGGAACCGCTACAGCCTTCGAGCAAGACCAAAAAGGCTCGAGGTTCGAGAAGTGGGGTTCGAGGTTCAAAGAGCCGCACTCAAGGCACACCGCTCACGGCAGATAGCTCACGGCTGGAAGATTTGGAACGCCAAATGAAGGAGGCTGCAACACGCCTTGACTTCGAGGAAGCGGCAAGGATTAGAGACATTATCAGGGGCCTTAAATAGGTCTCTCTTTTAAGAATTCAGGCGTGCAACCATTTTTTTACAAAAATCCGTTAAATTCCTCACTTTTTTTAGAATAGAAGCCTTTTTTATACTGAATTTTACATACCGGAATCGATACATTTTCCCATTTTTTGTTTATTTTCTAGGATTATATATATAGAGAGGAAACAAAATGAAATACGATATTTTGAAAAGCGTGTCGCTGCTTGCTCTTTTTGCGGCATTTACTACCGTGATGTTCGCTTGCGACAATGGTAGCGACCCTTCAGCGCCAGTGAGGACTCCTACGGAATCGTCATCGTCCGCAGCGCCGCTCATGTCATCCATTCCAGTAACAGAAGTTTCTCCCATTCGTTTCCAGCAGGCTTCCTGCAAACCCAATGCGGACGAAACCATTTTCTACTTTAACGGAAGTGCCATCTTGGATGGTTGGGACACGACTGCTAACGCCGATAGCGAAAACGATCCGTTCTTCACGGGCATGACGCTCACACTCGCTCACGTGAACGAATTGGGCCAGAACGAACAGACTCCGCTCCAGCTCACTTACACGATGCCCTCATTCCCCCAGGATGCGATTAACCTCGGTCAGATGGGCGTGAGCATCGTTGACACGGCAAAGACTCAGTGCGGACCGTTCAAACTGTTCGTCGTGCTCAATGCAACAAATGATCCGGCCATCCCCGATAAGTTCATCTCCGTCGATTCCGTAGAATTCGTTCGTAGCGAAGAAGCTTGCATGCCGGATCCGGAACCGGTTTCTTCCTCTGCCGCCGATATCATTGTATCTGACGCAGAACTTAATCAGTACACCGGCCAAATGAGCACATCCTTAACTTATGGATTCTCGTTCACAACCGGAACAGAAGTTCCTATGGCTGAAGCCCAGATTCGAGTTCAGGCCGACGAAGCCGGTACGCTCTCCCTTTACGGCGTCAACGGTTACAGGGTTGTCAAGTACAACAACGACAGGGATAAGAACTTTGACGATGACTACGGTTCCAAGTACCTGCCTCCGACTCCGGCCCACATCAGTGACTTCAGATTCACGGAATCTAAGCTCGCCGAATCCACCGAAAAGTTCGACATCGACTTCTTCGTTGTTGTCGTTGGTCCGGCTTTCAACGCCGATACAGGAGACGATTTCTACGCCATCACGCTCGCAGACAAGAGCGTTCCGGATGGAAATGGCGTTAGGACGCTTTCAGTCATTTATTATAAAAAATAAGTAGCACATTTCCTCAAAAAACTACTGATTCTTTGAAATACTCCGAAAGTCATTTTGGACTTTGGGAGTATTTTTCTTTTGTAAGTCTTTTTTAACACAATAAAAGCCAACTTGGTCACATTTTTTTGATTCAAATTCCTTATATTGCATGTTTTTTAATTTTTTTGTTTATTTTTAAGTACAGAAGAAAAAAAGACAAAAGAGGTGAATTATGAAATACGCATTTTCGCACTATCTACTGACGGTAGCGATGAGTTCAGCAATGTTGATTGGCTACACAGCATGTTCCGACGATGAATCGGGGAACTCCACTGGTCCAAGCCAGCAGCCCTTTGATGAGTCTTCTGAACTCCCCACCATAACAAGCATTTCTCCCATCGTTCCGACAACGTTGAATGTTCGCGTCAACGGTGACGGAACCCTTATGCTCATTGAAGGCGGAGCAAAACTTGATTTGCTTGACACAACGGCCATACCTACTGGAGCTGAAATTAATTTCACCTCTGCAAAACTGATTCTGGCCAAGATTACCGAAACAGGCGAAATCGTAAAATCGCCTCTAACGATTGCAAACGATTCCGTCACAGGACCTGTCCCCAATATCAACTGGGGACAATACGGAGCTAGCATTACAGACAACAACAAAGCTGATTGCGGGTCGTTCCGTGTTTACGCCGTTTACAATGCCTCATACGACAGCAACATTCCCAACATGTACGTCTCTATAGATTCCACAAATTTTGTTCGTGATCAATCTTTCTGTGAAGTCATTCCTGAAACACCGACACAGACTCCCGAACAAATCGCAGCGGAATCCGTGGAGCTTGTATCGGCAGTAGTCAACCTCGGAACAAAGAGTTCAGAAGGATTGTCCCTTGCAACAGCAACGACAGTTCCTACTGCATCTGCAGACATAGTCTTCATCTCTGACGATTTGACAGGAAAAATTTCCATGTATACTCAAAATGGAGTACAGATTACCCCTTACAGCAACAATAGAGATAAAAATTATGATGATGACTGGACAATTAACCTCCTGCCTCCTGCTCCGGCACACATGAGCGATTTCCGGTTCAAGAAAGGTGGCCTTACAACATCGAGTGATTTTGAATCATTCATGTTCTATGTCGCTATTGGCGCCAACTACAACGCAGAAACGGGTGACGGCTTCTACGCATTCACGTTGCAGAGCAAATCGGATACTCCGGATGCAAATGGCAACTACGCCCTGTCAATCCTCATGTTTAAAAAGAAATAAGTCACAAAACACCGATTTTCAACGGTTCCCCTCCTTTGGGGAACCGTTTTATTTTTCTAAATTTTCGCCCGTAAATTTAAACACGGAGTAAATCATGCTCAAGAAACTTTCCAACTTCCCCGGTATCAAGGGACCCGTCGTCACCATCGTGATGGACGGTTTTGGCATCACCGATAAGGTCGAAG
>JAGDBD010000015.1 GCA_017959225.1 Fibrobacter sp. | reverse complement strand
GCGAAAGGCGACGTCACGGGCAAATTCTACGTGCTGTTTTTGGTCATTGCCCACCGGTACAACGTCTGAATTGAACATCAAAATGTCTGCGTCCATGAGGCACGGGTAGCAGTAAAGTCCCATGTTCACGTTGGTATCGAGATCTTCACCGGTTGCACGGTTCGCTTCGACCTTTGCCTTGTAAGCATGGGCACGGTTCATAAAGCCCTTCGGGGTGAAGCAACTCAGCGCCCAATTCAATTCAAAAATTTCAGGAATATCGCTCTGCTTGTAGAAAAGGCCCTTTTCCGGATCAAGACCGCAGGCGAGCCAAGTCGCCGCCACCTTGTGAATGTTATCGGCCATTTCCTTGCCGTCATGCACAGTGGTCAAAGCGTGATAGTCTGCAATGAAGTAGACGGTATCATAATCCTTGGCAAGTTCGAGGGCCGGGCGGATTGCGCCCAAATAATTGCCGAGATGCGGCGTTCCAGTTGGCTTAATGCCTGTAAGCGAAATCTTTTTCATGACCGCAAATTTAGAAAATCAATAGGAATTCGTTAAGGAATGGAATCAGGATTCAGCACCAGCGGACGCGGATTCAACGTCGGATCAGTCAAGTCCAAACCATGGTCGATTTTCACAAGGAGCGTATCCGGAGCCACATTCACCATGGGAGCGCCTGTAGAATCATACGTATCCACGTCACCGGCGTCCATTTTTGTCATATTCATCGTCTTTTCATCGCGACCTTTTTCTGCCGCCATTTTTTCACTGTCGCCAGAAGACGCCTGAAACAACGTCTGATTTTCAAGACTTTCATAAATCGATGAGCTTTTAACTCCCGAAAGCAAACTGCATCCGCAAAGCCCCAATGTCAGGCAAACAAGCCAAACCTTTTTCATATTCAAAAAATATAGTTATATCGCTTTATCCAATACCGAATCCGTTTTCAAAAAAAGCAAGCAAAATTTTACATCTCATTTTGCTACCCATCTCCGTTTTATAAAGAGCAAAGCAATTTCGCCAGCCGTATTCCGGAACGCATCCGGTCAAATGCCATGAACCAAGAAAAGCTTACACGACCAAAACGCAAAAACCCTATTCCCGAGCCATTACAAGGACAAATCTATATGGATCCCAAATACGATACCGCATTCAAGGAACTCTTTGATAGCAAAGAAGCGATCAAAGATTTCTTGGACGGAGTCCTCGAATTAGAAGGCGACGAAAAAATCAAGAATCTCACATTTTCATTCGACAAGACAATTTCCATGTATTCCGTGCAAAGCAAAAAGGTCATCCTAGACATTTTTGCCACAACAGGAAGCGGACGTTTTCTAGACATCGAAATGCAAAAAGCGGAACACGACTATCTGATTGACAGAGCTGTTTTATACAAGGCATTTCTCATCATCAAAGGGAAAAAGGAAATGGACCGTTCAGAAGAATTTTTGTCACTTCCTAAAGAAGCTCGCAAAAGCAAGCTGTATGAACTTCCGGAGACAATATCCATATGGATTTGCGACTTCGATCTTCCAGGTTCTGCAGGAGAGTATGTCGACGAATGGGCGCTCTATAATCGCAACGCTTTGAAATCCGGAAGTCTAACGCCAATCTTCAATAAAAATAGGTATATTATGATTAGTCTCCCCAACTTCAAAAAGTCAGTTAGCGAAGTGAAGGGGCCCATGGACGCCTGGCTTTATCTGCTAAACCATGCCGGCGATGGCAAAGAACTGCCACGATTCGGTAACGAAGTCCTTGGCAGTGCCCTGGAGCGCATCAGAATTGAAAATTTAAACGATGAACTTTTAACAAGGCAAGCTAAAGATATGATCACGCAAGCAGAAATCGATACAAGAATTGCCGGTGGAATACTTCGTGCAAGGGCGCAGGCACTTGCGGAAGGACGGGCCGAGGGACTTGAAAAAGGGCTTGCCGAAGGACGCGAAAAAGGGCTTGCCGAAGGACGCGAAAAAGGGC
>JAGDBD010000130.1 GCA_017959225.1 Fibrobacter sp. | reverse complement strand
AATCTTGCCATTATGGAAAATCACATCGATGGCGCGAGCGTGGTCTTCTACAAAGAGCCAGTCGCGAACGTTTTCGCCCTTGCCGTAAACCGGGAGCGGTTTCGTGTGGCGGATGTTATTGATAAACAGCGGAATCAACTTTTCGGGGAACTGGTACGGACCATAGTTGTTGCTGCAGTTCGTCACGATCGTCGGCATGCCGTAGGTGTCGTGGAAGGCGCGGACAAAGTGGTCAGAACCGGCCTTGGATGCAGAATACGGGCTGTGTGGCGTGTACTTCGTGGTTTCGTAGAAGAAGTCGTCACCGTAAGCCAAATGGTGTTCCGAGCTAGAAGCCGTGGTCGTAAACGGAGGCGTAATACCTTCCGGATGGTTCATCTTGAGAGCGCCGTAGACTTCGTCGGTAGAAATGTGGTAGAAGCGCTTGCCTTCGTACTTTTCCGGGAGGCTTTCCCAATAGAGCTTTGCCGCTTGCAAAAGCGAGAGCGTTCCCATCACATTTGTGCGGGCAAAAGTAAACGGATCCTTGATGGAGCGGTCCACATGGCTTTCCGCAGCCAGATGAATGATTCCGTCCACATGTTCTTCTTGCATGAGCTTGTAAAAAGCATCGAAGTCGCAGATGTCCATTTTTACGAACTTGTAATTCGGCTTGCCTTCAACATCTTTAAGGTTTGCAAGGTTACCAGCATAAGTAAGCTTGTCAAGGTTGATAATCTTGTATTCGGGATATTTATTCACAAAAAGGCGAACGACATGGCTTCCAATAAATCCTGCACCGCCGGTAATGACAATAGAACGTTTCATACTAAAAAAATTGTTAAATGTGAAATGTGGTGTGTGAAATGTGAAAAGAGAAATGACTCATTACACATTCCACATTGTTTAATACTTTATCTTTCCTTCAGCAACTTTACGCAAATGCTGACCGTAAGGAGACTTGCCATACTTGGCAGCACTTTCTAAAAGCTTTTCCTTGCTGATCCAGCCGTTGATGTAGGCGATTTCTTCCACAGCAGAGATCTGAATGCCCTGGCGATTTTCCACCATGCGGACAAAATCCCCCGCTTCGATCAAGCTGTCCATGGTTCCCGTATCGAGCCATGCAAATCCGCGGCCAAGAAGCTTTACATCCAATTCACCCTTGTCCAGATAAACCTTGTTCAAATCGGTAATTTCCAATTCTCCACGGGCGCTGGGTTTTTGGGCCTTGGCAAACTTGGACACGCGGTTGTCATAAAAATAAAGGCCCGTGATCGCATAATTGCTCTTCGGTTCCTTGGGTTTTTCTTCTACCGAAATCACCTTGCCATTATCGTCAAATTCCACAACGCCAAAACGTTCCGGATCTTCCACATAATAGCCGAATACGCTTGCACGTCCATTTTCTTCCGCATTTTTTACAGCCCCGCGAAGCAGCGGGCTAAAGCCGTTGCAGTAAAAAATGTTATCGCCCAATACCATGGCACAGCAATCGTCGCCAATAAAATCTTCGCCCAAAATAAAAGCCTGGGCAAGTCCATCCGGGCTCGGCTGAACTTTGTACGAAAGATTCAACCCCATGGCGCTGCCGTCGCCCAAAAGGCGTTCAAAATTCGGCAAATCCGTCGGCGTCGATATAATGAGAATATCGCGAATGCCGGCGAGCATAAGCGTCGAAAGCGGGTAATAAATCATGGGCTTATCGTAAACAGGCAAAAGCTGCTTCGACGTCACCATCGTAAGCGGATACAATCTGGTACCGGAACCTCCGGCAAGTACAATTCCCTTCATGTAGAAAAACTTAAAAAAATCTTGCTTTAATCTTTGTTCACAATACCGATCCGCGCCTGAAAATGCACCACAGACGGATCTTTTGCGTTGATTCCGAAGATATAGGCGTGATGGTTTGAATTATCAAAACGCACCAATTGCACATTTTCGCCAAGGGGAATTCCCGCAAGGAAGTTGATCTGAACGGAACGAATGGTCTTTCCCTTCATTTCAGGATCCAAATAAAGGGCGTCCAAAATCCAATCCGCATAACGGCAATTATTCACATGCCTGTTCATATCAATATCGGAATAGACTGCGGTTTTGGTTAACACCACCCGGGGATTTGGCCGCACATCGATCAATTCCAGATTTTCAGAAATCGCGCTTTTTTCCGGATAAAGAACCGGCATAAAAGGCGTCTGTTCCGGATCTTCCGAACGACCCGTCTGCAAATTCACCACGAGCCAAGAAGACGTCGCTTCGGCAATCATGTTTCCGCTGTCATCCGTAATCGAATAATCCCGCAAAGCCACTTTGTGATTGTAAATGGATTTTGTCCACGTAGAAACATGCAATTTTTCGCCCCAACGCGGAACATAATTGATGCGCAGTTTTAAGCGGGAAATCACGGATGTATAGCCCCGCTGTACCATTTTCCAGATTCCAAAACCATTTTCTTCCGCATCCAAAATGGCGGTTTCTTCCATAAAATCGAAAAAGGAAGAAACTCTCAACCGGCTTTTCGGATCGCAGTCCGAAAACCGGATAGGGAAAATATGTTCACCGATTTCTTTTTCCATGCAATACCTTCCATTACAAACAAAGCTTCTTTAATTGGAAGCGATGTGGCGAACGAACTGGTCCGTATAGCGCAAACGCTGGCTGATAATCCGTGCCAAATTCCGCATAACGGCATAGCCGACTTCGGGATGCGTTTCCAAATACATCAAAAAGGCGGCGCTATCGATTTGAATGACGCTCGAAGGGGTTTTGGCAACGACCCGTGCAGAATGCACATCGTTTTCAAGGAGCGCCATTTCGCCGACCACCGACCCAACCCTTAAACGGCAAGCTTCAACAAAATTGTCTTCGCCAGGAACCGAAAAGAACACTTCCACGTCACCGCTTTCGACAACGTAAAAGCTATGGGATTCCGTGCCTTCTTCCAGCAAAATTTCACCTTCAGACAATGGAACGCGGGAAATAATATCGTCAATTTCCTCGATTTGTTCAGCCTTGACATCTTTGAATATTTCAGAGGTCATTAGGCTTTTGACCAGTTGTGAAACGTCGCTACTCTGTCCCATACTAAACCTCTCTATGTTATTAATTTAATCTAAATTTGAAATCATGAATCAGAATTCCTCGAAACCAACTTTTTTGGATATTCAGGCATTGGAACATATTCAAGGGGAAATTCGCCTTCCCGGTTCCAAGAGCATTACCAACCGCGCATACGTTTTGGCAGCTCTTGCCAAAGGAGAAACAAAGCTCCACAATATATTGTGGAGTGACGATACATTGCGCATGGCAGAATCTCTCGAAAAGCTCGGCGTAAAAGGAATCCAAGTTTCGGATGATTTCACAGAAGTCACGATTCCCGGCCAAAATGGAAAATTCCCGGCAAAAAAAGCGGACATTTTTGTGGGAAACTCAGGAACGACAATCCGATTCTTGACCGCAGCGATGGCCCTTGGCAATGGGGAATATACGCTCACCGGCATTGAACGCATGAAGGAACGCCCGATCCGCGACCTTGTGGACGCATTAGTCCAAGTTGGAGCAAAGATCGATTATGCAGAAAAAGAGGGATTTCCGCCGATCGTTCTGCATGCAAACGGTTTGCAGGGAGACGTTCTTCACATCAGAGGGAACATTTCGAGCCAGTATCTGACGGCCATTCTGCTTGCAGCACCTTGCATGCAAAATCCTTTGAAAATTGTCGTAGACGGGGAACTGATTTCAAAGCCTTATGTTTCTATGACCCTCCGCATGATGCGCGACTTTGGCGTTGAAGTTGAAAATCTGGATTTTAAGGAATTTCACGTTCCAAATACCGGTTATACTTCACCGGGCGATTATGACATTGAAGGGGACGCTTCCAGTGCAAGTTATGCGCTTGCAGCGGCGGCGATTTCTGGCGGACCTGTGCGGCTGCTCGGACTTGATCAAAACAGTATGCAGGGAGACATCCATTTTGCAGACGTCCTTGCAGAAATGGGTGCAAACATTTCTTACGGCAAAGGCTTTGTGGAAAGCCGCCGCGGAGAGTTTCCCCTCAAAGCCATTGACAAGGATCTTTCTGCGATCCCAGATGCTGCAATGACCGTTGCGGCCCTTTGCCTGTTTGCAGATGGAACAAGCACGATCCGCGGAATCCACAGTTGGAAGGTCAAAGAAACGGACCGCATCCAAGCCATGGCGAATGAACTTCGAAAAGTAGGCGCTACCGTTTCGACAACCAACGATTCCATTACCATTACGCCGCCAAAAGAATTTTTGCCAGCCGAATTCAAAACCTATGACGACCACCGCATGGCCATGTGCATGAGCCTTGCCGCTTTTGGAATTCCAAAAGAAAAATCCATTCGCATTCTAGACCCGCTTTGTGTGAACAAAACATATCCCTATTATTGGAAACACTTAAAAAAATTGACCGGCGCAAGCTTTGAAATTCCGGGAGTCAAATGAAAACATTCTGGTCCGCACTTTTGATTTTGGTAACATTGCTGACGGCGCAGGAACCTGTTTCCAAAGATACCGCAGCATTCGTTCCCAAGCCATACATTTCGACAGCCGACTACCAGACGATTGTTGATTCCATGGCGCCAGGTTCTAAGTTCGGACTGTCCATTCGCTCCTT
>JAGDBD010000129.1 GCA_017959225.1 Fibrobacter sp. | reverse complement strand
GTCTAGTGTTAAAGACTCCGGAAGTTCCGATTCGCAGGTCTCTTCGTCTAGTGAAAAATCAAGCTCTTCTCGGCAACATTCTACGCTTGATAGTTCGGGTGTTTTTTTGGAACAATGTTTTGGCGGCTTGGTTGGAAAGCGTAATTCAGGATACGTTGGTTATAAAATATGGTTTATTGCGTCCAATGGAAATGACCAATATATCGGGATAGATATGAAATGTGGATATGCCGGTGGAAAACCGGCGTGGTATCGTTATGGAATGTTCCTTGGCAAATACATCGATCTGGGACGTCGTCCTGGTGAAAATATGGAATTTGAAAAGGGAACAGAAATTTATTCGACCAATTATGGGGCTACGTTTAATGGGTCGAATGGAAATCAGGCATGCGGGAAAGGCACGTTCCATTTTGACAAGACAGGAACATGGCTTGCTTCGGTCCCTGCGGGAGATACCGTTTTTGCGATGATTGGATTTTATGTGCCTGACGCCCTCACTTATAATGAAGAGTCCGATATAGACTATTATTACTTTAGTATCAGTGCCAGTTCAACCTACAATGAGATTTGCTTCAATACCGTTTTGGGCGAGAATATTCAAATTTCGACGGTCCATGACATCTTTAGTAGCAGTTCTGTTTCAGTACCGGATGGTGAAACCTTTATGGATCTGAGAGACAATCACATTTATAGAATTACAACGGTCGGAACGCAGGTATGGTTCGCCCAGAATTTGAATTACCGCGGGAACGGCATCGATGCAGTTTGTTATGGCTTTATGGATGGCTATTGCAACGTATATGGAGCTTTCTATACATGGGAGGCGGCCCGTGAGGCATGCCCCCCAGGTTGGCACCTCCCGGATACGACTGAATTGCGTACATTGATAGATTTTGCCGGAGGTGAAGAAGCCGCACCAATAAAATTGTCCGCAACTGAAATTTGGAGTTTTGCGAATATGACCGACGATTACGGCTTTTCGTTAATACCTTCGCCGGTCATACTTAGCGAATACAGTGAAGTTACTGATGACAAAAAGACCGCTGAATTGTGGAGTTCAACGCCGGGTGAAACAAACTCTTACATTCTATATGTCGATAAGAGAATTGCCAGAGTATCCTCTTTAAATCAGAAGTGGCGTTTGCCCGTTCGCTGCATAAAGGATGTCTCAAACTAATCACTGAAGGCTTTTGATGATGTTCGCTCCTGCTTGGGTTAAAGACGCTATCTTTTATCAGATTTTTCCGGACCGTTTCTGCCGTTCGGAGCGTTACCATGCAGTAGGCAAGTTCGTGGAGTGGGGAAGCAAGCCTACTCGCGAAAATATGTTTGGCGGAAACCTCGCCGGCATTGAAGACAAACTAGAGTACATTGCGGGCCTTGGTGTAAATGCGATTTACCTTTGTCCGATTTTCAAGAGCAATTCGAATCACCGTTACCATACGGTGGACTACTTCGAGATTGACCCGGTGCTCGGCACGCTCGAAGATTTTGACCGGCTTGTGAAAAAGGCTCACAAGCTAAAAATCCGCGTGATTCTGGATGGTGTGTTCAACCATTGCTCGCGAGGATTTTTCCAGTTCAATAGCCTTATGGAACTGGGGCCGAATTCGCCTTATGTGGACTGGTTCCATGTGAAGGGCTGGCCGTTGAATGCCTATTCGGGGAAACCCAATTACGAATGCTGGTGGAATTTCCCGGCGCTTCCGAAGTTCAATACGGATTGCCCCGATGTGCGTGAATACTTGTTCTCGGTAGGCGAGTACTGGATGAAGCGCGGTATAGACGGTTGGCGTCTCGATGTTCCGAACGAAATCGACGATGACAGTTTTTGGCAGGAGTTCCGTCGCCGCGTGAAAGCGGTGAACTCTGATGCCTACATTGTCGGTGAAATCTGGGATGATCCGTTGCGTTGGCTGAAAGGCGACCAGTTCGACGGTGTGATGAACTACGTTTTCCGCAAGGCGGTGATGCAGTTCCTTTTCGACGAGAATCCGATTGATGCGGCTGAATTCTGCGAACGGGTGCGCGGCGCCTTCGTGGAAGGCCGTGGCGACATCCCCATGAACTTGCTCGGAAGCCACGATACGACCCGTCTCGGGTCGCAACCGCGCACCAGCATCGAACGCATCAAGCTCGCCTATGCGCTCCTCTTCTTTATGCCGGGCGCCCCTTGCGTTTATTACGGCGAAGAACTCTCGATGAAGGGCGGCAAGGATCCCGACAACCGCCGGAGCGTCCCCTGGGAAAAGCTGGGCGAAATGCAGAAGAAGCCTTTGTACGAATTCATTCGGCAGATGGTTGATATGCGCAAGAAGAACCCGGTCCTTCGCGACGGGAGCCTGGATATCCGCTGCGAAGATAATCGACTTGTTGTAGAGCGTAGAGGCAAGGGCGTCTCGATGACGCTTACCGTGGATGTCGAAACTTTCGCCGGCGACTTGCCTTTTACGATCGAATCCAAAAAGATCTGAAGCCTTCTTTTGCCGAAATTTGGTAAAAAAAAGTTCTAAATAGAGTTTTTTTGTGTTAAATACGCAAAAATTGTTTATTTTTAGGTCAAAAATAAGAAAAACCTCTTTTTGGAGCAGATTTTATGAAAAAGCAGTTGTTGGCTCTTTGTGCGGCCGCATTGATGATGTCCGTTACCGGCTGTAACGATAAGATGGACCCGAACGATCCGCAGTCCGTGCGTAAGTACCTGACCAAGCAGCAGATTCCCTTTACGCCGAACCAGTTCGTGTCTTTTGCCGCTAGTGGCGATACTGCCAAGATGACTCTTTTCCTGCAGGCTTCTTTTGAAATCGACGCTCCGGCAGACAATGGC
>JAGDBD010000128.1 GCA_017959225.1 Fibrobacter sp. | reverse complement strand
CATGGCTGAAGAATATGAAGTAAAGATGCAAAAGGCTGTTGAAGCTACGGAACGCGAATTCGCCAAGCTCCGTACAAGCGTCGCAACTCCGACTATTTTGAACAATGTGATGGTGGATTACTACGGTACGCCGACTCCGATTCCGCAGGTGGCAAAGGTTTCTATTCCGGAACCGCGTATGCTCCTCGTGACTCCGTGGGAAAAGCCCATGGTCGAAGCCATCAACAAGGCAATCCTCGTGGCAAATATCGGTGTGACTCCAATGATGGAAAGCAACTGCATCCGCGTCGCGATTCCTATCCTTACTTCGGAACGTCGCGAAGAACTGGTGAAGCTTGCCCGCAAGCATGCCGAAGAAGGCAAGGTCGCCGTGCGCAACATTCGCCGCGAAGCGAACGATGCCATTAAGAAGAACAAGGAAATCGCCGAAGACGTCGCCAAGAAGAGTCAGGAACAGATCCAGAAGACGACCGACGCTTACATTGCAAAGATCGACGAAATTCTGAAGGTAAAAGAAGCCGACCTTCTTGCGGTGTAATTGCCTATGTCGAACGAACTGAAACACGTAGCCATCATTATGGACGGCAATGGCCGCTGGGCAAAGGGCCGCGGTCTCGAACGTTTTCTGGGTCACCGCAAAGGGACCCAGGCCACGATTGATGCTGTGAAATTCGGATGTGATTTGCATCTGGAACATTTGACCCTGTACGTTTTCAGTTCCGAAAATTGGCAGCGTCCTTCTAAAGAAGTGGATTACCTGATGAAGCTCCTCGTGGAAATGGTCCACAAGGAACTGCCCGATCTCATGGAAAAAAACGTGAAGCTCGTGGTCATCGGAAACATCAACCGCTTACCGGAAGCACCGCGGACTCAGTTGCAGCATGCAATCGATGAAACGGCGAACAATACCGGTATGCAGTTGAACCTCGCCATTTCTTACGGTGGACGCCTTGAAATTGTGGATGCTTGCAAAGCGATTGCGCAAGAAGTCAAAGATGGCACCCTTTCTTTGGATGCCGTTGACGAATCCGTTTTTGCCAAGCATTTGTATTTAAAAGGAGCTCCGGATCCGGACCTCGTCATTCGTACCGGTGGAGAATTCCGACTTTCCAATTATTTGCTGTGGCAGGCTGCTTACAGTGAATTCTACGTTACACCAACGCTTTGGCCGGACTTTACAAACGAAGAGTTCCAGAAAGCGATTGATTTTTACAACACGCGCGAAAGAAGATTCGGAAAGGTTTTGCATGAGTAATTTGGCACAGCGTTTGATTACCGCCTTCATCGCTATTCCGGTGGTGTTCTTTTTACTGTGGTTCAACGATTTTAGCCGCGTGGCCCTTTTGTGCTTTTTGGCCGGTGTCGGTGCCTGGGAATGGGCTCGCATGGCATCCAAAATGTACAAAGGTCCGGATACACGGTATCTTTCCTTTGCATCTTCGCTTGCGCTGACCCTTGCCTGGGTGCTTTCCGAAGGCGGCTATTTTGGACTCCCTGCCGTGCCTTTTGTGCTCGGTTCTACGCTTCTTGTGATTTTAGCCATTTACATTGCCCTGGCCTATGCAAAGGTAGATATTGACCACCTTTTCCCATGGCTTGTGATGCAGCTCGGTGCGCCTTTGTACTTGGGACTTTGGGGCGGCATGAACGCTCTCATGGTGGGGAACGGTCATGGTTTTGAACATTGCTATGCATTTATCCTTGTGATGACAAGCGTTTGGCTTTGCGATACAGTCGCATACTTCTTTGGCAAATTTGCAGCGGGTAAAGGTCCTTTTGGCCGTCACCTGTTCGCTCCGACAATCAGTCCGAAAAAGACTTGGGAAGGTTCCATTGCAGGTTCCATTGCAACGATCGCTTGGGTCGCCTATTTTGCAAAATGCACTTCGGCGCTTTCGGCTTTCGGTGTGCAGTTCAATTGGGTTTCGGCCATTGCGCTGGGATTCATTTTGACGGTGGCAGGGCAAGCGGGGGACCTTTTGATGAGCGCTCTCAAGCGTTGGAGTGGAACGAAGGATTCTGGAAATCTCTTTGTGGGTCATGGCGGTGTTCTTGACCGTTGCGATTCTTTTTACCTTGCTGCTCCGACCCTTTACCTGGTCATGGAATTTTTGAAAGGCGTCGCTTAAAAATTCTTTGAAGTTTTCTTTAAAACCGGACAAGTTCCGGTTTTTTTGCGTTTAAAAAGCTGTTGTTTGGATTTACAACGGAGATTTTTTGGTGCAGGTTCAATAGGGGAATTTTCTTTTTACTTTACAGTTAAAGGTATAGAAAGGGATGAGTATGAAAAAATTTTCTGTGGCGGCTGCGCTTGTTTTGGGGGTGTCGGCGGTATTTGCACAATCGGTTGAAATTGCGACCTGGTCAGGATTTCGTAAGGGAGCCGCTTCATTCACGTTTGACGATGGAGCTCCGAGCCATGTGACCGACGCCGGTCCATTGTTCGACAAGTACGGCTATAAAGCGACATTCAACTTGGTGGTGGACTGGAACCCCAATTGGACCGGCTTTCAGAATATGGCAAATAATGGCCACGAAATCGCAAGCCATAGCAATACCCATTCTCAAGTCATGACAGGAGAAGAAGCTTCTTCCAAGCAAGGTATTGAAGCCCAAATTTCGCAAAAGTACGGCTGCATTACTCTTGCTTACCCGAACTGCAATGTTCCGGATGAATCCGCGGTTTTGGCAAATTACATCGCTGGACGTATTTGCAATGCATGGGGAATGTCGAACGTGATGGGCAAGGACGGTCCTAACAATTGGGCGCAGACCCCCGCGATTATGACAGGTTCGTTAGGATCAAACGATTTTATAGGCAATATGCAGACCGCTGTTCAGAACGGTGGCTGGGTAATGTTTTTAACCCATGGATTTGTAGATAAAGAAAATGGTGCAGCAACATATTCGCCCACAAATATTAGCGATATGGAAAATGCGCTTCAGTGGGCTTCCCAGAATGACAAGGATATCTGGGTTGCGCCTTTCCGGAACGTTGCTATGTATATCAAGGAACGTAACGCTTCGACGATTGAACTCATGGACGGCGGAAATCCAAATACGGTCAACTTCAAATTGACCCACGGAATCAAAGATGCCATTTCGCAGTATGATTATCCGCTGACGCTTCGCGTAAAAAAATCGGAGGATTGGAATCGGATTCAAGTACTGCAAGCGAATGCGGAGTTGGAATTTACCCTTTCGGACGATTACATCATTTTTAACGCCGTTCCCAATGCAGGGTTAATTGAAATTCAGAATTTGGCGGCGAGTTCTTCCAGTGAACAGGCGGAATCGTCTTCGAGCCAAACGCTAGCTTTGCCGGAAGTTTCAAAGGATTTTCCGTATGCTGTTTATGCGAGCGGCGGATCTGTGATGGTTTCGGGGGCGCAGGGAATGTCTGTGACCGTGTTCAATGCGCTGGGAAATAAACTGCGTTCTACACGGGCTTTGGGTTGCGAACAAAAGGTGTTTTCCGGGCCAAAAGGCTTGTACATTGTGAAGGTCGGTGGGCAAACCTTCAAGGTGCGCCTGTAACACAGGCTCTCCTGAAAACAAAAGGAATTCCTTTTTGAAGGGATTCCTTTTTTCTATCTTTGATTTGGATAACTTAAAATTTCGAGGCTACAGAATGAAAAATGTCGCTCTTCTCGGTGCAACGGGTTCGATTGGCTCGTCAACGATTGGCGTTTTAAAGCAACATCCGGAACGTTTTAAGCTTTACGCGGTAGCTGCCAATCGCAACTGGAAGCAGGTCGCTCAGATCGTTCGAGAAATGCATGTGGAACGAGTTTGCATGTTCGACCCGGAAGCGGCTAAAGCGCTTTCCCTTGAACTTGGAAAACCTGTTCTCACCGGAATGGACGGCCTTTGCGAACTGGTGAGCGATCCGAAAACGGATATCGTGTTGAACTCTTTGATGGGATCGGTGGGCTGCCTTCCCACGCTTTCTGCCATTCGTGCGTCCAAGCATATTGCCCTTGCCAACAAAGAAACTCTTGTGATGGCGGGAGAAGTGATTACGGAAGCTCTCAAGGCGAATCCGAAGGCGTACTTGACCCCGGTGGATTCCGAACATAACGCCATTTTCCAGTGCTTGGCGGACCGTCCGAAAGAAGAAGTGGAAGAGCTCCAGATTACCGCATCAGGTGGACCTTTCCGCGAATGGCCTATAGAAAAATTCAAGGATATCCGCTTGGAAGATGCTTTGAATCATCCGGTTTGGAGCATGGGTAAAAAAATTACCATCGATTCGGCGAGCATGATGAACAAGGGACTTGAAATTATCGAAGCCCACTTCCTGTTCGACATTCCGTACGAAAAGATCAAAGTCGTGGTGCATCCGCAGAGCCGTGTACACTCCTTGGTGCAGTTCCGCGATGGAAGTCTTATGGCGCAGCTGGGCGCTCCCGATATGAAGATCCCAATCCAATGCGCTATGACATGGCCGGAACGCATTCCTCTGGAAACGGGCCGTTTGGACCTTGCGGAACTGGGAAAACTCACCTTCTTCAAACCGGACTTTGAAAAATTCCGCTGCCTTGCACTTGCCATGGAATGCGGCAAAAAAGGCGGACTTTACACGGCCACGATGAACGCAGCAAACGAAATCCTTGTGAACGCCTTCCTCGAAAAGAAGATCGGCTTCTTGGACATTCCAAACGGTGTCGAAAAGATCGTGGAAAAGACCCCGACCGTTTCGAACCTGGATTTGGAAACGATCCTTGCCGCCGATGCGGAAGCCCGTAGACTGGCTGCGGAACTGATCCCGTAATCATTTTTAATTTTTTTGAAGGAACTCAACTAGTGTTGGGTTCCTTTTTTTTGCGTCTGGTTACAATTGTAACCCAATAACGTCAAAAAACGTGATGAATTATCCCGTTTGAACGTAGATTTAAATAGATGACTCACTTCTAAGGAGGTCCCATGTCGCACTCTTTCGGCTTAAAAAAGTTTGTCCCGTTTACGGCGTCGCTGTTGACGCTAAGCTCTTTTTCGTTTGCAGCCACAGCTTACATTAACCAGATCGGTTATCGTGCAGGGGATGCAAAGGAATTTACCCTTTATGAAGGTTCTGGCGATGTGGAAATTGCAGATGCGAACGGGGCTACCGTGCTGACTGTTACGCCGTCTGCGGCAACGACTTGGAATGCAAGCGGCCAAAGCGTGCAATTGGTGGATTTTTCGGAGCTTACGATTCCGGGAACTTATACGATTAAAGTGGGCGGTCAAGCGATTCGTTCGGATTTGAACATTGCCGAATCTCCGTATGTAGAAGTGCTCCAGGCTTCTTTGAAATGGTACTATTACCAGAGAGCTTCCATGGCTTTGGAAGAAACTTATGCAGGCCAGTGGAAACGTGCAGCGGGTCATCTAGATACGGATGTGGCGTTACACAGCTCCACGGGACGTTCGGGATCGATCAGCAGCCCAAAGGGCTGGTATGATGCCGGCGACTATGGCAAGTACGTTGTGAACTCGGGCATTTCTACCTATACGCTCCTTTCTTTGTACGAACATTTTCCGACTTATTTCAACGCTCTCAAGTGGAACATTCCTGCCGACGGAAGCCTTCCGGACCTGCTTGCTGAAATCAAGTACAATTTGGACTGGATGCTCACCATGCAAGATACGGACGGAGGCGTTTTCCATAAAGTGACGACTCTTGATTTCCCAGGAGACGTGATGCCTGCCGCCGATAAAGCGAAGCGTTACGTGGTGGGGAAGGGTACCGCTGCAACCTTTGATTTTGCCGCGGTGATGGCCGTTGCTGCCCGTGTATATTTGCCCTTTGACGCAGCGTATGCAGAACAGTGCTTGGAAGCGGCCAAAAAGGCTTTCAGTTGGGGCGCTGCAAATCCGAATGTTGCCTATTCGAACCCGGGAGACGTTGCAACGGGTGAATATGGAGACTCTTGGCTTGTGGACGAAAATCTCTTTGCCGGCACGGAACTCGCTTTTACAACAGGTGACGCTTCTTATCTGGTCAGCGGAGCAACGGGAAGCGTGCCTAGCTGGGCCGATGTTGCTGGCCTAGCGACGTACCGTAAAGCGTCCTATGCCGAAGCCTTTGGACAAGAAGGCTCTGATGCAAAGGATAGCCTGCTTAAAACTGCCGACGAATTCGCGGCCCGTGCCGAAACAGGCTTTGGCGTTGTGATGGGGTATGATGATTTCGTCTGGGGTTCGAATGCGGTTGCAGCGAATCAGGGTGTGTGGCTGCTCCACGCTTATTATGTGACCGGTGAAAAGAAGTATTATGAAGCGGCGACCAAAGTGTTGGATTATTTGCTTGGCAAGAATCCTTTGAACATGTCCTTCCTCACGGGATATGGGGCAAAGTCTCCGAAGTATCCGCATCACCGCCCGAGTACGGCGGACGGACTCGCTGCTCCGGTGCCGGGCATGCTTGTGGGCGGTCCGCAGCCCGGTGGTGAAGACATCGGTTCTAATTCCTGGGAATGCAGCGATTATAGAACAAATTACCCGGCAACGTCTTATATCGACAACAGGTGCAGTTATGCCAGTAACGAAGTCGCTATCAACTGGAATGCTCCGTTTGCCTATTTGGCTGGCGCAATCGAAGCTTTGAACGCTGGCTATGCTCCGGAATTTGCCGTGAACGGTATTGCCGGCATTCACAAAAAACCGCTGGTTTCCCGTAAGGCAAACTTCGAAAAGGCGGCTCGTTTGCGCTTCTCGGATCAGATGCTCTATATTGAAAAGAACGGCAAACGCTATAACCTGAAGGGTCATAGAATCAAGTAGACCTTATTCGGCTCCCACGTCATCGTAAGCTCCATAGGAGCGAAACGATCTGTTTTACGCAAATCCCGGCTAAAACCGGGATTTTCTTTGTATGTATTCAAAACCGCCGGCTAGGCCGGCGGTCCCGTTTAGCCT
>JAGDBD010000127.1 GCA_017959225.1 Fibrobacter sp. | reverse complement strand
GGTGAATTCCGGCTGGCGGTCTGCGCGAAGGTCTTCGTCGCGGAAGCACTTGGCGACCTGGAAGTAGCGGTCCATGCCGGCGATCATCAAGAGCTGCTTGTACTGCTGCGGAGACTGGGGGAGGGCGTAGAACTTGCCCGGGTTCACACGGGACGGCACCAGGTAGTCGCGAGCGCCTTCCGGAGTGGACTTGCAGAGCACCGGAGTTTCAATGTTTTCAAAACCGTTAGAATAGAAGAAGTCGTACACGGCTTTGAGGAAGCGGCTCTTGAGGAGAAGCTTCTTCTGGATCCACGGACGGCGGAGGTCCAAATAGCGGTACTGCAAGCGGAGGTCGTCGTTTTCCTTGCATTCTTCGTTCGGGTCGTTAATGGCCAAGGGAGAGGTGAGAGCGGCGTTCAAAATTTCGAGCTTGTTCGCTTTGACTTCGATTTCACCGGTGGCGAGCTTGTCGTTGGTGTTGCCTTCTTCGCGGGCGTAAACCGTACCCGTCACGTAAATGACATATTCATTACGGAGCTGTTCGGCGGTCTTCAAAACGTCGGCATTGTAATCCGGGTTGAAAACTATCTGCGTCTTACCGTACTTGTCTCGGAGGTCAACGAAAATGACTCCACCATGGTCGCGGCGGCGATCCACCCAACCGGCGAGTGTGACAGTCTGGCCAACATCTTCCTTGCGAAGTTGACCGCAGTTATGTGTACGTTTCATAAAGTGAACTTCCTTGATTGGGAATATTAAGCATGACAAATATAAAAAAGTCCCACTCCAATACAGGCAAAAAATTATTTTTTTGAACGAGGATTCGGGTAAAGATTGCGAACTAGAAAGGTAAAATGGATTGTCATTTGGGCTGTCCTCATCGTGGGTGGGGCAGGTCTTGTGGCATGGGATTTGGCGTCCTTTCCGGAGTATTTTTATGAAAGATCCTCTCGGGTTCCGTTCAACCATGAAAAACATGCGGAAGCTTTAGGACTTGATTGTTCCAAATGCCATGTAGGGGCAGAAGCGGGAATCCGGGCGACAATGCCTTCCAAAGCGGACTGCATGGATTGCCACAATTTGCCTTTGACGGAATCCGAAGGAATTGAACGACTCGATAAGGCTCTTTTGAACGCTCCGGACGCACCTTTTGTATTTACAAGCCTTTTACCGTCGAATGTGGTATTTCCCCACGGTTTGCACGTGAAATCCGGTGTCAGCTGCGAAACTTGCCATGGAAGCGCGAAAGAAATCGATGCAGGACGCCGTCCCCAGGTACGCATGCAAGATTGCCTTGCCTGTCACCAGGGGAAGCTCGGATTTCCAAAAGCTTCTACGGATTGTGCGAGGTGTCACCGTTGAAGATTTCCAGAGCCTCTTTTTTGAAATTACTCGCAGGCGCAATGGCTGCGGTTTCCCTTTTCGGTTGTCGAAAAGGAAAGCCTTTGCCGCGGAATAAACATGCCAAATCTTTGAATAAACCGGATAAAAATCTTTGGCAAAAAGAAATTGACGAAGCTCGTCTTTTAAAACCGAGACCGGAACCCCTTGCGCCCGTTCCTCGGCCTGGAGCGCATCCGAAGTTTCGAAATGGGAATATCCGTTTTGGAATGGCCATCGATTTGGACATTTGCGACGGCTGCGGAAAATGCGCCCTCGCCTGTATGCTTGAAAATAACGTTCCCCGTGTCACATCGGAAGATGCAAAAAAAGGCCGTTATATGCACTGGCTTGAATTGCGGGGAAAAATGCCCGTGATGTGCGCTCATTGTGGAAACGCCCCTTGTGAAAAGGTCTGCCCGACAGGTGCTGCAGTGGCAAGTCCGGACGGATTTTCTTCCATGGTTTATCCCCGTTGTATTGGAACGCGCTTTTGCGGAGCGAACTGCCCTTTGCACGCCCGAAAATTCAATTACGCAGATTCTCTTACTCTGGGACTTGCTGCAAAATTCAATCCGGAAGTCCCATTGCGACCTCAAGGGGTCATGGAAAAATGTTCGCTTTGTATTCAAAGGCTTCAGAATGCACGAATTCAAGCGAAAACCTTTGGAACGGAGTGGTTGGGTAAAAATGTTTTCCCTGCTTGTGCGGAGGCTTGCCCCAAAGGTGCGATTTTATTTGGAAACTGGCTGGACCCAGAATCGGAACTTGTGCGTAAAACTCAGAATCGCGGAATTTATGCGCCAAAATCCGTTGCAAAATTTTTGCCTGCGGTGGTTTACTTAAGAGGCAAAGCATGAATATTTTGATTTTTGGAATCGCTTTGCTTTTGCCGGGGCTTTTTGCCGTGGATTCCGCACTGACTCTTGGACCTTCCAGTTGGGACATTTCCCAGCAAAGGTTCTGGGGAACGCCGATTGCGAATTTTGTTTTTTGGATTGGCCTTGCCCATGCGGGAACTTTCTTTTCGGCTATTTTGCTTGTTCTCGGTGCGCGGTGGCAGCACCGGGTCGCATTCATGGCGGAACTTTCGACTTTAGCGGCCCTGATGGTTGCGGCATCATTTCCGCTGATCCACTTGGGGATTCCTAGTGAATTTTACCAGATGATTCCTATGGGGAATTTGCGATCGGTATTTGTGAATCCGGAGTCTCCGCTGGTGTGGGATTTTGTGGCGATACTTGCATATGGAATCGTTTCGTCGTTATACATTTTGCTGCATTTATTTTCCCTTCAAAAGTCATCGCTTGAAAGATTTCGAAGGCCCTTTGCGTGGATCCTTTTTCCGTTGGTGCTTTGGGTGCATACCATCGTTTCGATGGATTTTGCCGTGACTTTTGTGCCGAATTGGCAGGGGGCATATTTTCCGCTGTACTTTATTTTTGGGGCGCTCTATTCGGGAGTTGCACTGGTGCTCGTTTTGACGGAACTTTCTGGCCGTCGAGTACGTGCTGTGGAAGATCTTTTGATTTCTTTTTCTTGGGCGATTCTTGCGTTTTGGGTTTGGGAAGCTTTAGCCAAAGGCATTTGGCATTCCGAAATTCTCGTTCTGGGATTCCTTGTTCCCCAGCTTTTGTGGATTTCAAAAATTCGTGAAATTCAAGGGGCCCGCGTTCTTGTTGCCATTTCGGGAATGGTGAGTCTTTGGTGGGAACGCCTTTTGCTTGTTCAACCGGAATCTTTGGACTGGACCTGGGTGGATATCGGACTTCTTTCTTTTGGAATCGGGGCTTTTTGTGTGCTGTTTTCCTTGCTCCGCAGGGGAGTTCAAAAAGCATTTCCTTTGGCATTGGATGAAAATGCTTTGGAAGAATTGCGGGCTCGTCCGGTTCAATTTGCAAGAAAGCCTTTTTGGATTTCCATTTGCTTCGGGGCACTGGCGGCACTCCTTTTTGCAGTTTACTTTGTGTGGAATGTGCCTAGCATTACATGGATGCGGCTTATTCCCATTCTGTTTCCGATTGCTGCTTTAACTGCGGCACTATCGCTTTCTTTTTTTGCTGCGCGTAAGGTGTGGAGTTCAAAACGGATTGCTTGGATTTTAGGAATTCTTTTGCTGTGGGGTGTTGGAGTTTGGGGGCTCGTTTTCCGCGGGTCGGATGTTTCTTATTCGGAAGCGTTTGTCACGGTTAGCGATCAAGCGGGAAAATTGAAATCATCTGCCGTAGACGCTCGTGAAATTTGGAACGCCCGTTGCGCCGCATGCCACGGAAAAGACGGAAACTTGAATCGCAAATTTGTGCATGAATATTATCCGCTGCCGCAAACGCTTTCCCTTTCTCGAATCGATTCTTTAGGCATGGATTCTTTAAAACGGGTAATCCTTGACGGTAGAAATTACATGCGTCCATTCCGCGGAAGAATTTCGGATAAAGAAGCGGCAGCTCTTGTCCATTATTTGAAATCGATGGCTTTGCAAAAAGAAAAGGGAGGTTTAGAATGACATCCTTTGCCTATATGCTCACAGCTCTCATTGCGATGCTTCCCGCCCCATTCTTTTTTAAAACGCCCATGCGAGTGCCGTTCCGAGCGGTTCTCATCGGTTTCTGTTTGCTGTTAGACGAACTTTTTGTTTGCCTTTTATCTTCGCCGGCATATCCCCATTATGAACTTTTGCCGTTTCAAATGCTAGCGCTTTCGCTTTGCATTTCGACGCTTTTTTTAGGGAAAAGACGTCGCCTTTTTGCATCCCTTGCCACCATTCTTTGGATTTGGATCGATTTTTTTGGAATGCTTTCGCTTTCGTATCGGGGCGTCGATTTTTTGTGGATGCCTTTTGTTGTTCTGCCCCTCGCATTTTACCCGATCTTTTTCATGCATCCGTATAAAAAAGAAACCCGCTTTTGCCTTGCGGTCATCTGGGCTGCGGCATGGATTCTTTCTTACGCTTGGACGCCGTAAACGCTTGTTTTAAGAGATCAAGGTTCCGGTAAAAGTTCACCACGGATGATTTCGATAGAATCGCCCACAAGACTGATGATATTTGTGGGATGAATATCGATAGGTCCGCAATCGATCATAAGATCGACGCTATGCTGGAAAAGCTTCCAAAGATCATCGGGTTCGGTAAAAACTTCGTCGTCGGAAAGTTTTGCGGCAGTGCTCAAAATAGGCTTGTCGTAAACGCGGAAAAGTTCCTTGAAAAAGGGATGTTCCGGCATGCGGAATCCCACTTCAGGACGTTTGACGTCAAGCTTGCGGGCGATAGAAGGATCTGCCGGGAGAATGAATGTATAAGGTCCCGGAACGCGACGTTTCATGATCTGAAATGCGAAATTGCTGACATGGGCAAATTCCGAAGCCCTGCGAATGTCCGGAAGGATAATCGCCATCACGAATTTTTTCATCGGCTTCTTCAGCTGATAAAGCCGGTGAATCGCTCTGGACGATTGGGCGTTGCAACCGATGGCATAGCCGGATTCCGTCGGGTAAAGGACAAGGCCGTCTTTATCGAGAATGTCCGCAGCCATTTTTACAAGACGGGATTGCGGATTCAGAGGATGTACTTCAAGTCGCGTCGAATTCATAGTGCATACAAATTTAGCATTCAGGAATGACCCGTGAAGCGACAAAGGCGTCCGGGTAATGCTTTATAGTGAATTTTCCAAAGCGCAAGTCCAAGCTGATGACGTCAAAACGACATTTTTGATTTTGTCCGCCGTGGAAATGCAGATAGTGCGCAGCGGTCTTCCATATTCGAAATTGCTTTCGCCCATTGACACGGCTCGCCGGATTTCCGACCTGGGAATCAAAGACCGATTTGACTTCTACAAAAAGAATGACTCCTTTCGGATCTTTCGCAACGATATCCAATTCTCCATTTTGATAGCGATAATTTCGGGCGAGAATTGTGCACCCTTTTCGGCAGAGAAATGCCGCTGCGTGCAATTCGGCAAATCGACCTTTTTCTTTATTGTAACTCGTTTTGCCCTTTGACGAAATCATTGGGCAAGAAGTCCAAGTACGCGGATTTCGGAAATGGCGAAATCGTTCGATTCGTTGACAATATAGGCGTCGTCGAGGAACACTTGAATTTCGGTGGTTTCCATCGCTTTCATGGTCGGATACTGCACGCCTTTGATGTCCTCAAGATGGATCGTTTGACGGTATCCTTCCTTGGTCAAAAGCGAAATGGTTTTGGGTTTGTTGAAAATGCGGAAGCGGTCCCCGAATTCGTCGTCTACGGATTTTTGGAAGCCCGTTGCAAAACCGATGTTCGTGATGATGGTTGGCTGTGCAAAGTCGAGAATGCAGATCGGTGCGCGGGAATTTGTGGGCATGGGAAGAAGCCAGGCCGTTTTGAGATTCTTGTCCAAAAGGTTCGATTCGTCGTAATCGTCGTCGCCTTCCATATCCCGTTCTTCATGAGCGGCTCGAATTTCTACTCCCGAAACTTCTTGCAAAGTTTTCGGCGGTTTATACGTTAATAGGAATGCGAGGATCAGTAAAATTAAAAGGGGGAAGAGGGCAATGGCAAAAAGCATTGCATGCTTGTTCGTAAAACGAAAAACCTTATCAGTAACCTGATTGGAAATGAGAGGACGGTTTTTGATGAGATTTCGAATGCTCATGGTGTCGTGGCCATGGCGTTCGCCCGGATGCAGCGGCGCAAAAACGATGTCCAAAGCATCCAAAAATTCCTGCATATCCTTGAAGCGGTCTGCTACGCTCTTTTTCAAACATTTCAAAATGAGCTTTGCCAGTCCCTTCGGCATGTCGGGGCGGAAGTTTTCCGGGTTGGGAGGATCTTCCTGCACATGTTTCATGGCGATTTCGATGGGCTTTGAACCTGTGAACGGCAAACGTCCGCAAGTCATTTCGAACAAAATAACGCCAAGACTGTAAATGTCAGATCCAATGGTTACTTCATCGCCGTGGCACTGTTCCGGGGACATGTATTCCGGTGTTCCCATGGTCATGCCTGTTAAAGTCAAACGCTCCGCAGACTGGATGTGGGAAATTCCAAAGTCCATCAGGTACACACGGTTGTCGTGGGTGATCATGATGTTTGAAGGCTTGACGTCCCGGTGGACAATACCCTTGCTGTGGGCGTAAAGAAGGCCACGGGCAACTTGCTTTGCAATAATTTCGATTGCGTCGAAATCCAAACGGCGACGGTGTTCTAAGACTTCGGAAAGGGTGCTTCCCTTCACATAGGTCATGGCGATAAAAAGCTGTGTACCCTGTTTTCCAAAATCAAAGACCTGAACCAAATTCTGATGGTCCAGTTCTTTCATCGCTTGGGCTTCCATGTAGAAGCGTTCAATGGATTCTTTGTCTGAAGAAGCGTCGAGAACTTTCAGTGCGACTTCCCGTTTCAGGTTCTTTTGCAGAGCTTTGTAAACATAGCCCATGCCACCTTTTCCGAGAACTCCCAAGAGTTCGTAGTTTTCATTGAACGGTCTAGGAAATTTTTCTACGGTCATTTTGCTTTCTTCATGGTTTCTAACGCAATTAATGCGATAATATAAATTAAGAATGCGATTCCTGCCGGAATGGCTAAGTCCAAAATGGCGGGATTTTGCCCTGTAAAAACATTTTGCAGAGCTGAAAGATCAAAACTTGTCCAAACCGCATGGGTTAAAATCTGCGCAAGGCCTGTGGTCTGGTCTTTGGGCACAAGAGCTCCGGACAGAGCGATCTGGGGAAGAATGATCAGTGGAAGAAATGCGTTCGCTTGGCCTGGATTTTTTGCAAAGGTGCTAAGCAAAAGTCCTGCTGCAGAAGCTGGAAGCACGGTCAAAAGAATCGTTCCCCACAGGTAAACGGATGGATAAACTTCAATATTATCAGCGAAGAATGCGTAAGCGATTCCCGTTTCGAGAAGGGCGAAGAATGTGGTGAAAATCAGTTTGGAACTGAGAATGGAAAGTGGGGAAGTTCCTTTGCGAAATTCATCTAGGAGTAATGCCTTTTCTTGCACGATTTCTCGCACGGAAAGGGAAAGAGAAAACCAGTTCGCACAAAGTAACAGCGCAAAAGCTGCAACCCAAAGTGATGAATTCCTAGAAAAAATCTGGGAAAGTAAAAATCCGATGACCATCGGTTGAAGAATCAAGGAAATCGCTTTGCCGTGGTCTCTGAACCATTGCTTAAATAGTAGCAGGAAGAAGTAAAAGAACATGTTCTTCCGCGGTACTTTTGGGAAAAAGCTCGGTGTAGGTTCAGGTTCTTCAATGGCGTTTCCTCGACCGGATTCCGTCCAATTGGAAGCGGTCCTTTCGGATAGCGTTTCAAGAATCCCTTCCGGATCTTCTGCGTTGAAAAAGCGGAACGCGTCTTGGGGTGTTCCGTAAAATCCCATTTGACCCTGATGTATCAGCAAGACTTCGTCGGAAACCTGCAGCGCTTCATAGCTGTGGGTCGTGAGAATTACCGTGTGACCTTTGGAAGCGAGGATTTTCAAATGGGCGCAAAGGCGTTTTGCGTTCAATGGATCAAGGCCGGAAAGAGGTTCGTCCAAAAGGATTAGCCCGGGAGCTCCCATCAGCTGAGATGCAATGGCGACACGGCGTCTTTCTCCACCGGAAAGAACTCCCACACGGCACTTTTCCAAAGCGGAAATATGCAACAGCTGCAACAATGCGTGGGCACGGTCGTCGGTTTCTTTGGAGGAATAATCCTTGGGAAGCGTGATACGGGCCGCTAAACGAAGGGTTTCTATAACGGTCAGCGAATCGCGGAGCAAAGGCTCTTGGGGCAGATAAGCGATTTCACGGCGAACGTCGCTTTCTTCGTGATTGATGGAATCCAAATGGATGGACCCTTTGGACTTGCGCACTTTTCCGGCTAGAAGTTCAAGAAATGTGCTTTTTCCTTGACCGCTCATGCCGATGATGGAAAGAATTTTTCCTGCTGGCAAAGAAAAACGGATATCTCGTAGAATTTCCTTGTTTGAAAGCTCCACGGAAATGTCTTTGACGATGAGCGAAAATCCGATGTCTTTTTGGTGAACAAAAAGATTCCCGTCCCGGAATTCTAACAGGCACCAGGGCAATTTTAACGTGCCATGGTTTTCCAGGTACTGTGTTCTTTGCAGAAGTTGATGTTCAAAGACAATCTTTAACCGGTTCTTTTCAAGAACGGCTTTGGCAAGGACTTTGGGGCATGCGGGGTGCAGAATCGTTCCGGGATCGTCGTCGTTTGTACCGCGGTGCAAAAGGATCGCCTTTCCCGGGGTAAGTGGAATTGCCGGAACGTCTTCGATGGAACGCACGTGGGAAAGAGAAAGTTCTCCCTGCTTTAACGAAAAGCGCAACTGCTGTAGGCCCAGCATAAACACGTCGCCGTTCTGGATTTCTCTCTCTTCGATGCTTTTCCCTTCGAACAGAGTTCCCGATGTCTGGCTCAGGTTTTTAAAAATCCAATGTCCGTCGATGCATTCGATTTTCGCATGATGCCTGGAAACGGATGCGTCTTTTAACGGAAAATCGACGTCCTTTCCTCGACCGATCAGAAAAGGCGCGTTCGCAGAAATCTTTTGAACGAAAAAAGTGGAAGCCATACCGTTTGCGGATTATTGCAGAGCGCGGACACCTTTTTCAAAACGTTCCGCTGCAGCTGCAAGCGTTTCCATGGAAGCCGCATAAGAAAAACGCACATAACCTTCGCGGCCAAAAGCGCTTCCCGGTACAATGGCAAGTCCTACGGTTTCAAGCAGATAGGTGCAAAATTCAATGGAATCCGAAATGACTTTTCCTGCGGGAGTCTTTTTTCCAAAAAGTTTGCTGATGTCGGCAAACAGGTAGAACGCACCGTTTGGAACGCGCAACGAAACTCCCGGAACTTTCGAAACTTTTCCGTAGAGAAAATCTCTGCGATTGCGGAATTCATCCCGCATTTTGTAAACGATGTCGAGAGGCATCTTCAAAGCTTTTTCCGCAGCATACTGTGCAATGTTTGACGGATGATGGGTGGTCTGCCCCTGAGCCTTGGCAATCAACTTTGCAATTTCTTTGGGTGCGGCAACATAGCCTGTGCGCCAACCGGTCATGCAGTGGGACTTCGAAAGTCCGTTGATCACAAGGGTGCGTTGGAGCATGCCTTCAAAGGAAGCGAGACTTTTGAATCGGAAAGAATCGCTGTACGAAAAATGCTCGTAGATTTCGTCCGATACGGCGTAGAGATCGTTTTCCACAATCACTTTTGCAATGTCCTGAAGGACGTCTTCGGAATAAAGCGTTCCGGTGGGATTTGTGGGATTGTTTAAAATGACGGCTTTCGTTTTCGGGGTTACAGCCTTTGCCAATTCTTCGCCCGACATCTGAAAATCATTTTCGACCCTAGTGTGGACGATGACAGGAACGCCTCCAAGCAATTTGACAAGTTCCGGGTAGGTGACCCAGTAAGGCTCCGGAATAATCACTTCGTCGCCCGGATTGATAATGGCGAGAAGGGAATTAAAAACAGCGTGCTTTGCACCGCTTGTCATGATGATCTGTTCCGGAGCGTATTCGAGGCCGTTTTCCCGACGCAATTTTTCGGCCACAGCTTCGCGAACTTCCAAAATTCCCTGGGGAGCCGTGTACCGGGTCTTGCCTTCGTCGATTGCAGCCTTGCCCGCGTTCTGGACTTCAAGAGGAGTGTCCCAGTCCGGTTCTCCTGCACCAAGAGAAACGATGTCTTTGCCTTCGGCTTTTAACTTTTTGGCGAGGGTGTCCACGGCAACCGTCAGGGAAGGTGCGATATTTAAAATACGTTCAGAAAGATTTTTCATCGATGTTTTCTCCTGCGAATGCGCCTGCGGTCAAGAGCGCCGGCGAAAAGCGGAAATACGAAGTTGTGTGAAAGCAGTAAGCAGACCATGCCAAGAATCGCAATGACGCCGATGGAATGGATTCCCGGATGGGAAGAAAGGGAAAGTCCGAAAAGGACGACAATCGTTAAGAATTCGGCAAAGAAACAGGTGACGCCGGTTGTCCGCAAAATGTAATAGATGCTGCCCGTGGATTTTTCGTAGTAGGCGTTCCAAAGTTGAATGGATCCGTCGAGGCTCATCCCGATAAGAATCGGGAATGCAAGGCAGCTGTATGCGGTCAGCGAAATATTTAAAAGCCTTAAAAGTCCAAGGAGCCAGAAGAATGCGACGATGGGAGAAATCAAGGTCAAAAGGGAAAAGTAGAAGCGTTTATAAAAGAGGAACGTTAACAGGAAAACGCCGACGATCCCGCAGAGAATCGCTTTGTGGAAATGGGGAAGTGTGTGGTCCAAAACGGCTGCGCGGACAAGAGCCGTTCCTGCCATGGGATATTTGAAAGGTTCCAGTTCCTTAGCGAGCCTTCGACAGGCGAGTCCGTCGTTTGGACTAAAATTGGGGAATATAAAAGCGAATTCCGATTTCCCGGCATCTTTTGCACCGAACAGACGTCGGATATTGGACGGGATATCTTTGAATAGGACCGGTGCCGCTTGCCATTCGTTTACGATTTTTTCGATGCGTTCCGAATCGGATGGGCTTAAAGCGTGCAAAATCTGAGGATCCAGTTCGCTTTTGATTTCCTTTAAAAGAGAAAGCTTTTCTTGCTGATTAGAAGGCAGTAAATTTTGGTAAATGGCGACGGAACGGATTCCGGTTTGTGGGTTGGATTCCCTTTCGCGGTTGATGCGGTTATAAAAATTTCGAGCCTGCTCGGAATTCGGCAAAACGACAACGATGGGATCGTAACGCAGGTAGTCCGTTTGGCGAAGCAAGGCTTCCGCTTTAGCTGTATTCGGATTGTATTCCGTGTGAGAAAAATCGTAATCGAATTTCGGATAGATTCCGCAGCAGGGAAGAATGAAGGAAATCAAGACGACCGGGACCAAAGCTTTTTTGATGCCGATGAAAGGGCGCTCCATAAAATCCTTCGCATTCCTTTTGATTTTCCCAAAGACGAGGAAGGAACGGTAGCGTCCGGTAATTTCGATCAAAGCGGGGAAGACAAGGCTTGCCAGAACCCAAGTGAGCAAAGAACCGATAGCGCCCAAAGCGCCTAATTCCTGCATGCCTTTCAGGGGTACAAGCATGAGTCCAAGGAACGCCACTGCAAAAGAAAAAGTCGATACTGCAATCGTCGGTCCAATGCCGAGAAGTGCACTTTCAAGGCTCAGTTCGTAACCTAAACCTTTTCGCTGCTCATCGGCAAATCGGGTCATCAAATGGACGATTTCACGGCAAGAAATCCCGGGCAAAATGACGGCAAGAATAATCGAATAAAGATTGATTCTTCCAAAAAGAAGCCAAGCGGCGGCAAGGGTCCACAAAAAAACGAGAGCAATGGGAATCGTCGAAAGAATAAAGACTGCTGGTTGTTTTGCAAAACGGAATAAAAAGAACAGGGCAAGGATGACGGCCAAAGCGATCCCCGTATAACGGGCTTCGGGCAAAATGCGCCAACCTTCGCTTGCCGTTTCAAAGACTTTTCCCGTCATGTACATTTCCACATTTTCGCTTTCGGGCAAACTTTCAAAAGCTCCTGCAACAATGTGGGTGAGCTTACGGGAGGCTGCTAAGTCAGAGACTCTTTCCTTGGGGAAAATGCTCACGATCCGGACCGTACCGTCTTGATTGGAATACATGTTGCGGTACTTGGACAGATACTTGTCTTCGATTTCTGTCAGCGAAAGGGAATCGGTGAAACCGTCCTTCAGCGAATCGGAAGGAACCAAATTGACGTAGAGCGGGCTGTTTTCGAACTTGTAACGGGATTGCAAACTGGAAATGCGATTCCGGATTTTTTTCAGCTCGTCGGTGTGAATATAGAGAAGCTTGTGCTTTTCAAAAAAATCGACGTCGGATTCATATTCCACAAAGTTGACGTAGCGGTTTCCTTCAAGCTCTTTGGCAAGTCCTTTGGCTAGCCGATTGTTCAAAGCGCTGTCTTTGGAAGAGATGATCAGCACCAGCGATCCGAAACCGCCAAAATTTTCCTCGACAATTGCCTGCGTCTTTTTGACTTCCGACGAATCCGGCAGCATATCGATCAGACGGAGTTCCCATTTCAGGTTTCTAACCGGGTAAATGGAAAGAAGCGTCACCGCAAGAGCGATGGCGAGAACCGTCTTCGGGTGCTTTAATGCACTGCGCAGAATTCTTTGCAATAAGGAAAACATCTGCCTACAATCTAAAAAAAGTGCATGAATTCGGGCGGCAGAGGCTTCTAATTCAGGTGAATTATTAAATTATTCTGCGTCATGAGACTGAGTATTACCGGGATTCTATTATGGGCTGTGCTTCCGCTGTTTGCGGCCGAAGCGGGTAATGCCGTAGATTCTACCGGAGACTTTTCCATGACTCATGGTTCTCTTGCCGATTCAAGTGCCGTTGTGGAAGAAGATGAAGCTCCCGAAATGACTGCGGCCGATTATTTTTTGTGGCCCTTTTCGCATATTTTTCAGCCTGCATTGGACATTTTGATTTACCCTTTTGCAGCTCCAGTCCACTACGTAAACAAGAACAATCTTTTTGAAAGGGCCGAAAATTTAGCGGCTCTGGGCCCGAACCGCAACATTTATCTGTATCCGACGTTCAATTTAAAGCCTGGAACGCGAACGCAACTTGGATTTGCGTACCGTCACCGCAACATGGTGTTCAACAAAGATTACTTTGTGGCACAGGCGTCCCTTTTTGTGAACAGCGATTTAAAATTTACGACCCGTTACAGCAAACGGAACCTTTTCGGAACGGACTTTGTCATCGGTGGAAGGCTCGACTGGAGCTTAGATAGAAATGCGGAAATGAGCATTCCCCGGTCGCTTACCCTTTTTGATTCCGACGAATCTTTTCTTTATACGGATTCCACCTATTCCGCTCAGCTGCGTCTAGGGCATCCCATTCCGTTTATCTGCAACATGGATTTCCAGATCGAAGGGGTGGCCGAACATAAATACTTTAATTATCCGGACGTTGAAGATTCCGTGCTGACAGATCATCCGAAGTTTAAACCGAACGAACGGGGCATGTACCAGCATTTTTACCAGTTCCCGTTTAAGTTTACTTTGACCTATGACAATACGGACGCTCCTTTCGTCCCGACCCGCGGTTCCCGCATTTCAACGACATGGCGTTATGTCAATGTGACCAAATATCACGGGGAAAACGTCACGTCAAAGTCGAATGTTTACGATCACGATTTCCAAATGTTCGATCTTGTGGCTCAGCATTATTTTTATTTGGGAAAAGACGATTCCCAATATGGACTTTCCGCCAAGGAAGCCCGAGAATTTCGGAGATTTTACACGGATTTTTCATGGGATGAAACTTTGCGTCTTTGGAGGCCGGAAAATATTCGGAATACCTTGTTGAACCGGCGCGTTTTGGCGGTTCAGTTCCGTTTAAGCGAAATGTGGGAAATGGAAAAGGGCGGCGCACCGTTTTCGGCATTTCCGACTGCAGGGGGAACGTACCCGTTGCGCGGTTACACACGCCGTTTTACGGATTATGCGATGAAGGGCATTTCTGTGGAATATCGCTGGCCCATTGACCGTTTGGTGGACGGTGTCCTTTTTGATGAATATGTGATGTATGGACGGCACTGGTACAGCGTGGACGGAGAAAAAATGGTGAACTCCTGGGGCTTTGGTATTCGCGTCCGCAAACCGGACCTTTACCTCTTCAGAATTCAGCTGGCGTTCCACGGCTTCGACGGATTTGCTGCCATTTGCACTGTAGCTCCGGAATTCCAGTAAACTCATCGGGTTCCTATGGGAAAGTGATGCCTTAAAAGCCGTAAAAAAGCTCCAAAGCGTCTTTTTTCGCTTTTCTAAAACTTCCTTTTCACTTTTTTAGATGTTTTTCCCTCAAAAAATTGCTATCATTGGGGCTACATTTTTGTCCTCAAAAGGAAGGTCTATTATGGCTAGAAAGAAAATCGCGCTCGTTGGCGCTGGTCAGATTGGTGGTACAATGGCTCTCGTTGCAGCCCAGAAGAATCTCGGCGACGTCGTTCTTATCGACATTCCGCAGACTCAGGGCATGCCGAAGGGTAAGGCTCTCGACATTATGGAAGGCCGCTCTGTGATCAACTCTTCCGTTGACCTGCAGGGTTCTACCGACTATGCAGCACTCAAGGGCGCAGACGTCGTTATCGTTACCGCTGGTTTCCCGCGTATGCCGGGCATGAGCCGCGATGACCTTCTCGAAAAGAACTGCGGCGTGATCAAGACCGTTGCAGAAGCTATCAAGGAAAATGCTCCGGATGCATTCGTGATCGTGATCACGAACCCGCTGGACGCTATGGTTTACAACATGCAGAAGCAGTCCGGTCTTCCGTCCAACAAGGTGATCGGTATGGCTGGCGTTCTCGATTCCGCTCGTCTCGCTTGCTTCGTCGCTGACGAACTGGGCGTTTCTGTGGAAGACGTGAAGGCTCTCGTTCTCGGTGGCCACGGTGACACCATGGTCAGCATCTTCGAAAGCGTTTCTGTCGGCGGCATTCCGCTTCCGCAGCTCATGACGAAGGAAAAGTTTGCTGAACTTGCTAAGCGTACTGCTGGTGCAGGTGGCGAAATCGTGAACCTTCTCGGTCGCGGTTCTGCTTTCTACAGCCCGGCTACTTCCGCTATCCACATGGCAGAAGCTTACCTCCTCGACAAGAAGAACGTGTTCTCTTGCGCTGCAAAGCTCAACGGCGAATACGGCGTGAACGGTCTCTACTGCGGCGTGCCGGTGGTTGTCGGTGCTAACGGTGTCGAAAAGATCCTCGAAGTCAAGCTCACTGCAGAAGAAAAGGCTGCATTCGACAAGTCCGTCGAAGCTTGCAAGAAGAACGCTGACTGGGTTGACGCTCACACCTAATCGGAAGCGAATTCTGAACTTAAAACGCTCTTGGATAACGCCAAGGGCGTTTTTTGTGCAGAAATTTGGCAAAAACCCTTTCTTTTTAGCGAATTTTGTTAAATTCTCAAGACCAACCAAGGAATTTTATGGCAGATATGATCGACGATGAAATGGATTTGAACATTCCCGAAGAACAGGCTAACGAAGATAATATCGAAAGCGCGATGAAGCAGCGGGATTACAGCTCCCGCCGCGTCTTGCTCTGGGAACCTGACGAAAATCGCCGTAACTGCGCCGTCGAAGTGATTTCTGGACTTTTGACGGGTGCTTTTGTTGAAGGTGTTGCTTCGGAAGAAGAAGCTCTTCAAAAACTCGATGAAGAACTTTGGGATACCTTTGTCGTGGATTTTTACAACGAAGGCTGTTCAGAATCGGAATTCATCAAAAAGGTGAACAACTATCCGAATGCGATCCTCGTCGCGCTGAACCTTGCCCCGTTCACTCTTCCGGAAGAACGCAACCGTTACAAGATCGAACCGCTCCGCAAGCTTTTTGAAATTGAAAAGCCGAAGTCTGAAGACGAAGAAGACTTTGCCGACGATTCCGCAGACGATTCCTTTGACGAGGAAGACGCATAGGGCTGATTATGGCAGAAGCCAAGTCCGCGATTGAGCTTTCCCACGTTTCCAAGGCTTACCCTGGAGACGTGGATGCGGTAGACGATATTTCCCTTTCCATTCGAGAGGGCGAGTTCGTTGTGCTTGTCGGTCCTTCTGGATGTGGAAAATCTTCGATTCTCCGCTTGATCGCCGGGCTTGAATCCCCATCGGAAGGGGAACTGCTTTTGCACGGAGAAGATGCAAGCAAGCTCGATCCAAAAGACCGTGACATTGCAATGGTGTTTCAGACCCATGCGCTTTATCCGCATATGACGGTCCGCGAAAATCTCGAATTCGCGCTCCGCATCAAAGGCGTCTATTCGGCGACAGAAATCAAGGAACGTATCCGTGAAGCGGTGGATATTCTAGATCTAGCGCCTCTTCTCGATCGCAAACCGAAGCACCTGTCTGGCGGTCAGCGTCAACGCGTAGCTTTGGGCAGGGCGCTTG
>JAGDBD010000126.1 GCA_017959225.1 Fibrobacter sp. | reverse complement strand
TTCGACGCAATTCACTCATAAGAGTCCTTACAAATTAACGTTAACGGCAAACAAGCAGACGGATGGAATCCAAACGGAGCTGCGGATTCAAAGCCGCCTTTTTATGCACAGCCACATTCTTACGCAGGGAATCGAGAAGCGCACTGTTCTGAGCCTTTCCACGCAAGGTCAGCAAATGATTCATACGCTGGTATTCCTGCTCGGCGCGGTCTTCCACCCGTTTAGCGGATTCCGCAGCGATCACTTCCATTTTCTGTGCGGCGATACGCTTTGCAAGAGCATGCCCCGTGCTTGCAAAGTAACGCAGTTTTTCTGTAACAACAGGAACCTTTTGCGGAACATTCGCATTGCGCATTTTGCCTTTGTCCATCGCTTCCAAACGATCCGAGCAATCCTTACCTTGAGCATCGATCAGCACACGGATAAATGCAGGGCCTGCCACATCGGAAAGTCCCCATGCAGCAGGAATCGAAGGTTCCACCACAAAGTTATACTGCATGATCATGTCCTTGGAACCGGCGTCATCCCAAATGACGCAAGCGGTAAGCCCCTTACCCGAAGCGGTCGCCATATCGATGACGCCTTGCGCAAGAGGATGTTCAAAGCTCAAGAAAGAAATTTCATCGTGCTGCATGGCCACCGTGCGGTCAAAAGTACCGGTAAGTTCACCGGCACCATCATCCGTTTTTTCAGAGCCGTCGCTGGGAGCCGCTGCAAGCGTTTTATCGATCATCGTTCGCGACGGAAGGCCAGGAATCGATCCGCCTTCCACCTGCGAACCTGCGCGGAAAATCAAGCTTGTAGGCACATAGCCTTTTTCCACTTCAACGCCAGCAGCCATCAGCGTATCGATCATCAATTCCTGTAAGCGTTCATCGGCATCGACCCGACGAATTTCTTCCGTGATCTGCCTAGAAACCTGTGGATCGCGGGAGTTGAATTCCAAAAGTTTGTCACGGCCCTTTTCGATGTTTTTGCGCAACGTTTCGCTGTCTCTTTGCACAAGCGGAATCACTTCTTTCATGAAATCCGAAAGCTTATTCTTTGGATCCGTCATGGCTGCGATCAGCGATTCCGTATACTTGAGGAACAGTTCGCCTCCGCTCATAAGAGGAGCACCAAATGCGTCAAGGCCTTCGTTGTACCAATGGAAAATCACTTCCTGCGCACTCCCCTTCACATAGGGAACATGCACACGAATCTTTTGGGTCTGACCGATACGGTCCAGGCGTCCAATGCGCTGTTCCACAAGGGCGGCGTCTAACGGCAAATCAAAAAGAATCAGATCGTGGCTGAACTGGAAGTTACGTCCTTCCGAACCGATTTCCGAAGCGATCATGAGCATCGGACCCCGTTCATCGGCAAAGCTTGCCGCAGCACGGTCACGCGCAAGAATCGACATGTCTTCGGTGAAAGTAACAAATGCATTTTCGCCGATTTCTTCCGTAAGAACGCTCGCCAAGGCATTCACCACATCCGGATGTTCGCAAATAAGCAGAACCTTGTCCTTCAAATGCTCCTTCAAAAAGTCCATGAGCCAAGGAATACGTTCATCCATGTTCCACGTGGACTTGTACTTGGTAATCAGAAGGCCGTCCACCATGATGTCGAAAGAATGATCCGGATCCGCTTCGCTGGCCTTGTCTACCAGCGACCGATACTTCGGCTCCGGCTTCAATTCCACGGCATGCAGTTCACGTTCCGGGAAACCTCCGACGCTACGGCGCGTATTGCGGAACACGACAGAGCCTGTACCCAAAGCGTCAACAATGCGACGGACCCATTCACCAGCTGTCATTTCGCGGGAATTTTCCTTGGAAAGCCATTCGCGGATCGGTGAATTCTTCGGCAGAACGGCATTCACATCGTCCCACTTCATCGGTTCGTCAGATTCCACCGGAAGCTTTGCCAGATCACGGACAATCTTGCGGTAAGATTCTTCATCATTTAAAAATTCACGGTAATCGACAAAGCGGGCTGGGTCGAGCATCTTCAAACGGTTGAAGTGGGATTCCGGCTGCAATTGAAGAGGTGTACCCGTCAAAAGCAAAAGGCCCTTTGTTCTCGATGTGATGGAATTGACGAGCAAATATTCCTTGCTTGTGAAATCATCTTCGGAGACCAGATGGTGCGCTTCGTCCACAATCGTCAAGTCCCATTCCGCACTCAAAAAGTCCTGAGTCACAGCGGGTTGGCTCATGACAAATTCAATCGTGCAAATGACATCGTTCACCTGGTTGAACGGATTCGGATTTTCGCTTTCATGCTGACCGCTTTCTAAGAAGCTGCGCAAAAAGCCTTCGTCCACCAACGTAAAAACGTGGTTGAACCGGCGATACATTTCGGTCATCCATTGGTGCTTCAAAGATTCCGGCACAAGGATCAGCGTACGGGTAATGCGGCCCGTGCTACGCAGAGAATGCCAGATCATACCGGCTTCGATCGTCTTACCCAGACCGACTTCGTCGGAAAGCATCAAGCGAGGAATCGCACTGGAACTGCAAGCGCGTTTGCAAAGATAATACTGATGCGGGATCAAATTCACACGGGGACCGATCATGCCGCGGACCGAAGACCGCTGCCATTCGCAAGAAAGTTCATTCGCCGTTTCGCGGCGCACAAATTCCTTATTGTCGGCACAGTTGCCACGAATCAGCTGCGAAAAAATGTCGGTGACACGGGGAGCCGCCTTCGGAGACAAGTCCGACTCCTTCATTTCACGTCCACCTCGACCGAGGTAAATCGCAAGGCCATTATCCATGCGGATGTTTTCAACAGCAAAGCTCGTTCCCTTTTCGTTCTTGGCATTTTCACCAACCGTCAAAAGGTAACGCTTGATAGGTGCAGCCGTCGTCCGATAAATACGCGACTGCTTTACAGCAGGGAACTCGATCGTTACATTTTTGAATTCAATTTTTTGAACTCGGCCCACGCCAAGTTCAGGTTCCTGTTCACTAATATAACGCTGACCGATTTGGAATGTACTCATAGTGCGCAAGTTAGCTTTTTTGTAGATTTAAGGCTGACTTATGAACTGGTTTTATATCGATGAAAGCATCCTAGAGGGCGACCGCCGACAAGGTCCGGTTACCTTTGAAGATTTACAACTACTCCACAGCAAAAAACAGATCAACGAAAGCACTCTCGTCTGGCACAAAGGCCTTGATAACTGGATTACCTGGAAAGAGGCCCTGGACGCGGAACTTTCAAACCATTCCGAAGAAGACGAACGCATGTTGCGGGAAACCGTCGAAGCGATCCTTAAAGAACGCATCGAAGAATTCCACAAAAAATCCTTCGCAGGATTCTTTGTCCGTGCAGGCGCTCTGATTATCGACTGGTTTATTCTCGCCATCATCTGGGAAGCGGGAGTGCACGTGCTAGACTGGCTGAACCTGATGGATTTCAACGCAATTGTCGAAGCTTCCAACGCATTTATCGAAAAGTATTCCGCAGATCCGATGTCTGCCAATTTGAGCGAAGAATTCATGACAATTCCTGGCATGAAGGATCTGTTCCTTATCTGGTTTATTTTACAGACGCTTTACTTTGTCGGCTTCAACGGATTTCTTTCCGCAACACCGGGAAAGTTCCTTTTGCATCTGAAAATCGAACGGTCCGACGGATCCAAGCTCAAATTTTCAGGAGCGCTTATCCGTTACATCTTTAGCCTGTTCACCCAGGCCACTCTCGTCTTCTACGGAATCGGCTACATCATTGCAGCCATCGACCCCAAAAAACGTGCCCTACACGATTTTTTTGCAAGGACCCAAGTGGTTCATGTACGCAAAAGATCTTCCGACTCCGACGAGAAATCTGATTTGAAAAAGGATTAATTTGTATGGATTTTTTTTCGATATGCCCTGCCGAAAAACCGCTGTGCGGTGAAGTAGAAATTTCGGGAGCCAAAAACGCCGTTCTCGCCACCATGACAGCCGCCATGCTCGCAGACGGAGTTACGACCATCACGAATGTTCCCTATTTGCGCGATACGAAGACGATGTCAAACGTACTCCGCGTAATCGGATGTCGAATCGACGGAGGCGCCCATGAATTCAAAGTGGACACCCACGGTGCAAACCATCTCGAAGCTCCATACGAACTCGTGAGCACAATGCGTGCAAGTTTTTATGTCCTTGGACCGTTGGTATCCCGTTTTGGACGCTGCCGAGTTTCCCTTCCGGGAGGCTGCGCCTGGGGACCGCGTCCCGTTGATTTGCATTTGAAAGGCCTCGAAGCTTTAGGCGCAAAAATCGAAGTGACTCACGGCTATGTAGAAGCTACTTCCAACGGGAGACTCCCCGGCGGAAACTTCCGCTTCCCGATTTCTTCCGTCGGTGCAACGGTAAACGTTCTCATGGCAGCCACCCTTGCCAAAGGCACAAGCGTCCTCGAAAACGCCGCTATTGAACCCGAAATAGATTCCCTTGTAGATTTGCTCGAAACCATGGGCGCAAAAATCGAAGGCAAGGGGACACGCTCCCTGATTGTCCACGGCGTCGAAGAAATGCACCCGGGATTCAGCGAAACAATTCCCGACCGCATCGAAGCGGGTTCCTTCCTCTGCGGAGCAGTCATCAGCCGAGGAAAAGTCAAAGCGACCAAGTGCAATCCAGTGCACATTAAATCCCTTCTCGACATTTTCGAAGAAATGGGCTGCATCGTTCACACCGGAACCGATTGGGCAGAAGTTGACGCATCCAGCCGCGATTTAAAACCGGTCCACGTGGAAGCAGTTCCCTACCCGGGATTCCCCACCGATCTGCAAGCGCCTCTGATGGCAGTTCTCGCCACAGTTCCTGGCGAAAGCAAACTCCGTGATACCGTTTACATCGACCGTTTTAAGCATGTCGCTGAACTGAACCGTTTGGGAGCAAACATTTCTCTCGAAGGGAACACGGCAACGATCAAAGGCGTCGAAAGGCTTCAAGGCGCCCCGGTCATGGCATCGGACCTCCGCGCCGCTGCCGCACTCGTCATCGCAGGCCTTGTCGCAGAAGGCGAAACCCGCGTCAGCCGTATTTACCACTTGGACCGTGGATACGAAGACTTTGAAGCCAAAATGGCAAAGCTCGGCGGAAAAGTCGTCCGTTTAAACGACCAGACCTAGTATTTCTAATTCCAAGCAGAAGGCAGCCCCAAGGGACTGCCTTTTGTTTTTGGATCGTTTTTATGCAAAAAAGACCCGCATTGCTGCGGGCCTTTTTCAAATTCCGTTCGGGAATCGAGCAGAGAAGCTTATGCTTCTTCCTTAGCGTCTTCTTCCACCGGGAGCTTCTTCATCACGTTGCGACGGCCATAACGGACCTTCGTCGGATCGAATTCAGCACCGACAGCTTCCGGTTCTTGAGCCGGAGCAGCAGGAGCGGAAGGAGCAGCAGCCGGAGTTTCCGGAAGCGTAGCCTGAATACGCGGAGGAAGCGGACGGCGACCTTCTGCACGGGGAGCTTCAGCAGCAGGAGCTGCAACTGGAGCTTGGACCGGAGCCGGAGCCTGAACAGGGGCCGGAGCCGGGGCAACCGGAGCTGCCGGAGCAGCTGCGACCGGAGCTTCGACTGCCGGAGCCGGAGCTTCAGCAGCCTTGTCTGCGGAGAATTCACGACGACGGTCATTGCGACGGTCATTACGACGGTCGTTACGACGGTCACCACGTTCATTACGATCGCGGTTGTTAGCGCGATCCTGGCGGTTGCCATTGTTGCTTGCATTGTTAGCAGCATTTGCATTGCGATCACGACGATCGTTGTTACGATTGTTATCGCGACGGTCATTGTTACGAGCAGCCATTTCCTGAGCGCTAACCGGGTGACGGTTCGGCTTCAGATTGGTGTCCGAAACACGTTTGACAATCGGAGTATGAAGCATCGTGATGAGCTTATTCACCTTGGAAAGGATAACGATTCCAAGGATCACCGCAATAACGGCGAGTACGAGAGTGATGTATTCCATTTAGAGTACCTCAATCAAAGGGTGACACGGAAAACGGCTGGAAGGACCAAAATTTCCGCGGAAGTCGTGAAACAGGGGCCATTTACTAACGCTCCTAGGAGCTCAACGGCCATATGAAAAGGCCCAAAAATGGGCAATATCGCCAACCGGCGAAAGAAAAGTGCGACTTCGACGCTTAATTTAGATAATTACGCTCAAAAACGATTCCAAAAGCTCACAAAATCGTTGCAAAAGTCGCAAAAGTTCGTGCAGTGCACAAATAGGATTCGCCAGATAATGCGCTCCGCAAAGTATCGCACTGACCCAAAAAGTCTCACTTTTTAAATCTTCCCTAGAGGTTTACTATGAATTTCCGTCGTTTTATATCCATTTTAACCCTAATTTTCATTCTTACCATCGTCGGTTGTAGCGACGGTTCTCCAAGCGACATCGGGTCAAACACAAACACACCCGACATTCAAGTGAAAACTCTGGAAGACTTGCCAAACTGCAGCAAAAATCGGGAAGGAGAAATCGCTGAAGTTACAGAAGAAAAGAAAGCCTATATCTGCTTGGACGGTCGCTGGGAATTCGATCATGTCATTTTGGATTCTGCCAAAACAGAAGACGACCTTTCTGCCTGTCTCAGTAAAAACGAAGGCGATTCCGTATGGGTCGAAGAAGAATCCGCCATCTATGTTTGCACGGATCGCAAATGGGAAAAACAAAAAGCAAACGACAACGATAATTTGACAAACGATTCGATCCCCACATACGAGTCCGAAAACGATTTGCCCAATTGCACCGAAAAACGTAACGGTAATATCGCATTGGTGAATGATAGCGTCCAGCTTTGCAACGACAGTAAGTGGCAAAATCTCGGAAGTGCCTATGCGACAAGTGACAGCGTCCCCAACTGCACCCAAAAGCGGGAAGGCGAAACGGCATTCATCCTTGACGAATACACGGCGCTCATCTGCACCGACGGTAAGTGGAATGAAGACGAAGAAGTCGAAGACATCGTGGAAAAGCCCGTAGTCAATTCTTCCTCCAGCAAAGCAAATGACAATGCAAATTCTAGCAGTAGCAGCAAAAATGATTCCAAGGAATCCAGCAGTTCCAAAACCCAAGACGAAGAAAAATTCAGCAGTGGAAGTTCGAAAGAACCTACAACCGGCACTGTCACGGATGAACGCGACGAAAAGACTTACAAAACGGTTAAAATCGGCGACCGCATGTGGTTTTGCAGAAAACTTAAATTATGACGATGGTTTTAGCCTCTGCCCAATGAACGATCCCCTTAATTGTGAAAAATACGGTCGCCTGTACAACTTCGAGAACTCAAGCCTTAGGGCGTCCGTCATATCAAAAGTCTGCCCCTCAGGATGGACCGTACCCGATTCCCTGGACTGGGAAGACCTGATTGCATATGTTTCTAAGAACAATGGCGGAGAACCTGTCGGCGTAAGTCTAAAAGCCACTACCGGTTGGTATTCGGCCGGCGACACCGTGCTTATCGAAGGAAATGGAGCTTATTATACTAGCCAGGATTCAACCCGTGTAGGTGCGTCCAAGGGAACCGATCGCTTCGGTTTTACGGCATACCCCGCAGGTAGCTGTTGGAACGGGAGCGACTGTTATATCAATGACGACACTCGCTTCTATTTCGAAAATTTAGCCGAAGGTTCTAGTTACAAGCTTGCCTTCGACAAAGATGATCTTATGTACGACGAGGACGGTCGCTATGGTTGGATCTCAATCCGCTGCGTAGAAGATCGTCGTTTAGAAATCGACTCCATGCCTCCTGTAGCAACACTCGGTTCTCAGACTTGGATGGTCAAGGACCTCTCTTACAAGGGTTCTACGGATTTTTCTAGTCAAAATCCCCTTAAAGCATGCCCAGAAGGTTGGCGCCTACCGACAGAATCTGAATTCATGAATGCCGCTAGCAACATAGGAAGCTCCTTCGACAACGGCGACATGACTTATTATACCAAGCATTTGGGGTCCTGGTACACGAACATTTCTTGTGACGAGCAAAGCAAATATACCGGAGACTGCATGACAAGTAGTACGTATACACCCCACTCAGAAATCCGAATCCGCTGCGTCCAAGATATCTAAAAGTCTGCAAATACCAAGCAGCCAAAAGTCAATCAAAAAAGGATGCCCAAAAGCATCCTTTTTTATTGCCAAAGACAACGGTTACTTATCCAAAGCAGCTAGCTTGGCTTTGGCTTCGGCAATCTGCTCAGGCGAAAGTCCCATCTGCTGCAATACAGAAATTGCATCATCATGGCCCTTCATTTCACCTTCAGCGCGACCTTCGGCAAGACCTGCTGCACGGCCTTCAGCACGGCCTTCAGCGCGGCCTTCAGCACGGCCTTCGGCAAGACCTTCAGCACGGCCTTCGGCAAGCCCCTCGGCTAGGCCCTGTTCTCGGCCTTCCAAAAGTCCACGTTCGTGACCTTCTGCACGGCCCTCTTCGCGGGCACGCACCTTAAGCGAAGCCAAATAATCCAGTTCTTCTTCAGTCATCACCATATTCGCAGCCTGTTCCTTGAGAAGCTTGTCCGACGCATTCTTCACCAAGAGCCTGTCGATTGCACGAGCAATAATATCGTCGTGAAAATCAGGGAGAGTCTCAGACTTACCCGCATGCTTAAGCAGATAAAGCCAGCGATCCTCGTCATTATCGAGACTGTCGAAGGACTTGGTAAACCGTGTCAGATCATATAAAATATACTTTACCTTGTCGGTCATAGGCAAGCCTTTCTCGTTGCGGATAGCCCAAGTGCCTCGGTACCCGTCTTGCTGCTCCATGGGGAAGTCGCATACCCAAATGGCATAGGTAGGCGGAATTTCGTAACGGCTAATTTCACGCCTTGCACGCTCTGCATCGGAAAGGTTTTCCGACGGACAAGAAAAGAATTCCTGGTCCCATTCGTACTTGCTCTGAAGCATGAACGCGCTGTGCTGCAAGAGTACACGTTCCACAAAACGGCTGTGCCGTGCTTTCTGCATTTCCACATTAATGCGGAACCCGTTAGACGTCTCCGCACGGATATCCAACCTGAAGCTCTTGACTCGGGGGAAAACGATGTTGATTTCAGTAGGCTTAACCATTACAGACGTGATACGTTTTTCCCCTTCCAAGCGGAACACTCCATTTAGGAAACTCTTCAACGCATCGGAATCACCAAGGAAAACCTTGAAGGCCACATCGTAAAGCGGGTCCAGATAAGTGCGGGTCTTGATTTCTTCAAGGACGCGTTCTTCCCAATATTCGCGGCCAACGGAAAAATTTGGATTGGGGTTCGGATCGGGAAAAAGATCTTCGCTAGACATTGCAAATCCTTTGCCGGCAATCGGCATCGATAATTGTTTTTTGCAGTTTGTAAGCGAATGCAGATAAAATCGGCAGAAAATCGTAGAACACTGCGATAGACCGTTACACAACTTACGGCAATCGCTTGCAAACCAGTTGAATGACATGATCTTATAGAAATCACGCTGGCTCGGTCATGGCAAATCATGCATGATTTGTCGCGACTCTCGCCTTGACTGATTTTTACGTCCGCGTTTCACAGCAGACGGTGCTCTACGTTGATAGCCACGGGGCCGGTTCCCCACAGGGCAACTGTCTCGATTTGCGAGCTGTCAACTTCGCAAAGGGCGACGACCTCAAGCAGATAGTGAAACTTCCTGCCCGAATCGAATACACTGTCAGCAGGATTAATTGTATCTACAAAAACCAATATATAAATACACAGACGTAAAAGACTCAGAAAACTGCATGGTGCGAAAATTTTGTGCAGTGCCCCTATTGACAATTAAACGTTTGTGCACTATTTTTAATATAACAAGAATGAGGTCATATATGGATACGCCGCAAAAACCGCTAACCGATCGTCAGAAAGAAATCTACGACTACATCCGCTCCTGCACCGAAAAGGAAAAGATGCCGCCAACCGTCCGAGAAATCGGCGATAAATTCGGCATTTCTTCGACAAACGGTGTCCGCTCCATTTTGTCTGCCCTCATCAAAAAAGGCTACATCCGCAGAGCACCGAGATTAAGCCGCGGCATTGAAATCCTAGACGAAACCGCCAAAGAGAAAGCAGCCTCCCTTCAGGCCCCTTCTTCTGATAATACAGTAGAGGTCCCAATTATCGGACGCGTTGCTGCAGGCGCCCCAATCCTTGCCGTGCAAAATATCGAAGGCACCGTGACCGTAGACCGAGATTTTCTCGCAAGCCAGCCAAACGTATTCGCTCTTCATGTCAAAGGCGACTCCATGATCAACGCCGGCATCTTTGACGGAGATCTCGTCTTCGCTCGTTCACAGACCGTAGCCGAAAGCGGCGAAATCATCATTGCTCAAGTCGATGACGAAGCGACCGTCAAATATTACCAACCAAAGCCCGACCACATCGAACTACGGGCAGCCAACCCAAAGTACCAACCAATCATCGTGAATCCGGATCGCAAGTTCTCCATCGCAGGCCGCGTCATCGGCGTTCTCCGTAAAATCAACTGATCTTAATCCGAACAAAAAAAGAAAGCTCGCGTTTTTTTCGCGGGCTTTCTTTTTTGAATCTCAAAAAACAGAACTTAGCGCAGATCCGAATCATCGTCCAAGTTCAAATCGTCATCGGCTTCTTCAATTTCCTGTTGAGACGGAGCTTCGCCAAAGTCATCGTCATCGCGGGCTTCGTCCAGGGAATCCGCTCCAAGGAGCTTTGCCTGGTAGTTCAAATGACGCGCTTCCTTCGACCGTCCAAGACCGAGGATTTCGGCGCATTCTTCGCAGTATCCCAAGTCCTTATCAACTCGGAATTCCGGTGCCACCGGATTGCGGCAGCACTTGGAACAAAGCTGATGGGAGCATTCTTTGGCAAAACGCAAGTTTTCTTCTTGAAGTTCGGCAATGACACGTGCATAAAGTTCTTCCGGAGTTTCTTCCGCAAGAGATGCACGGTGACGCATGCTAGCGGTCGGCTTTTCTGCGACGTCGGAAGAAACCTTCTTTTTGGCGGAACGATCTTCCTGTTCGTCATCTTCAAAGAAGAATGCAACTTTCAAAAGTTTAACTCCGCCACGGAGAAGCACGGAATCTTCTTCTTCGACTTCCGGTTCAGCCTTCGGAGCAGACTTCGGCTCTTTGACCGGTTCAACAACCGGAGCCGGAGCCACCTTCACTTCCGCTTCTTTAGGCTTTTCCTGCGGAACAGGCTTAGGCTTTGCCGGAACGGGCTTCGGTTCAGCAGCTTTTTTAGGCTGATCTTTTTTTACATCGACAGGCTTCGGTGTAAGCTTCTGCTTTTTCAGATCGACCTTCGCAGTCTCTTTTTTTCCAGACACCGGGGCAGTTTTAGAAACTTTCTTTTTTTCGACAACAGGCTTTGCAGGCTTCTTGACCGGAGCCACCTTTTTCGTCGCTGTAGCAGCAGGCTTCTTCGTCTGCACAGGCTTCTTTGCCGGAGCGGATTTTTTCGGAGCCGTTTTTACGACAGGCTTTTTCGCAGGCGCCTTTGCCGGGGCTTTCTTCGGAGCGGGCTTTGCAGCAGGCTTCTTTGCCGGGACCGTTTTTTTAGCAGGAGCCGTTTTTTTAGCGGGAGCTGCCTTTTTCGGAGAGCCTTTTTTCACCGGCTGCGCCTTCTTTTCGGGCGCGGTTTTCTTTGCTGATTTTTTTTCAGGAATTGATTTTTTCTTAGTCAATTGTTTTTTTGAGCTCATATCACTAAAATATAACAAACTATATTTGTGCTCGATGGCCAAAATAGAAGACAATATCCGCAATTTTTCGATTATCGCCCACATTGACCACGGCAAATCCACCCTCGCCGACCGTTTGATCGAACTGACCAAGACTGTCGCCGAAAAGGATATGCAAAACCAGCTCCTGGACGACATGGACCTGGAACGTGAACGGGGCATCACCATTAAAGCCCACGCAATTCGATTGCTGTACAACCGAGACGGTGAACAGTACATTTTGAACATGATCGATACACCGGGGCATGTGGACTTCAGTTACGAAGTCAGCCGTTCCCTGGCCGCTTGCGAAGGTGCGATTCTCGTAGTCGATGCCACACAGGGCATTCAGGCACAAACGCTTTCGAACCTTTACCTTGCAATCGAAAACGACTTGACCATTCTTCCGGTTTTGAACAAGGTCGATTTGCCAAGCGCAAACCCGGACCACGTGGCAGAGCTCGTCGGCGATCTTCTCGGATATGACCCCGAAAAGATTCCCCGCATTTCGGCAAAGACCGGTATCAACATTCCCGAAGTTCTTGACCGCATCGTCGATGAAATTCCCGCACCCAAGGGCGATGCCAATGCAAAGCTCCAAGCGCTCATCTTCGATTCGATGTATGACACTTACCGCGGCGTGATCAACGACATCCGCATTATGAACGGAACTCTCCGTCCGGGCATGGAAATCCAGTTGATGGCAAGCGGTGCAACATACACCGTAACCGAAGTCGGCACGTTTACCATGAAGCGCAACCCGCGTAAGGAACTCACCGCCGGCATGGTTGGCTATGTACTCGCCAACGTGAAAACCATCAGCGACGTTAAAATCGGCGATACGATTACCGATTTTGCAAATCCAGCCGAGAAACCGCTTCCGGGTTACAAAGACATTCAGCCAATGATCTATTCGGGCATTTACCCGATCGATCCGGAAGATTACAAGAATTTGCGCGAAGCCCTCGAAAAGCTCAAGTTAAACGATTCCGCTTTGCAATGGGAGCCCGAAACTTCCGACGCTCTCGGATTCGGATTCCGTACCGGCTTCCTCGGTCTTCTGCACATGGAAATTGTGCAGGAACGTCTGGACCGCGAATTCAACGTAAACATTATCACCACCGTTCCAAACGTGGAATACCACGTTTACTTGACTGGCGGTGAAATGATTCACGTTTCGAGCCCGTCCAAACTTCCAGACGCATCGCGATACGAACGCATCGAAGAGCCTTACGTCAAAGCGCAAATTTTTACGCCGAAGGAATATGTCGGTGGACTCATGAAGCTTTGCGAAGAAAAACGCGGCGAATTCGAAAACATGGAATACATCGACGAAACGAAAGTCATTCTCAAATACGATCTTCCTCTCGCCGAAATCATGTTTGATTTTTACGACAAGCTCAAGTCCATTAGCCGCGGATACGGTGGACTCGACTACGCACCGAACGGTTACCGTGCAAACAACCTGGTCAAGCTGGACATTTTGCTGAACGGCGACCCGGTGGACGCATTCTCCGTGATCATTCACCGAGACAAATCTTCGACCTATGCAAACGCCATCTGCACCCGTTTAAAAGATTTGATTCCTCGACAGCAGTTTGACGTTGCAATCCAAGGCGCCATCGGTGGAAAGATCATCAGCCGCAGCACGGTCAAAGCAGTTCGCAAAGACGTTCTTGCCAAGTGCTACGGTGGCGACATTACCCGTAAACGCAAACTTCTCGAAAAGCAGAAAGAAGGTAAAAAGCGCATGAAGAGCATCGGCACTGTCGAAGTTCCTCAGAAAGCGTTCCTTGCCGTTCTTTCCCTTTCCGATGCAGGCAAGGGCTCTGAAGACTAAGCATGTCCATTCAATCGACTAGCCGTAGACTTTTACATTCCACGTCCCGCAGCTGGAGCGTTTTTTTGGGAACGATCCTCGCTGCGATTTTCGTGGCAAGCCTTTCGGCTAGATTCTATGCGATTGAACCTTACAGAGTCATCGAAAATTCCATGGAGCCGTTGCTCCCTGCAGGGAAGATCGTCTGGGTCTGCAAGCTCCCCATGTGTACAGACAAATTAAGCAGGGACGATATCGTTCTGATTTCTTTCCCGGATCATTCCAAGGCTCTACGATCCGTATTCGGACTTCCGGGAGATTCCCTGCACATTTCACCTAGCGGGAAACTTCTCGCAAAAGATAAAGTTCACCTGTGGGAAGATGAATTCGAAATTCTTGCGCCCCGTTCCTTTTACGTTCCGCGGAAAGACGATTCTATTTCTTTCAATGAATTAAACGATCTTTCGTTCGATTACACATCGGAACTGATCCGTCGGGAATTCGGATTCCGCAATTTCTATACGCAAGCAAAACTTTTCCGCGGTAGCGATACGCTCCCCATTTCGCGGGTCGGCAGCACCCATATTTTTGGACGCCCAGTCAGCATTCGCGAAATCAACGGTTTGCACTGGCAAGAATATTTTCTCATCGGTCTGCAAATCGACCGTGAGGATCCGGGCGCAAAGCACGTGCATTTTGAACGCAAACTTTACCGCACGGAAGATTCTTCCGAAGTCGAATATTTTCGTTCCCCCCAAGACACTTATTACGTCATCTGTCAAAAGGGAAACCGCTGCGAAGATTCTCGCAGTCTCGGTTACGTTACACAAAAGCAGATTGTAGGGAAGGTTCTACGTTTTTAAAAGCGGCTTCCGCAGTCGCTCCGTACAAATGAACCAAATCTTCTTTTCGGATAAAGCGTTTTAACGCAAGCACAGCCTTCCCCGAGTAAAAATTCCAAGCCACAGGATGTTCTAGCGTGCGAAATTTTTCTTCATCAACTGGAGCTGCCGAAGTTTCATACACAGCAAAATGCTGAATTTCAATAGAATTTTCTTTTGCAACCTGTTCCAAATCCGCAGCCGTTTGCGCGGCCGAAATCCAAGCGACTTTTTGCACTTTTCGAATTTTTAAAAAGTGTGGAAAATCTTTGCCAGCGCCATTTTCGGAACCGGCAGCGGCAACCGGAATTCCGTTTTGCAAAAGGGTCTGTGCAGTTCTATTTCCTGCGGTGAAAACAACTCCGGTAAAATTTTTCAACACATCTTTCGCAAGATTCACCGCCCGGGGACTTCCTAAAAACGCTGCGTCAAATCCAGAAAGATCGATGGAAATTCCCGTCGGACGGTACTGCAAAGCGGGAACATGCCAAACTTCATTTCCCACCTGCGCTTCTTTTGCAAGCATTTCCCCAGTGGGCGGAGTCATTTTTGTATCGATGACAAGCATCAGTGTTCTACATTCCAAAAAGACGCGATAGCGTCTGTTCCCGGAGCTTCTGATGGGAGCATGATGTGCTGCAGATGGCAGGCTTCGGCAAAGGTTCTAGCAAAAGCGTCCAAGGCTTCGCAAGTATGCGCATCTTCCGAAAGTTCCGCGGCATTAAAACGTTTTGTCATCCGCAAGGAATTTCCATTTTGCGGATCAGCAAGGAACGCAGTAAAAAGAAAAGCATTTTCTTCCGGAGAAAGGATCGCCCCCATCGGAACGCGACATCCACCGCCGAGCAGGTTCATCCAGTGACGTTCCACCCGAGCGGCGATCACCGTTTCACGGTGAGAAATCGCCTGCGCGATTTCTTTGGCCAGGGCATTTTCCTTTAAACTTTGAAGTGCAATAATGCCCTGTCCAATCGCCGGCGTCACCTGTTCCACCGAAAAGACTTCCGAAATTTCAGAAGGCAACCCCAAACGGTTGAGACCGGCTGCTCCCAAAAGAATTCCGTCGAATTCCCCCGTTTTAACTTTTTCAATACGCGACGGCAAGTTCCCGCGCAAATTCACGCAGCGCACATCCGAGCGAATCGCTTTGAGCTGCAAAACGCGACGCGGAGATCCCGTTCCAATCGTTGCACCGGGCTTCAAATCGGCAAATTTTTTCCCACCCGAAACCAAAACGTCATGAGGATTTTCACGCTTCAAAAATCCGGAAAGTTCAAGCCTTTCGTCCATCGAATCCGGAACGTCTTTCAAAGAATGGACTGCAATATCGATCTTTTTTTCTAACAGGGCTTCTTCGATTTCTTTGACAAAAACGCCTTGACCGCCAAACGACACCAGTGAACGGACATGATCTTTGTCGCCGCTGGTTTTGATAACGCAAATTTCTGCGGTCAAATCCGGAAAAAACTTTTGAATCAATCCCTGAGTCAAATGGGCTTGCGCAAGGGCTAATGCACTTCCACGCGTTCCGATCCGAATCGTTTTCATGGTTCCTCTATTCTTCGTTTTTCAGGTCAAAAAGTTTTTCAAGAATCAGTTGACTTTCAAGCCCCATTCCTGCAGCACCAAGGCGTTTGAGTTCCGACGAAGGTTTGTGCAAAAGCTTCGCGATCAATTCGTCATTATAACGGCGAAGGCGTTCAAACTCTTCCGGGCTTACGCGATGTTCCCACTTTTCTAGCAATTCCTGACCGATCGTTTCGTGATGCTTGCGCAGCGAAAGCATTAAAGGGATCACGCCAAGAGTCGCATACCATTCCGCGAATTCGTCCACGGCATCGCCGATAATTTCACGGGCACGTTCCGCAGAATGACGTCTCTTGTTTCGGTTGTCTTCCACGACACGGCTTAAATCGTCAATGCTAAACAGAGAAACATTCGGCAAATCAGCCACCGCCGGGTCAATGTTTCGCGGTGCACCGATATCGATATACACCGTCTTTTTTGAACGCTTTACATTCCGCACCATTTCTTCGGTCACCAGATATTCTGGGGACGAAGCCGCGGCAATCAACAAGTCCACATCTTTTAAGCAAGAGGGCATCGCGTAAAGGTCATAGGCTTCGCCACCGAACCTGGCTGCAAAGTTTTGAGCCTTGGCAAGAGTCCTGTTGAAAAAGCGGAATTTGGTTACACGCTCCGCAGAAAGTTCTACCGATGCGATGTTTCCCATGTCCCCAAGGCCAAGGATTCCCACGCACAGTGGCGAAAGTTCATTGAACTCCCGCAAAGCGAGCTGAACCGCCGCAAAAGGAATCGAAACGGTCCCTTCCCCGATCGCCGTATCTTCGCGGACCTTTTTTCCAAGAGTCAGCGCCGACTGGAACAGATGGCTTAAAAAGAACCCGACTGTACCCGCTTTCTGCGAAAGTTGAAACGCTTCCTTGACCTGCCCCATAATCTGGGTTTCTCCCAAAACGAGGCTATCAAGAGAAGAAACCACCGTATAAAGGTGAGAAATCGCTTCGGTATGAGTCAAATAGAAGCAATGGGGAACGAGTTCCGCTGCATCCATATGGGCAAATTCCGCCCACCAGTTGATTAGGGTATTGCGTAAAGCATCCGGATAAAGCGTCGCCGCGTAGATTTCTGTCCGGTTGCACGTCGAAAGAATGACCACTTCCGAAAGTCCGGGCAAATTTCGAAGGCTAGCAAGGCCTTTATCTAACAGATTTCCGGAAAAACCAAGCCGATCGCGCAAAGCTACCGGACACGTCTTATGACTTGCGCCGAGAACGACGCAATGCGTATTTTCTTTATTTTTCATCACTTTTTACCGATATGTAAGCTAGAAAAATTTTGGGAACTCACCTCTCAAAAAAAGGATTATATATATTTGAGGCAGACTATTTATTGGAGTAAACGAATGAAGTCTACGTTATTCGCTATTATCGGCATGTTTGCAGCTACAGCTTTTGCTGCCGATAGCTATACCATTGATCAATTTTCCGGCGAAGAAGTCGGTACCCCAGACCAGTACATCGACGCCGAATTTGGCGGCTCCCTGAAAGTTTCCGCAACGGGTTCGGTTGAAAATGTCCAAGACGGCCGCTTCTACGTACGCCAAAAGTTTGAAGATCCGTTCGGTGATGCTCCGACCACTTACCAGCTTTACGAAGGCCGTGAAGGCTCCGACAAGGCAAATCTCGCCGAATTCACCCTTCCGGACGGCATCGCTTATGGTTTCATTGTCAAGGCGAAGGCTTATGCAAGCGAAGATGCCGATGCAAACAGCGATATTGAAAAGGTCTACTTCGACGGCAAGTCCGTTTTCGCGGAAGGCGTTTCCGAAATGTACGTCCACCGCGGAGTCAGAACGATCGCTCTCATTTCTGCCGGTGCAGAATCTTCTTCTAGTTACGAAGAAGACTCTTACGCAGCAGCCGCTCCTGTAGAAGAAAGCTCCTCTTCGACATCCAGCGATGACGAATACTGCGACGACAACGATCCGGATTGCGAAGAAGAAGACGATTACAACTATGACGTGCGTGGCGACGTGGGTGCAACCGCAAGCCGTGCTAACGATGAAGACTACGCAACAAGTGCCGCTGCAAGCGATGTGACGGACCGTTTCGGCATTGCTGACGAAGTCCGCAAGTGGAGCGCTTGGGGTCTTGTCGGTATCGCTGCTGCCGGTATCGGTGTCGGTATCTACGACCAGATGCAGTACAGCGACGCGAAGTCCGCCTATGACGGTGTCAACGACGTGATCGATTCTCACAAGGCAAATATCGAAAGCGCTTGCGGTGGCAAAAATTCTTGTTACGAAGCTCTCCTCTGGTACGAAAAGCAGGACAACACTTCGGCAATCTATCAGCTCGAAGCTCGCAACAAGAAGAACAAGGACACGATGGATTCCTATTCGATGGCTCGTAACATTTGGTTCGGTGTTGCAGCAGCTTCGATCGCAGGCGCCATCGTTCTCTTCACTTGGTAATGAAGACCGGTAAAATTACAGTTCAAGATTTGGGCTTTGAGACGATTCTCGGAGCCCTTTCTTTTGAGCGCGTCACACCGCAACCGGTTACGCTCAGCTTTTCCCTGTGGCTAGATTTCGAACCTATTGCAAAATCCGACGATTTAAGCGATACCGTTGACTATGCGGATCTTTCAAATGAGCTGGTGCAGTTCATTCAGGATTCAAAGTTTCAATTGGTAGAAACTCTTGTCTATCGTTCTGCAGAAAAAATTTTAGAAAAATCCCCGAAGATTTCTGCGGCCTGGGTCCGCATCCAAAAAACGGAAGCGATTCCGGGAGCCAAAGGCTCCGTTGCAGAAATCAAGTTGGAACGTCCTTAACCATTCAAGCCTGAAAAGGCTCTATACCTAAGCGCTTCCGCGATGTCAGAACATTCGACGGGAGCCTTTTTTGCATCGTCTTTGGAAGCTCGTAAATCAGCGATGGTTCGCGCCACTTTGAGCATGCGATAATAGCCTCTAGCGCTCAGCTGCATTTTGTCTGCAACGGTTACAGCAAAGCGTTCCGTGGAAACATCCATTTCACAAAACGCCTTGGTTTCATCGCTTGTCATTTCAGAATTCGTTCGGCAGTGGGAATGCTTAAAGCGAGTCCGCTGCAAAGTTCTTGCCGCAACGACCCGTTCCCGGATTTCTTTGGAAGATTCCCCCGCAGGCTTCTGCATTAAACTTTGTGGATCCGTCGAAGGAACCGCCATTTGAATATCGATCCGGTCAAGGAGCGGTCCCGAAAGGCGTTGCCGGTATCGCCGAACGGAATCCGGTAAACAGGAACATTCCCTTTTGGGATCCATCGAATAACCGCAAGGGCAGGGGTTCATCGCTGCGCCCATCATAAAGCGGGCTGGCCACGTCACGGTGCCGCAGGCGCGGCTGATCCGAATCAAGCCTTCTTCCATCGGTTCCCTAAGCGCTTCTAAAACGTTGCGGTTAAATTCCGGAAGTTCATCTAAAAAAAGGACCCCGTTGTGAGCGAGACTCGCTTCCCCAGGCCTTAAATGCTGTCCGCCGCCCACTAATGAAACCATCGATGACGAATGGTGCGGCGAGCGAAACGGGCGTTTTGCCCAAAACGATTCCGTTTTATCTTCTCCCAAAACATGTAGTGAAGAATATATCCGCGTGCATTCCAAAATTTCTTCATCGGACATCGGAGGCAAAATGCCCGGAAGGCAGCGGGCGGAAAAAGTTTTTCCAGAGCCCGGGGAACCGACCAGTAAAAAATTATGACCGCCCGCCGCTGCAATTTCCAAAGCCCTTTTTACACCTTCCATTCCAACGACAGACGCAAAATCCGGTGCCGAGGGATCCGTTGCTAAAACCCTATGAGAAATGCCCGTTGCTCGCACCGGGCGGATTCCAGATCCCGGTGCAATCGCATCGATGCATTCCGCAAGGGTGGAAACACCAACCACAGAAAGTCCCTCTACAAGACTTGCTTCCGCAACATTTTCCCTCGGCACCACCAACACGTCATCTTTTTTTGAAAGGGTCATCGCCACAGAAAGAACTCCGTGCACCGCTTTCACTTTTCCGTCTAGCGAAAGCTCTCCCAAAAAAACGAACTTCTCTGGATTTTCCGCTTGAATTTCTTCGCTTGCAATGAGCATTCCGATTGCAAGGGGAAGATCTAAAGAAGTCCCCTCCTTTCTCAAATCTGCAGGGGAAAGGTTCACGGTCATGCGGCTTCCCGAAGCCGCATAGCCAGAACTTCGAATACTGGAAACGACGCGTTCCCTGGATTCACGCACAGCATTATCCGGTAGGCCCACCAGCGTAAAACCGGGGAGCCCTGCCGACGAATCCACTTCCACGTAAACGGGAATCGCCTTGATTCCGAGCAAACAACTTGTGCGAATCCTTTGGAACACGTCGAAACCTCTTAAGCCGCCGTTACTTGCTGATACTTTTCAAGGACACAATTTTCGATATGTTCACGGCATTCGCGCGTAATCGGGAAGAAGATGCTGCGATATTCTTCGCCTTTGTAAAACGGGTCATTGGGATATCCGACAAAAAGTCCATTTTCGCCGTCCATGACACGGAGCTGCGTCAATTCAATCTGGTCGTTCAGAACTACGCGGGCAAGTGCTTTGATATGCCCCATGTTCAAGCCTTCCCTGAACGGATACACGCGTACATTGGTTACGACCAAGCAGTCAAATTCCGAAGCTTTTGCGGATTTGTCCAACCCTCCCTGTTTCATTTCTACCGTTGCTGTTTTCATCTTTGGCATGAAGCCCTCCTTGTTTTATTGCCTCGACTTTGAGACACTTTTATAAGGGCAAAATGCGTGCCAAAATAAAAATGGCGATTCCAAGCAGGAATCACCATTTTGAATTTTTATAAAGTGATTAATCAGCGACTATAATCGATTAATCAGCGGTTTCGCTACCCCTTAATCGCATCCGACATACTGAACATCGGCATGTACATAGCAATCATGAGGAAACCGACTGCACCGCCAAGCACCACCATGATCAAAGGTTCCATCATCGATGTCAAAGCGTCAATCGCCGCATCCACTTCTTCGTCGTAAAAGTCTGCGACTTTCAAAAGCATCGCACCCAGCTGACCCGTCTTTTCACCGACGCCAACCATCTGAATGACCATCGCCGGGAAAATTTTCACTTCTTTCATCGGATCCACAATGCTTTTACCGCCGGCAAGACCCACTGCGATTTTTAAAATGGCAGCTTCCACCACGGAATTTCCCGAAGTTTTAGCCGTCACCTGCAAAGCTTCCGTCACCGAAACACCTGCATTCAAAAGCGTACCCAAAGTACGGCTAAAGCGCGCCACGGCACTCTTGATCTGCAAATCGCCCACCTTCGGCACACGCAGCACGAATTTATCAAAAGCAAAGTGCAGCTTTGGCACTTTCATCGTCACCTTGAACGCGACAATAATCGACACCACGCCCAAAATCCAGAAAGCAGCATAATCGCGAATCACATCCGAAAGGTCCATCACGAACTGCGTAGGCCAAGGAAGTTCACCACCCAGTTCCGTAAACGAAGCGGCAAAGGTCGGCACCACAAAGGAAAGCATCAAAATCACCACGACGACAGCCACAACAGCCACCATGATCGGGTAAGTCATCGCTTTTTTCACTTTGCGCACCAACCGCTCGTTGGATTCCTGGTAGTCAGCAAGACGCGCCAAAATCCCATCCAAGATACCGCCCGCTTCACCGGCAGCGACCATGTTGCAATAAAGCTTATCGAACACCTTCGGGTGCTGCGCAAGCGCATCGGCAAGACTTGAACCGCCGCTGATCGACATGGTGAGCTTGTGCACCACTTCGCGCATGGCCGGATTTTCCATCTGCTCTTCCAAAATGGTCAAGCATTGGAGCATCGGAAGGCCTGCTGAAGTCATGGAGCTGAACATACGCGTAAAACGCGAAACATCCTTGGACTTAATGCCCGAACCGATGTTGATCTTGATTTCGATGGGTTTGCGCTTTAAGCTTTCAACCACCAAATGTTTACGACGGAGCAGGGATTCTGCTTCATCTTTACTTTTCGCCTCAATTTCCCCACTAAACTGGTTTCCTTGAGTATTTTGCGCCTTGTAAAGGAAAACCGGCATGGATTAAACTCCCATTTGTTCAAGGTCTTTTTCAAGCTGGGTCGGATCCGGAGACTTGGCGACAGCTTCAAAGTGTTCAAGCTTACCCTGACGCACCAGTTCCGCAAGTCGCATGTTCATTGTATTCATACCGAACTTCTGACCGATTTCGATCATAGAACCGATCTGGTGCGACTTGTTATCACGGATCAAAGCGCGGATTGCAGGGGTCACGTTCATCACTTCGTAACACATGACTCGACCACCGCCGATCTTCGGAAGGAGCATCTGGCAAACAACGCCTTGGAGCACAAAAGAAAGCTGCGTACGCACCGTCTGCTGTTCACCTTGCGGGAATGCGTCAACGATACGGTTGATCGTCTGCACGGCAGAGTTCGTATGAAGCGTTGCAAGGGTCAAGTGACCCGTTTCTGCAATGGTCAAAGCAGCTCGGATCGTTTCAAGATCGCGCATTTCGCCGATGAGCACAATGTCCGGATCCTGACGGAGAGTCATCTTCAGAGCCTGGGCAAAACTCTTGGTATCGTTACCGACTTCGCGCTGGTTCACCATGCAATTCTGATGCTTGTGCAAAAATTCGATCGGGTCTTCGATCGTCAGAATGTGTTCGTGGCGTTCCTTATTGATTTTATCGATCATGGCGGCGAGGGTTGTCGATTTACCCGAACCTGTAGAACCGGTAACCAGCACAAGTCCCGAAGGACGCGTGGTAAATTCCGCAACGATCGGCGGAAGATCCAGATCTTTAAACGTTTTGATTTCAAGAGGAATAATACGCAAAGCGAGAGCAACACAACCACGCTGCAAATAAGCGTTCGCACGGAAACGCGCCAAATTCGCAATACCAAAAGAGAAGTCGCATTCTTTGTTCTGTTCGAAAGCCTTCTTTTGGAGTTCATTCATCAAACTGTACGACATGCGCATGGTTTCATCCGGTTTGAGCTTTTCAGTGCCCATGGGAGTCAGCTTACCGGCCAAGCGAAGCATCGGAGGAATTCCTGCGGTGATGTGCAAGTCAGAAGCGCCACGCTTCACCATTTCTGCGAGAAGATCTTGAATATTATACATATTCTGAATATAACATTAAATTTTGCAGCGTGTATTTGCCCTTTCGGGTATTTAAACAAAAAAGCGGACCGCAAAAACGCAGCCCGCCTTTTCAAGTAGGAATATCCGTCGAAACTTATTAGATCAAATCGTCGTCATCTTCTGGGACTTTATACGTCACAGCCTTGGCCTTGGCCAGTTCTGCTTCTACACCGTCATTGTTGTACGGAAGAAGAATGAAGGAAATCGACGTATAATCGTAGCCGAAATCTGTAAGATCATAGCTCTTGTACGAATAAGAATCACTGATGGATGCGTACAACGAATAATCCGTCATCTTGTCTGTTTTGTAATAGAGATGGTATCCGTAGATTTCTTCTTCCGGAGCGTCCCAGCTAATGGTAATATCGTAATAAGAACCATCGTATTCTTCAACCTTCAAGTTCTTCACCTGGCTCGGGATTTCGGAAGCAGTGCCACCGACTTTGAAAGCCTTGTAATCCACCGTATAGGAAGCGCCTTCGGTAGAATAGGCAGTACCCTTGATGTAATAGGTGTAACCCTTTTCCCACTTGCCGGAGTACGGCTTAATAGTGATCGTCTTCTTTGTGCTGTCGAGAGCGACCGTCGTCAAAACCTTGTAACTAGAAGAAGTAGAGCCCTTCGTCACTGTCCAATTATCTGCAACAGAATCCTTTACGAGAGATTCCGAGAAGGTGAGCTTCACCGTGGTGGTCGTATCGATAGATGCCGTGTTGTCGGAAACGAGGAACACTTCGCCAGCGACCTGTTCAAGCACTACTGCGCTCAAATTGACTTCTTCGCCAACGCGGAGACTGCCCACCGATCTGTAGGCACTCGTACCGTACTGGAGCTTGTTAAAGGAAGTCTGGGCAAAAGTGATTTCCACTTCCACGTTTTCCGGAAGATCTTCAAAGGTATAAACGCCGTTCTTGTCGGTTTTCGTCGTGTATTCCGACGGAACAAATGCAGATCCGAGATTTGCATAAACAACCACGCCGGCAGCGACCTTCTTCGATCCCGATTCTTCATCGATATAGAAAACGGCACCGCTTGCCTTGACACCCTTCTTGAACATCTGAACGGTCGTGTAAACATCCGGAACACGGGAAACATCGCCCTGGCCCTGTTCTGCAACAGAAACCACCACGCGACGGGACGCATAATCATCAGCGGAAACCACATAGGCGTAATCTCCGATTACCTTGTTCTTCCAAAGGGCAACGCCCAAGGAATCGGAAGAAATCGTCTTGTTTTCGCTTAAGGAATAAACCTTGGCAGAAGAAATGGCAGCTTGTGTACTTGCGTCCACAACCTGCAAAGTGACGTTACCCTTGGTCTTAGCTTCGTCATTGACGTTGGTAACGGTCTGGCTGCAGGCACCGAGAAGCGCTGCAGAGGAAAGCAAAAGCGTAATCTTTTTCAAATTCATAAGTGTAAACCCCTTACAAAAAACTGTACACCTAACATAAAAAAATGTAACGATTTTGCAAGATATTTATGAAACTTTTTGTATCGATTTTTACAACGTTTTACAACAGATTTCCCCCTCACCGAAAAACTGGCGAACCCGATGCCTCTTCGATTTGCTACATTCCCACCCGATGAAAATCCTCAATCCGCTCATCTTTTGCGCGTGGCTTATTTTCGCCGTCACCTTATCTAGCTGCAGCGACGCCTCTTACGACCGGATTCCCGAAAAAGTCGAAGGCTACCCGGGAGTTACGCTTTTCATTTTTCACACCTCCTGGTGCACCTACTGCATCACAGAGCTTCCCCTGTTAAAAAAAATCCATGCGGAATATTCCCCCTGCGGCCTCCACATGATCGGTGTAAACGAAGACGATAACGAAAAAACGATGGAAGCCTTTGTAAAAGCCAAGGAAATTCCGTACAAAGTCGTCTACTGGGATTTCGCCCTGATGAAAAAATTCGGCCACCCGCGGTCCATCCCGACCCATTTTTTAGTGGACAGCACAGGGAATATTTTGCTACGGCAAATCGGTCCTTTAAATGAAAAGGACCTCCTGTCAAAAATCGAAAACGCTTTGGATATTACGAATTGTCGTCCATAAACAGGATAACGTCTTCGATATTCTTTTTTCCGAGAGCGAGCATATAAAGGCGATCGAGTCCCATGGCGACTCCCGACGCCGCAGGCATCCCATGTTCAAGGGCGGCAAGGAACTTTTCATCCATTGCGGGACCAGGCCTGCAATTCGCCTTGCGCCAAGCGATATCCGTTTCGAAACGGCGTCTCTGTTCCACAGGGTCCGTCAGTTCTTCATAACCGTTGCAGAGCTCCATATTTTCGATATAGAGTTCAAAACGTTTTGCGACAACGTCTCCGTTTGAATTTTCATAAGTCTGGGCAAGCGCGGCACAGCTTTCCGGATAATCCATCAAAAACTGAGGAATTTCTTTTCCCAAATGCGGTTCAACAACCGTCACCATCAAATAATCCCACCAGTCTTCGGTCGAAAAAGAGTCCGAGCCTTCCACATCCGGAACATCGTTTTCTTTTAAAGCTCTGCGGAAGTCCGTGGCCGTTGACGAAAAAGGATCTACTTTTGCATACCGCAGATACGCTTCGCGAAAAGTCAAACGTTCCGCCTGGATCTTTTTTCCGAGGATCACGGAAACGAGATCTTCCACTTCCTTCATCAATTCTTCATAATGCATTCCAACACGGTACCATTCCACCAGCTGGAATTCGGAATTGTGTTTGCGGCCCACTTCGTCTAGCCGGAAAGCGTGAGCGATTTCAAAAATATCCCCAAAGCCTGCGGCAAGCAAACGCTTCAAATGGAATTCCGGACTCGTCATCAAATAGCGGGTCGGTTTTCCGACGGTTTCAAAATAGTCCAAATGGGCATCGGTCCCGCTTGCACGGGAAAGCACAGGCGTTTCCACTTCCTGCACATGGCGCGTTTTAAAAAATTCGCGAATTTTTTCGGTCAGCGCAAAACGCGCTTTCCACGTCGCAAGATCGCAGCTCGGTTCAAAGGTTTTCATCCAAGATTATTCCTGAATGCAGCGGACAGAAAGTCCAAAGCGTTTGTCAACGGAAGCCTTATCCAGATTGGTCGCATCCGAAAACAGATTGCGTACAAATCCGCGGGAAGCGTCTTCTTCGGTCGTCGTCCAAAAATAAGTTCCTTCGCCGGCCAGAGCGCAGATTCCGTTCTGGTTAAAGTAACCGCCGAATTGTACTGTCACAGAAAAGTCCGCCACGTCCACGGCGGAAAGGGCGTCAAATTCTTCATCGGTCGCCGCATGGAAACCTTCCGGGCAAGCGAGACTCGCCGCTCCGAACGTGTAAAGGCGACCATATTTTTCGCAGTTCAAAGAGTCTCCGTCGTAACAAGCGGAAGAATCTTGAATATCAAAATCAATGTTGTCAATCATCCAGATTTTTTCGCCAAAGCGTTCCACGCGGTACGTTTTGTTGTCTCGCGGATCCGTGATGCGGCCGATGACCGGGCAGCGAACAGGCGCTTCCAGAGAATCCAATTTGGCGTTCAAAGAATCTCCATAGGCGTCGCAAAGGTGGAACTTTCTTCTTGCGTAAATAAAGTCCGCAGGATCGTTCCCCGTAAGGAATGTGACAGCCGAATCCAGAGACGGAATCACAGAATCGCCCACTGCGAAACGCCAGTTACTCGCTACGGCAAAAGGCGAAGCCCAAAAAGCGTCAACCGATAACGAATCCATCAAAAGCTGCATCGGGGAAGGCGTCGAAACGTTCATCTTTTTTGCCATGAGCTTTTGCGGATTAGCGGCACAGGCTGCGGAATCCGGAGCGTCTTCACGGGCAAAGGAAGAATCAGAACGGGCAATGCAAGCGTCCAAGCAAAGCTGTTTTTCTTTCTTTTTGCACGATTCCCACATCAAGGTGTCTACCTTGACCATTACCGGCTTCATGAATTTTTTGTTTTTGCGAATTGCAGAAAGGGTTTGTCCGTAAAGTTCGATCGCAGCGGTATCGCCGGATTTTCCCTGTTCCGCAAGGGCAATCAAAGATTCGGAGCAAGCCTGTTCCCCGTTCGCCTTGGAACATGCTTTAGAAACTTTCGGAGCTGCGGCCAAAGCCACGCCCACCGTCATCAGAACCGTAAACAAAAAGATTTTTTTCATACAAAAGAATATAGAAAAAGGCCCCGCACAAAAAGCAGGGCCGTCAAAACATCAAGCCTTATCTTTCGGTAGAACCAAATTCAACAGCACTGCGATCAAGAACACGACTGCGACACAGTTTTCAGCAAAAATCGTCTGAACGATCTGCGGGAAAATGGCAAACATTTTGGATGCCGACGTAAACCCGAGTCCAACGCTAAGCGAAAGGCTTGTAATAATCATGTTCCGCTGCGAAAATCCGCTTTTGGCCATCATACCGAAGCCTGCAAAAAGAATGGATCCAAACATCATAATGGTGCAGCCGCCGAGAACCGCTTGCGGAATCGTCGAAAGCAAACGTCCAAAGGGCGGGAAAATTCCCCCGAGAAGCAGCACCGCGGCACTCGTTCCAATCGCAAAGCGGTTCACCACGCCCGAAAGCGAAGCGAGTCCCACGTTCTGGCTAAAAGACGTAATCGGTGTACAGCCGAAAAGGCCAGAGATTGCACTCACAAAACCATCACAACTGATCGCTCCACCCATTTCGCTTTTGTGAATTTGACGTTTCAATGCACCGTTCACCAAAGCGCTTGTATCGCCCACCGTTTCCGTTGCCGATACAAGGTAAATCGCCACCACCGAAAGAATCGGTCCCCAATGGAATTCCGGAGTAAACGGAAGGAACTTCGGAAGCGAAATCAAAGATCCTCCCATGACGCCCGTAAAATCGACCATGCCAAGGCACAACGCAAGAATATAACCGACGATCAATCCCACAAGCACCGAAAGCGAACGCAAAAATCCCTTGGCAAAAACCTGCGTTAAAAGGCAAACCAAAAGGGTAACGCTTCCCACAATCCAGTTTTCAGCAGAACCAAAGTTAGGTGCACCTTGTCCGCCGGCAAAGGAGTTTGCACCGATCGGAAGCAGCGAAAAACCGATCGAAGTCACCACCGTAGCCGCAACCACGTGGGGAATAAGCTTTAACCAATACTTTGCACAAAGCCCAAGGAGACCCTCCACGATACCGCCCACAATGACAGCACCCATCAAAGTTCCCATGCCCTGGGTCGTTCCAATGGAAATCGCCACCGAAAGGAACGTAAAGCTTAGCCCCATCACGATAGGCAACCGAGATCCGATTTTCCAAATCGGATATAGCTGGATTAACGTTCCAATGCTCGCTATGATCATGCAGTTCTGGATCAAGGACGCGGTCAAACCCTTTTCGATTCCCACGACGTTCGCAAGAATAATGATCGGTGTAATGTTGCTCACGAACATGGCCAAACCGTGGTGCAATCCAAACGGCAACGCTTTGAACAGCGGAACTCGACCATCTAATGTATACAGACTTTGTGAATTTTTTTCGCTCATTTTTTCACTCAATCTTTACTGTTCTCGGAACTGGATAAAACCGCTTTCCGCATCCATGCTGTCCACAATGGCAACGGATTCCAGGCGAACGCCTGCCTCACGGAGCTTTGCCCCGCCCGGTTGCATTCCCTTTTCAATGGCAATGCCGACACCCACAAGTTCTGCTCCTGCTTGCTTTACAAGATCAATCAAAGCGGCACTCGCTTCGCCGTTCGCTAAAAAATCGTCCACGATCAAAATTTTATCGGTAGACTTCAAATAAGGTTTCGAAACAAAAATTTCGTTGAACTTTTTATGGGTAAAGGAATAAGCCTTTGCCACATATTTATCATCGGTGCTGTTCACCGTCTGACCTTTTTTGGCAAAGACCACCGGAATTTCGTTCACATAAGCCACAGCAGAAGCAATCGCAATGCCGCTGGATTCAATCGTCAACACCTTGTTGAATTCCACATCCGCAAACCGGTGCTTGATTTCTTCACCGATTTTTTTCATCAGTCGAATGTCTATCTGGTGATTTAAAAAACTGTCAACCTTCAAAACGTTGCCGGGCTTGACAACGCCATCGGCAAGAATCTTTGCTTCTAGGAAATTCATGTGCGAAAATTAAAAAAATCCCTATTGTTTTACTTGTTATTTTTTTATTTTCTAGGCCAATGAGTTACGATGTAGAAAAAATCCGCAGCCAATTCCCGGTTCTCGCCCTCCACGACAAGGATCCGAAACCTTTCGCGTTCCTTGACAGCACGGCGACCACCCAAAAGCCAGAATTCGTTATCGATGCGATGGACAACTTCTATCGCAAACATTACAGTTCCATCAAACGCGGAGTCTACACGATGGCCGCCCAAACGACGGACGCATACGAATCCGCTCGGAAAAAAGCCGCCAAATTTATCAACGCCAAACGGGAAAGCGAAATCATTTTCACAAGGGGCACAACGGCAAGCATCAACCTTGCCGCCTGGAGCTATGGCCGAAAGTTCCTGAAACCCGGTGACGAAATCGTCATCAGCGCACTGGAACATCACGCAAACATCGTATCGTGGCAGCTCATCGCCGAAGAACGCGGTGCAAAAATCAAAGTGATTCCCGTAGCCGATGACGGCGACCTGATCCTTGAAAAAATCCCCGAACTCGTCGTTCCGGGAAAAACAAAAATCGTCGCCTTCACTCAAATCAGCAACACGATTGGCACAGAAAATCCGGTCAAGGAAATCATCCAGACCATCCGTCACATCGATCCGTCGATTAAAATTTTAATCGATGCCGCACAAAGCGCTCCACACAAAAAAATCGACGTGCAAGACCTGGACTGCGACTTCCTCGCCTTTTCCGGCCACAAAATGTACGGTCCAACGGGCATCGGAGTCCTTTACGGCAAATACGAAATCCTAGAAAGCATGCCCCCGTTAGAAGGCGGCGGCGAAATGATCGACCAGGTCACGTTCGAAAAAACGACCTTTGCGCTTCCTCCCGAACGTTTTGAAGCAGGTACACCTCCCATTGCCGAAGTCATCGGTCTCGGAGCGGCCATCGACTGGATCAACCAAGTCGGTATCGAAGCCATGTACCAGCACGAACAAGAAATTTTGAAATATGCGGAAGAAAAGCTTCGTGAAATACCGGGACTGCACATTTTGGGAAACCCCAAGCACCGCGGATCTTTGCTCAGCTTCACACTGGATTCTGCCCACCCTCACGACGCGGCAACGCTTCTCGACGAAGACGGCATCGCTGTTCGCAGCGGGCATCACTGTGCACAGACCGTGATGCAGCGTTTTTGCGTTCCGGCGACTATCCGTGCAAGCTTCGGAGCTTACACACAGAAGTGGGAAATCGACAGACTTGTGGAAGGCCTGCTTCGCGTGAACCGGATCTTCTCGCTCTAGTTCTTTTTTCTAAACACAAAATAGCGGTAAAGCGCATAGCTCACAACCACATAGGCGGCATTCGCCAGAATGTTCGCAAGGTAGCCTGCACTTAAAAAATCCCCCGCCGACGGAAGGGAATCTTTGAGCGATTCCAAAACGAACAAATTCACCAAATAGGCCGCCAAAAATACGATTGCAAACCGCACAACTTCTGACCGTTTGGAATTTTTGCTTTTAAAATTCAGACGGCGATTCATGATGTAAGAATTCACACCGCCCGCCACAAAGCCTAAAAAGTTTGAAAGTTCCAAATTCCAGTGCAAAAGTTCATACAGAATCCAAACGGTCACAAGCGTAATGCCCGTGTTTACGATTCCGATCAAATTATACTTGACAAAATTCCACATCGATTACAGGACCATCTTTCGACCGAAGCGATCTCGGAATTCCTTTTCGATTTCGTCAGCAAAAGGAATGACGCGGTGCTGCATCAAACCGTTACCGTTGCAAATGACCGTATCGATTACCGAGGAATTCGCCGCATAAACCCAGTTCGAAATCACATCCCCGACAGCAAAGCATGGTGCGTTCAAAT
>JAGDBD010000125.1 GCA_017959225.1 Fibrobacter sp. | reverse complement strand
TCACGGTCGGGAGTTTTCGCAAGAGACTGCTTCAAAATGTCTTGCAAACTGGCGAGATCCACCTGACGTTCGTTGATGTGGATGGTTCCTTCCCGTGTGATGGCGATGAGAAGGTTTTCTTTTTCCAGCTGGCTTGCACTTTGTGCCTGAGGCTTGGTGACGTCGACGCCCGTTTCGCGGGTAAAGCTCGAAGTGACAACAAAGAAGATGAGCAGAATGAACACGATATCCATCAATGGACCCATGTCGATGCCCATGTCTTTTTGCTTTTTTTGTGGAAGGTTAAAGTTCATAAAAAATCCTAGTTACACCTGTCTTTGCGAAGGCAGTGAAGCAATCGCAATGGCAGAGGATAAAAAGTTTTCGATGATCGTTGCGCCTAATTCAAGTTGCTCAGTCAAATATTCAATGCGTTCATCCAACCGCTGCTTTAAAAGCGTCAGGGGAAAAGCCACCAAAAGCCCACTCTGTGTAGAAATCAAGGCTTCCGAAATGCCGTCTGCCATCAAAACCGGATTCTGATTTCCGTACAAAGTAATCACTTCAAACGTTGACACCATTCCTGTCACTGTTCCAAGCAAGCCGAGCAAAGGAGCTGCGGCAGCCATCACCGAAATAATATGCGTTCCTTGCTGCATATATTGTACGGTTTGGATCATTCGCACTTGCATATAATCGCGGTATTCCGAAGGCGATTCCATTGCCACTTTTAAAGCCCTGCGCAATTCCCGCGAAACAATCCCGCTCCGCATTCCGAGATGCTTTGCTGCAAATCGCATCGGTTCTTCTCTTTTAGAATTCAAATCGTTGCGAAGCATTTGAACGGACTTGTAAACATCCTTTCGGAAAGCATCCCCACCGACACGCATCCACGTTGAAAACAGATAGTAAAAGCCTATGACACCCGTGAAAATAATCGGGAGCATTACAACGCCACCAGCGTGGAATGTACTTTGCAAGGCTTCTATAAAGATGTACATGGGCAGAAAATTCTGTTATTCTTTGGGGAAGAGTTTGTTCAGCAAAGCTGTACTTTGCACATACATTTCGCTCGTCACTTTTTCGATTTTTTCACTGAGAAGGCCGTGAAGAATCATCACCGGGATTGCAATGATCAAACCCGTTTCCGTTGTCACGAGAGCTTCCGAAATGCCCCCCGCAAGAACTCGGGCATCATTAGTTCCCACTTCCGTGATCACGTTAAAAAGCGTAATGATACCTGTTACCGTTCCGAGAAGTCCAAGAAGCGGAGCGATCGTTCCCATCGCAGCCAAAAGTCCCATGCGACGGTCAAGTTTAGGCTGTTCCCGCAGAAGCGCTTCTTGCAAAGATTTTTCTGCTGCATCCCGATTTTCACGGGCCTTGTTGACGACCGCAAACAGAACCATGGAAAGGCTCGTATTTTGCTTTAGGCAAAGTTCGGCAGCTTCTTCAAATTGCGAAACTTCGAGAAGAGCGTTAAACTTGTTCATCATGGTTTTGTGAATGCGTCCGCGGAAGGACAGAACAATAAAACGTTCTAAACTCAAAAGAAGAGCGAAGAAAGCCACAAGCAACAATGGATACATCACAATGCCGCCTTTCTTAAAAAAGGCTTGGGCTTCTTCGATCCAAGAAAGTTCCTGAACATCAGTAATGGAATTTTTCACCGCTTTGTTCTGCAAAACATCCAGCGGAATCAAAACTTCCGCAGATGTTCCCGCTAGAGAAACCGCCTTCTGAATTTGAAGAGTCATTTCTTGGGGTAAATTTGAATTCCATTCAAAGACTTTACCTTGCAAAGCTCCCGAACGAATCAGCGCCTGAACACTACCATCGTCAGCAGCGACTTCTCCCAAAAACACCGTTCCGAGCCGTAAGCGATTCACTTTTACATCGGGGCGGGAGCCGACCTGCGAAAGCGTATTTTCATAGGACTGCGTATAAGTCAGCTCGTGACGCAGAAGCTGATCTTCTACAAAGATTCTTGCCGCAGAAAGCGTATTCGGGACTTTGTCTTCTGCCGCATTCTGCGCTTCTTTTAACCGAAGAAGGCGGTCGTTCATTCCTACAGGATAATCCCCGGTGACGTCGCCAAGGACTTTGTCAACAGAAAGTTTAATCTGCGTATTCAACGCATCATAAGCGGCTTCTTCGGCAGCGGCCTTTTCTTCTGCATCCGTGGAAAGTTCCTTGCTCGCCTGGACTTCTTCATTGACGCGGCCAAGATCCGTGGAAAGTTTGGAATAGCGGCCATCCAATTCCCGTGTTTCTACCTGATGCTCTTCGGAAAGTTCCGATTCTGCATAACGTTTTCTCCAATGCTCTGCTTCCAGTTTTTCTAGGGAATCTGCTTTTTGCAAACGAATGCGCATCAAAGCATCGACTTCTCGCTGCAAATTTTTTACTTCTTCCCGTTTTAAGGAATCTTGAATGCGGGCTTGTTCCGCAGGAGAAACTTTTTTATCGGAAGACCAAGGCCACGCAAATGCATTCGCCGCAAGGAAAAGGATCACAAAAAGGATCGCTCCGCTCCTCGCAATAACTGTGGAACGTGTTATTGCGAACGCAGTGAAGCAATCGCAATGACAGAGTTTGGGATGACTTTTCAAAAACAACATTTTAATTCCTCCCCACAATGGAAAGGCTGACAGGAAGCGTCACCATTTGAGGCGGCTTCTTCGCCTGTTTTACATCCAGCGCAAATTTGATCGCACTGCGTTCCTGCAAATTCAAATCTTCGTTCCATTCATATGAAATTTTTCCGTCTTGAACTTTGCGGACAAGCGCGCCATAAACCGTTCCGTTGTCATCGCCATAAACCATCCACTGGTTTCCGATACGCAAAATTTGCGCATTGATAAGTTCCCCATTCTTCCGTGTAAGCGGTGAATGGATAATTGCAACTTCATCACCGAACTTGATTTCTTCAGCGATCAAAGCCTTTATACGGGAGAAGCCTTCTTCTGCAGAAGCGTTTCCGCTTTCAAGATCGCGGGAAAGAGCCTTGGCACGGTCAAGTCGAGTTTCTTTTTCCCAAGGAAGCGTTTGTTCTATCTGGGATTCCAGCCGTTTGCAAAGCGTTGCCAGAGCAGCAGAAAGAGCCTTTCGTTTTGCTTTCACATTTTCGCTCCGATTTTTTGCCCGAACCTGTTTGGAACGTTCCGTCTGGAGCTGTGCAGCGACATTTCTGATTTTCTCGTTCAGTGAATCGATTTCCGCTTTGCGTCGTTCCGTATCCGCTTTAAAACGTTCCTGCAAAGTTTGGAAGCGTTTATCGTCTGCCTTGATCATGGAATCCGTTGCAGAGATCTGACCATTCAACTTTTGGATTTCGCTTTGGAGCGCTTCCTTTTGAAGCTGCAAATCGCGAATATCGGAATCCACATCGGCAAAGCTCACCGAAGCGAATACAAGGATCGCAAACACTGCGTATTTACAAATCGACATTTTCATTTTTACGTACATCGTTTTACCTTTCGCACTGCGGATCATCTGCATTTTCTTTACACCAGAGTTTTACCACATTCTGAATCACATTTGAATTTAAGTTTTCCAAGTAGTATTCACTCACAAGCGCAGTTCCACATTGCGGATAAGTTGTAAGGTCCCAATCCCTATCAGAGCACCACTTCCAAATGTAATCCTTGCAAGAATTTTCGTGGAGCGAAACTTGGCAATCCGCATAGATTTGAGAGCAGTCTGCAATGGAATTACTCTTAAAATTGGAAGAAACACAATACCGTTTAAGCCCGTCGGCATAAGCTTCGGACTTGGATTCCGCAGGAATCGTATCGGGCAAGTATACAGCCCACGAAGAGGTGTCAAGCATCATCGCGAACTTTACCGCAACCGGATAACATGTCGGAATTTGCCTTACGACCGTTAAAGAATCGGAGCAATATTCTTCTTGGAAAAGACGGCAGAATTTTGTATTCCAAGGATCGGCATTGCCGTCTTCATCTTCATGATTATCACAGCCATAAACCTTTGCATAACTGTACGAGATATAATCTTCAGAATGAATATCGAAGCGCACTGAATCCAGGAGCATTCCCGCAAATACTCCGTTTCCATTTTCGATATTTGTCCGCGGAGACACGCGGGAATCTTCAAAGCTTTCCAGCAGATAATTTTGGTAATCGGCATAAGCTTTGTCTACCGCATAAATTTTGACAGTTGACTTTCCGATGGGAAGTTGGACTCCCGTTATAAACATTGTGTCGAGATTGTTAAAGTCACCGATTTTCAAGCGGGATTCAAAACCCATCTGCTGCGTTGTTTCACCGGCTTCATGCGTAGTCCAACCGTAATAACCGGCGGAATCTTTGTCAAGAAAACCTTTGAGCATGTTGTACACCGTCGTATTCATGGATTCACCACTGGAATCGCTATTTGCGTTGTACGAAAGAGTGAGGAGCATTCCCTTCACGGATGAATCATAATCCATGGCGATGCTATACGTATAAAGATCGTATGGGAATTCCTGAAATTCAAATTTCAAATATTCATGGGTGTTTTTGACAGGTTTTTGATCGCTGGAAACATTTTTACCAGGAGGCGTCACCGTCACGGCAGAAATCTTCGTGGGAATATTCGCTTCTCCCGAATACCGCGTAAGAACCGTGGAACCCGAACTGTCCCATTTAAACACCGCATTCAACGTGTAACGTTCTCCGGCAACGCCTAAAGCATTTTCTTCTGCAACAAAGCAGTTCGGTTTTGACGGCGTACTTGAAAGGGTTGTTACAGAATCTCCATTGGCAAATTTTCCGGAAACGGTAACCGATGCGCTGTCATAAAAGGCGAAGTTTTCGGATGCAGATTCTTCGAGAGCGTATAATTTTGAAAAGCAGACGTGCGGCTTTTGACCTGCGACAATGTAGCCGTGGGTGTAAATGCCCCTGTAAGCGACGGAATCTTCGGGGTAAAAAGTCCAGGGACCGTCGAAATCACTGCAGGACGAGAAAAGGAACGCGCAGAGGAAAATTGCGAGGACGCGGAAAGAGATTGCTTCGCTGCGCTCGCAATGACACGGGAGACGTCCGACACGACACGGTTTAGAAATAATACTCATAGTTCAGCATCACCGGTAAAAAAGGGAACTGATAAATAATCGTCTTCTTCGGAGGGTTCTCTTGCGTATCGTAGAAGCTGTAGAATTCATTTGCATGATCCGTCAAATTGATAATCGTCCAGCTGAAATTCCACTTATTTTCCTTTCCCCAATCCACGACTTTTACATCCACACGGAAATAATTCGATTGGCGTCCTTCATTTCGACCGCCCGGAACCACTTGAATGGCATCGCTATACTGCTTTGCATCCACTTGATCTTCATAAAAATATCCGACATAATCCGTAATCGGCATTCCCGCAGAATACTTGAGAATGACCGAAGAGCGGAAATAAGTTTTTGCATTGGGAGCAAACATTCCGTCTTTTCCACGCCAGTTCAAACCGGCATCCATTTTGAGCGCATAAGGCTGATGCCAACTCGGGTAGTAAGCCTTCGATCCGTCATCCGAACGAACCACGCTAACACTCTGACTCCAGTTTACGCCACCGAACCAAGAACCTTCATCTTTGCGAAGAGAAAGTTCATATCCAAAAGAATAACCCCGGGCCGTTCCAAAATAATCCGCCATTACAAAATCATCACTGGTCGTTTCGTCAGTCGAATCTTGCGCCATCGTAAACGTCTTTAAGTCTTTTTGAGTTTTGTAATAAGCGCCTGCGGTAAAATTGTATCCGTCAAAAATAAAATCCCGATGGGAATATTCCAGGGCAAAAAGATAGGAGCTTGCAGGCTTCATATGGCGTCCATCCGATGTTGTGACGATCGGATAGTAGAATTCGTTCAAGGATTCCTGATCGCTGAACATGATGGAATTCATATACTGCAAATAGCGTCCGCCGTAAAATTCAAGGCGTTGCTGATCGTTCATCTGCCAAACCAAAGAGGCTCGCGGTTCCACACCAAAATGTTCCGCTAGGCTTTGGTAATTCAAACGAATGCCGTAAGTGAGCGTCCAATCGGCGGCAAAGCGCCAAGAGTCCTGCAAATATCCCACATGGTGAAACGGATACTGGTGATCGACCAGTTTTGTGCTCAACGCATGTTCATAAAATTCAGACTGGTCATATTCCAAATCGTAGCCCACCGTGAACGTGTGATTGTCCACACCTTTATAATTTACCCACTGCTTTCCTGCATAAGTAAAAAGGTCCATGCCGATATCGATCAAGTCAGAAAGCTGCATCGTCTGGTAAAAACGGCTAAACGCCAACGTCGCGTTG
>JAGDBD010000124.1 GCA_017959225.1 Fibrobacter sp. | reverse complement strand
TGGATTATGACTTTGAAGCTATTTTTCAACCACATGAACGTTGGGCGAGAAATTTGGTTCGCTGGATCAACTATTTTAAGCTCCCGGCACCGACCATTCAGGTTTACCCGGACGTAAAGTTCCATTTGCTGTACCCGATCAAGTTCTAATCGAGGCGGAGTTTATATTTTATGGCTATGAAAAGTGCATTGATTACAGGAATTACGGGCCAAGACGGTTCCTATTTGGCGGAACTGCTGTTGGAAAAAGGTTACAAAGTTTTTGGACTTGTGCGGCGTAAAAGCAAACTCGACTTTAACAATGCGGAACATTTGAAGGGAAAGGTCGAATTTATTTTCGGCGATATGACGGATTCCGCATCCCTTCTCCGCGCCATGGAAATTGCAAAGCCAGATGAAATTTACAACCTGGCCGCACAGTCTTTTGTAACGACCTCTTGGGAAACTCCGCTTTCCACTGCGGATATCAACGCGATCGGCGTTACGAAACTTTTGGAAGCGGTGCGCTTGGTGAAGCCCGAAACCCGCGTATACCAAGCAAGCACGAGTGAAATGTTCGGCAAGGTTCAGGCCGTGCCGCAGAACGAGACGACTCCCTTTTACCCGCGCAGTCCGTATGGAGTTTCCAAACTTTACGGTCATTGGATTATTAAAAATTACCGTGAAAGCTACGGCATGTTCGCCTGTTCCGGCATTCTTTTTAATCATGAATCGGAACGCCGTGGTGCTGAATTCGTAACGCGCAAAATCACGATTTCGGTAGCCAAAATTCAAGCGGGTTTGCAGGACCATTTGGAACTTGGTAACTTGAATGCTAGCCGTGACTGGGGGCATTCTGCGGATTACGTCCGCGCGATGTGGCTCATGCTGCAGCAAGACAAAGCGGACGATTTTGTTGTCGCTTCCGGAACGACGCATACGGTGCGTGATTTTGTAACGCTTGCATTCCGCGCTGCGGGAATGGAACTTGAATTCCACGGCGAAGGCGAAAATGAATATGCAACGCTTAAAGGAACGGACCGCGTTCTTGTAAAAGTGAATCCTAAATTCTTCCGCCCTGCAGAAGTGGATCTTTTGATCGGTGATGCTTCCAAGGCAAAGAAAGTGCTTGGCTGGGAACCGAAAATTTCTTATGAAGAATTGGTGAAGCGCATGGTCGAAAGTGACATGAAGCTCCTTGCCGAAGGAAAGATTTGATGCCGAAGACTCTAGTCGTCGGAGCTACGGGATTTGTGGGCGGGTATCTTGTCCGCGAACTGGAAAGCGCTTGTCATTGTGTTGTCCAGGCGAATTTTCCGGAATTTAATTTGCTGGACCGGGAACAGGTCGAAAAGACGGTTCAAGACGCCTCTCCTGATTATGTGGTGAACCTGGCTGCGGTAAGCTCTGTCGGTCAAAGTTGGAAAGATCCCGTGCTGACGGTAGATGTGAATGTGAAGGGCACGTTGCATTTGCTCGATGCGGTTCAAAAGTTTGCACCCAAAGCAAAGACGCTTTTGATCGGCAGTGCGGAAGAATATGCTCCCAAGGCGTCTCCTTTAAAAGAAACGGATGCGTTAGAAGCGAGCAATCCTTACGGCATTACAAAGATTGCGCAAGAAAACTTTGCGGAGCTTTACCGGAAAAAGTTCGGGATGAAAATCGTGTGCACTCGCTCTTTCAATCATACGGGGGTGGGTCAACTTTTGAACTTTGCCCTGCCCAGTTTTTGCAAGCAGGTTGCCGACATTCAAAAGAGCGGTAAACCCGGGAAAATTTTTGTCGGTAATTTGACCGCTGTCCGTGATTTTTCGGATGTGGAAGATGTGACCCACGTATACCGCATGCTTTTAGAATCGGAAAATGAATATCCGGTTTACAACGTGGGCTCTGGAAAAGCCTATTCCATGCGGGAACTTTTGCAGATGATCATCGATCTCGCCAATGTTCCTATTGAAGTGGTGCAAGATCCAGAAAAAATGCGACCGGTCGATATTCCGTATCTTTGCGCGGATAATTCCCGCATAAAAAAATTTTGGCGTGGCACGGACATTCGGGAGACCATTCAAAAAATGTTCTCCGCTTTTTTGAACGCCTAATTTTTACGAATTCAAACAGGCTTCAACAGCTTTTTCCATTCTGTCCGTGATGGCATCCCAACTCATGCCGAGGGCGCGTTCTCTAGCGTTCGTTTCGAGCGTTTGCAAACGTTCCTTGTCGTGCAATACAGATGCGGCTTTTTGGCAGAAGCCTTCCAAGTCTTCGTTTTCGTACAAAAGCCCAGTCACGCCGTCGATCACGGAATCCTTTAGGCCGGCCACATTGTTCGAAAGTGAAATAGTTCCGCAGAGGTTCGCTTCAATATTGTTGATGCCCCAACCTTCCTTAAAGGACGGGTTAATAAACAGGGAAGAACGGCTTAAAAGATCGCGCTTTTCGTCTTCGGAAACGCGTCCGAGGAATTGGACGGAATCCTTGACGCCTAGTTCTTCGACCATTTGTTCAAGCTCTGGGCGAAAGTCTCCACTGCCGGCGATTTGCAGTTGAATGCCCGGAACGAGCTCTTTTAAGCGCGGCATTGCTGCAATCACGAACTGTGCATTTTTGTACTTCATCAAACGTCCGACGTAAGAAATGACAGGGGGATTTGCTTTCGCTTCGGTCGGGTGAAAATATTCGGTATCGATGCCCGGTTCTACTACAAAAATTTGTTTGTAACGGATTCCCATGTCATCGATTTCGTCTTTTGTACTTTCGGAAATGGCAAGAAAGTTTCTGTTGCGGTAAAAAAGCGCAACGGCGCGTTCCATCCAGTATACATAAAGGGCAATAGGGAAGAACGCTTCGCGGAAAATGGACTTGCGGAAAAAGTGCATCACCATGTGAAGGCTTTTCGTTTTTCCAAGACACGTGGGAGTGAAGAAGGGAATTTTATTTAGATTTTCCACAACCAGATCGTATTCGTTATGATGCTCCTTCACGTAGCGGTGAGCGCTAAAGTTAAAAAGGAACTTGTTGCCGATGCGGATCGTGCGGACTCCGTCAATGAATTCTTCGTTTGGAAATCCTTTTACCCGGTGGGAAAGGAACGTGACTTCATAATCGCGTTCGTTCAAACGCTTGAATATTTCATGATGATAAAGTTCTGCGCCGCCGGCTTCCGGATTTTTAATGTCCCGCCAGTTGATCGCTAAAATCTTTTTCTTTGCCACGTTAAATCTCCACGAAAATGATCTTGAATTAATTCTTTAAGGCTTCTTCGATCAGGCTTAAAATTTTAGGAATGACGACTTCCGGATGTTCATCGGTACTTGCTCCTGCGGCTTTTTCATGGCCGCCTCCGCCAAATGTCCCTGCGATTTTATTCACGTTCACAATGTAATTCGATCGCAGACTGATTTTGTACTGGCCGTTCACCGGGTAAAGGAAAATCGCCACTTCGGTTCCGCTGACTTCGCGGATGGAGTCCACGACAGAGCTTAAGTCCATGGGCGTAACGTCAAAACGTTGCATTTCATCCGGAGTGATGTAGGAATAGACGACTTTTCCATTTAATGCAAGTTTGCACTTTTCCTTGGCGAGGCCCGTAATGAGCGTCGCCTTGTAAGAACGTGTATAGTAAGTGTCATTGATGATCTTTGCAAAGTCACAACCTTTATCGATGAAGTCTCCCACGGCGTTCATGGTGCGCTTGCTCGTTGCGCTGAATTTGAAAGCGCCTGTGTCGTGGACGATACCAAGGTACATGCTATTTGCAGCATTTTTGCTTACTTTGTTCGAATCTAACAAAAAGTAAAGAACTTCGCTTGCGGAGCTCGCCTGCGGTTCCACAAAATTTTCACTGCAAAGATTCAGCGGATTGCTGATATGATGGTCGATGTTGCAGGTGAACTTGGCCGTTTTCAAACATTTCGCTCCATTTGCACCGCAACGTTCAAACGAAGGCGTGTCCATTAAAAAAGCAAGGTCTACAGGGCGTCCGTCGTATTCGGAAAGAACCTGATCGGCGCCATTCAAAAGGTTGTAACTGGGAGGGAACGCTTCCGCAAAAACTTGCACCTGTATGTTCGGAAAATTGTCCACAATGTAATTGTAGAGACCGAGGCACGATCCGATACAGTCACCGTCCGGGCGGACATGTCCAAAAATCGCCACGGAACTCGCCTTAGAAAGCATTTCGTCTATAGTCATACGGGTAAACCTTTTTGCGAAAAAGTAACAATTTAACGTACCCCTCCCATTCGAATTTTCGCTTTTTTATAAATTTCTACAAAACACATCTCACATCAAGAAGGTTTTTAATGTCTCGCTTGCGCGTTTTGGTATTTATGGGAGGTTATTCCACGGAACATGATGTTTCCGTTACAAGTGGAACCGGTGTTATCCGCGCGATGGATAGCTCTAAGTATAATGTTCACCCGGTGCTGATTCAGAAGGACGGAACTTGGATTTGGTCTTCCCGTGAACTTTCCCCTTATCAAAAAGACAATTTTTCGGAGAATTACTTCTATAGTTTAGAAGGTCCGAGCGCACGGCAAGAAAAGAATCCGGCTCTTTCGGAACTTCCCAGTGCAGATATCGCATTCCTCGCTTTGCACGGAAAGTGGGGCGAAGATGGCCATATTCAGGCTCTTCTCGAAAACTGGGGTATTCCGTATACGGGTTGCGGTCTTCTTGCGAGCGCTCTTGCTATGGACAAAGTCCTTTGCAAAGCTGCATATCTTTCGGTTGGAATCGATACGCCTCCTTACCGCGTTCTTTTCCGCGATGATTTTTCGGGGGATAAACTTGTAGCTGCTGCCGACGCCCTCGGATTCCCGCTTGTGATCAAGGATCCGGTAGGCGGTTCGAGCATTGGCATGGGAATCGCAAAGAATTTGGACGAAGCCGGTCAAATTGTGAACGACCTGTTTAAAAATTCGAACCGACTTCTCTGCGAAAAGTTCATCCGTGGCGCCGAAGCGAGCTGCGGATATATCGAAGGAATTGAAAATCCGCTTCCGCCGACCGAAATGCGCATGACCACTCGTGAATACTTCGATTATGAAGCGAAGTATAACGGCGAATGCAGGGAAATCACCCCGGCGGAATTCCCGGAGGAACTGACGAAGCGCATTCAGCAGCTTGCGAAAAAGGCGCACCTTGCCATCGGAGGCGCAGGTTACAGCCGCACGGACGTTCGCATTGACGCAGACGGTAATCTTTGGGCACTGGAAACGAATACCCTTCCGGGGATGACTCCGAGTTCGATCCTCCCCGCGGAAGCTGCCGCTGTAGGCATCGACTATTCGCATTTGATTGACCTTATCATTGACACCAGTTTGAAGATTAAGCGCTAAAATGGAACTCGATCTCGTTTTGGATACATCTCGCAAGGGCATCGCTCTCGGCATCTATGATGCGGGGAAGCCTTTGTGCGAACATTTTGAACCGGAAACCCGTGGTGAAAATCTGGGGAATACTCTCGATTCCGTTTTGGAACGTGCAAAGGTTTCTTTGGATGACATCAAGCGGGTCATGGTGACGCTTGGCCCGGGATCTTTTACGGGGCTTCGTACGGGAATCGCTTTTTGCGAAGGACTTTGCTTTTCAGGTAAACGTTCTTTGTATGGAATTTCAACGCTCAAAGCTTTGAGATCCCTTTCTTCCGATGAAAATGTGGCTGTTGTGCTGTATGCGCGCACGGGCTTTTTTTACGTGGGAACGCAAACGGGCGAGTTCTTTATTCCGGTGGAAGAAGCGGTTCAAAAATTTGAAGATTTGCACATTCGTTCTTTTGTCGCAGATCCTCGTTCTGCCGAAGAAGAATTGTTGAAATCGTTTGTGCAAAAGGAAAATGCCGAACTGCTTGTGTCGGAAGGAAACGAAATTGCTCCGTTCTGCAAGTTCTTTGCGGAACTCAAACCAAGTATTGTGCAGAGCGCCAATTATATTCAACCTTCTTACTATGAACGCCGTGGCGCACAAGGGGTAATTCGCTAATGTCTGAATTTGCAATGACAGTCCGTGAAATGGACGATCGGGACATTCCTGCCGTTCTCGAAATTCAAAATGCAACGCACTTTGAAAATTGGGACGAAAAAACGATTCAGAAGTTTTTGTCAAAAACTTACACCTTTGCCTATGTGGCAGAAGCTCCGGATGAAGCTGGTAATTGGAAACTGGCCGGGTACGCCATATTCTCGCTTGCGGCAGATGAAGCGGAACTTCTTGCGATTTCTACTGCGCCCGAATTTTTGCGCAAAGGCGTTGCCACGGAAATTTTTGCCGAAGGCGAAACCGCTTTGGCAGATGCTGGCGCCCGCAATTTTTACTTGGAAGTGCGGGAACAGAACGATGCTGCCATTGCGTTTTACCGTAACTTGGGTTTTGAAAAAAGCGGAGAGCGTGAAGGCTATTATTCGGATGGTGAAAATGCCATTCTAATGTCCCGTCCTCTTTAATCCTTGGAATTTTATGAGCCGTATCTTTAAACCGATTTCCGATATCCGAAAAGAGAAACGCCGTGCCAAAATTTTGACGCGGGCTCGAATCGGTGTCGTTTTCGCTTTGCTGATTCTTCTCTTCTATGTTTTGATTTCGTACAGTGGCCATTGGCTTGTGCGTAACGATGAATTTGAACATGTGAAGTGGGTCGTGGTGCTGGACGGTCAAAGTGGAGACTTGGAACGCTCGGATTTTGCAGCGAACCTTTTGCGCGAAGGGAAAGCGGATTCCGTTTTGGTTCTTGGACGTCGAGTGTTCCGTGATAAGAGCAATGCGGATTTTTATGCGGAAGACTTGGAAGAAGTCGGTGGCGTGGACAGGAACTTGATCTACGTGTTCCGTCATGATGATCCGAGCACTTTGGAAGAAGCGGTTTCTATTGTTCCCTGGTTTAAAAGGAAATCTCCGAAGGATACCGTTTTGCTTTTGACCGCAGCGCCGGCAACCCGCCGAGCGGCCATGCTTTTCAATACGCTTTCGGGTGGACATCCGACGTTTATCACCGTGGACATGCACGATTGGCGTTACAACGTGAACAATTGGTTCTTTGAACGGGAGTCTCGTAAGAATTGGCTTCGGGAATGGGCCGCGATTTTGAATGCAAAATGGGATCTGTTCGGTGTGGATACGCTTTCGGTTTCCGACCGTCCTGTGCGACTTCCGGAACCTTGGAAAAAGAAGAACGAAAGCTCCGTTTCACCGCTGCCGCTTTCGGGTTTAATCTCCATTCAAAAAGCCATCGCTTCCCAGGATTCCGCAGTCAAGCATATTCAGGCAGAAGCGAAGCTCGATGCGCAGAAAGAAACTTCTACCTCTCAGGATTCCCTCAAACAATAGGAACTGCGAATGAAAAAATATCTCACGGCACTTTCCTTGGCATTGCTTGCCGGCTGTTATAGTCCGGAGCAGTATGAGGCTTCGGCAACAGAAAATCAGACGGCTCAGTCGGATTTTGGAACGCTTTATGAAATCAACGGAGGAATGCAGATTTGCAATCCTTCGATCACTCAAGACGAAAAAAATTATCCCGCTTCGATGCTTTGGCTGAATTTTTCGGGAACGCTGAACGTTCAGGATGCGCCTAAAGGTTACGCTACAAAGGATGCAGACGAACATGACCGTTTGACGGTTTCCGATACGGCAGGTAAAGTCCTTTGGTATTTGATGAAAGATGACGTGGAAGGCGCGGAGTGCGAATTCCAGGATCCGGAATGGACGACCGATGGAAACTTTATCGTGGCCCTTTCCGGTGCAAATGTGAAAGGATCCAAGGGCTGTTCCGATATGGAATATGGCATTTTTGCCGTTAGACTTTCGGACAATCAGGTCTTTACGCTGGTAAAAAGCGGACTTGAAGCGACTGCGAATCCCCATCTTTGGATTGGAGATGCTCAAGACAGTATTTCTTCCAAGGATTCCCTTGCAAACTTTTTTGGTACAAATGAAGTTAAACTGGTTTACGTAAACGCTGCGGGAAAGCTTGTTTATGTGGATTTTGCAAAGAGCACCAAGGCAGTAACCCTCAAAGCTCCCAGTGCAGAAGGCCTTTTGGACGGCCCGATGATTTCTCCGGATGGAAACTTCATTGTTTACGATGTTCTTGAATCATCTTATGCGTGGAGTTCTTATGTGCAGGAACTTTCGTCTACGTCTTCCCCTGTGGAAATCGAAAAACTCGAAGGCATGATTTCGAACCCGGTATTTCCCCATTGGTGGAAGTTCGGATCGCGCCTTTTTATTGTGTGGACTGAATTTACTGCGGGCAATCCTTATTTGAATAAAAGCGATTTGACGAAGGAAAGTACTTGGGACGCTTCCATCGGAAGAACCGCGATGCGCGAAGTGATGCTGAACGCAAGTGCCCCGAGCGATGTGGCTGTGGAATGGAACGGTAGCGTCCGTGAAATTGCACCGGTTCCGCTGATCGGTGGACGTTCCCCTAGCGGGCATTTTGTTTCTACTGGCACAAATAACGGTTATATGCTCTACATTCCTTAAGGAAACGCAAGATGAAAAAATGTTGGACTCTCGCGCTTGCCGCTCTCTGTGGCTTTACTCTTTCGGTGATCGTTCCGGAATCTCCTGCGACGCCTTGGCAGTCGATCGGTGGCTGCGGCGCTGGCGGTAGCGGAGGCGGAGCTTCGGATGGTATCAAATGGATTGGCCAAGGTGTAAACGGTGGTCTTGTGGAAGCGGAAATTTTTACCAAGGCGTCTGTCGGTGAAAATTATTCCGGTTTCACGTTCACACCGAGATTTTCCTTTAAACCGACCTGGTCTACTTCGGTGGGGGTGACGCTCCCCTTTATGACGCACCACGGTGAAGTGCAATACCGCACAAACCAGACTCCGGTGGACCGCACCACGGGCGGCTTTGGAGACATTTCTTTTGATGTTTCGCAGATCGTCGGCAGCGGGGGAGCTGCAAACATTTCTCTCGCTCTCACCATTCCCACTGGCCAGTACGACATCAAACGTGGCACGGATGCATCTAAAGAATTCCTTCCCACGAGCTTTCAGAAGGGCTCGGGCGTATATTCCGCAGCTCTCGGATGGAATTATACCCGTGATACGGAAAATGGCATGTGGCTTTATTCTTTAACGTATACGCATCCGTTTAACGTAAGCTTCAGTGGAGAAAACGAGTTCAACGATTCTTACTTCAAAAATTACGATACCGATGGCGATGACCGCTTTGAATATCATTTCAAATGGTATGGCGAAAATGATCTCGGCGGATTTACACCGTCAAGCGTGTCCGCAAGCGTCGCTTACGCGTACCGTGGTCAAGAAAACTTTGTACATTCCTTTGGAGTAACATTCTCGGCGCCTCTCGGAGTCGCGTGGATTCCGTCCGAAAAGGTGGGCACGTATGATCCTCGACCGGATCCGGATCATCAGGCTTGGTCTGCTGCATTTGTTTACGGTCTTGAATTCTCGCGTACCGATTATCCGATTTTCCTCGCGTTCTCGCTTCCGCTGCACGATAAGACAAACGGTGCAGATCCAAACGATGAATATGATGAAAGTCCGATGCGCAAGTGGGATCTTCCGGACTTTGGAGCATTCCTCGAAGAATGGACTTTGGCAGTTGGCATCAAAGCGAGCTTCCTTTAATTTTGAACATTGGAGAAAATCATGAAAAAACAATTTGCTCTTTCTCTCGCCTTTTTAACAAGCGCACTCCTGATGGGCTGCGGATCTAGTAGCACGAGTTCAGACGAAGATTCGTCTTCGTCCTCTTCTTACAACGCAAAGGATTGCACCCTTTCGGAAGATGGCATCAAGATTTTGCTTCCGTCCGGTGGCGAAGAATATACGATCGGTGATTCGGTGACCATCGTTTTTGTGGCGAAGTATGCGAACGCCGGCGGTTTCAGCGTTCTTTACAAGGCTAGTGAAGATGATAAAGGCACGGAACTTTTCAAGAATTCCGTGGGAGATGACGCTCCGGATGGAACGGCTTGCACCGAAGTCAAGGCCCTCCTTTCGGACAAACTTTCCGCTTCCACAGAAGCTTCAATTTTTGTGAAGGCTTACAACGCTCCAAAAATCCGAGCCACTTCCAACACCTTTACGGTTAAAGCGAAATAAGTTGGAAACATCGATCGCTCTTGTTGGAGCAGGGGGCTTTGTCGGCTCTCACCTGCTCCAGGCTCTTTTGCAACGGACACCGTGGAAAATCCTTGCCGTTGACCTGGATTTTCATCGGATTCAAAACTTGAAAAACGAAAAGGATTCCCGTGTGGAATTCCTGCGTGCAGATATTGCCGATGCAGAGGTTATCCAAAAAGTTTCACGCTCTGAAATCGTGGTGAACCTTGCGGCGATTTGCACACCGAGCCGTTACATGAGCGAAGCCCAAGCGGTAATCGAAAGCAATTTTTCGCACCCTGTGGAACTTGCCAAAGCCTGCGCCCAGACGGGCGCTTGGCTTGTTTATTTTTCCACGTCGGAAGTGTACGGTAAAACTTCCCAGGGGGCGGAAGTTCTGGACGAAGACGCTTCGGATTTTATCCAAGGTTCTATTCGGGCTTCAAGGTGGTCTTATGCGGTTGCAAAGCAACTTTCCGAGCGTTATCTCGCGGCCATTCCGCATTTAAAATACTCGGTAGTGCGTCCTTTTAATTTTATTGGTCCGTGGATGGATTTTATGCCCGGCGTAGACGGCGAAGGGATTCCTCGTGTCCTTGCCAATTTTTCTAGCGCTCTGGTGCGTAACGACCCGATGTTTTTAGTAAACGGTGGGAATGCGAGACGTTCCTTTACATCGATCCACGACGCTGTGGATTTTATGTTTTGCCTTTTTGAAAATCGAGAAAAGGCTTATGGCGAAGCGTTTAATGTAGGCAATGCAAAAAATGAACTTTCGATTCGCGAACTCGCCGTGCTGATGCGCCGAATTTATGCTCGCATGCTTTCTGTTCCCGAAGAAGCTCTTTCGCCTTTGAAAGAAGTTTCTGGGGAAGCTTACTACGGAAAAGGGTATGAAGATTCTTTACGCCGAATTCCTTCGGTAGAAAAATCCAAGAAACTGTTGGGCTTTGAAGCGAAAATTCCGTTAGAAGACGCTTTGGAAGAATCGATCTGCTGGTTTCACACGCATTATTCTGCGGAGTGCAAACGTTCATGAACCGCGACCTTTTCCTTTTTATTCCGGCTTACAATGTGGAGCGGGAACTTCCGGATCTTTTGAAATCCATTCCTTCTTCGGTGCTTTTGCAAACAGCAGAAGTTTTGATTATCGATGACGGGAGCTGTGATAAAACCCTTTCCGTGGCACGTAAATTTGCCGAAGAAGAAATCCGCACAAGCGTTCGCGTCGAAAGCTTTTCTAAAAATTCGGGCTATGGCGCAGTGGTCAAAGCGAGCCTTTTGCGCGCCAAAGAACTTTCTCGTGCGCTGAACGTGAAGTTCGCCGTCTGCTTACACGGAGACGGTCAATATCCCGCAACGTCCATTCCCAAAATGTTAGAAGCGTTGAAAGAAACCGGCGCAGCGATCTGCCAAGGATCGCGGCATGCCTTGGAAGGCGGCGCTCGAAAAGGACGCATGCCGCTTTACAAAATCTGCGGAGGAAAATTCCTGACCTTTGTCGAAAACCGCGTTTTCACCAATCGACTTTCGGACCGACACAGCGGTTTTCTCGCTTACCGAACGTCTTTTTTGAAAAAAATCGATTTGCAAAAATTCAGCGGATCTTTTGACATCGATCTCGAAATTTTAGCCTTTGCCGATGGGCAAAAGGAAAAGCTTGTGGAAATTCCCATCGAAACCCGTTATGCAGGAGAAACGTCGAACTTGCACGTTATCCCTTATGGTCTGCGGGTTTTGCGGATTCTTTACCGTCATCGGAAGGGATTCTATGGTTGATGTTTTGATCACCGGAGGCGCAGGAGTTGTCGGTGCAAGGCTTTGCCAAAAGTTCCTTGCGAAAGGACTTTCTGTTCGCGTGTTAACGCTTCCTGGGCAGGGAGAAATCAAACGCCTTCCGAAAGAAGTGGAAATTTATTATGCCGACGTAACGGATCCGAAAACGTTAAAGTACGCTTTTCAAGACGTGCACACGGTTTGCCATTTGGCTGCGGTGATTCTTGCCAAGGACCGTTCTGCCTTTGAACGCATCAATTATCAAGGCACAAGAAATGTTCTGCTGGCAAGCAAGGCGGCTGGCGTTAAACGGTTTTTGATGGTTTCGAGCATTTCTGTGACATATCCTGTTTTGACGGATTACGGAAAGAGCAAATTCCAGTGCGAAGCTCTCGTCAAAAATTTTGGAATTCCGTATACGATTGTTCGTCCGACTTTGGTAGTCGAAAAAACGGGCGGAGCGGAATACATGCTTTTTGTCAAATACCTTCAAAAAGCTCCCATGGTTTTTTTACCGGGGGGCGGAAAATGTTTAAAACGCCCCGTTCCCACGGAAGATCTTGTTTCGGGAATTGCCCAGGCGGCGACTTCGCCCAAGGCTTTGGGCAAAACATATGCGCTTGCCGGATCTAAAGTCCTTTCGATGGCAGAAATGGCAGAAATATCTTTAGAACGTCTTGGAATGCATAAAAAAATTCACAGCATTCCTTTATGGCTTTGTACGATTCTTGCTACGATCAAACAGATTTTTGTTCCGGGGAGCGTTTCGGCAAGGCAAGCTCTTGCAGGATTTCGGTATGATGCGTCACCTGAAATTGCAGATGCGGAAAAAGATCTCGATTATAAGCCTGGAACTCCTTTTTGAACATTATTTTTGAAACGATTCCTTCCAGAAAAGAATAGTTTAAGGGTGTAACAAAGAGGTAAATCATGAATTGGAAAAAATTTTCATCGGTAGCCATTGCGTCGACCGTGATGATGTTTGCAGCTTGTTCAAGCGACAGTTCTAGCAATCCGAACCGCGAATCGGAATCTTCTTCTTCGAAAGAACTTTCTTCGTCTTCTTCGGAACAGAATGAAGATGCGGAAGCGATTCAAGCTTTGGTCGAAGAAACTCCGAACATGCTTTTAACAGAAAAAGATGGTGCGGATATTTGGCTGATCGCCGGTTCAACGGGCATTTATTCTTTGTGGGCCATTGATCCGACATCGACTGCTACATCTTATGCGACGGTTGCCACCAAGGGCGATATTACAACGGGTAAATTGGAATTCAGCAAACAGGCAGACGGCTTTGTCTACTCCAAGGTGGAGCAGGGAGAAGCTTTTGCGGAATGGCTTGAAAAGGGTATTACCCTTGAATTCTCGGTAAAGGAAGGCGCTTTGATGGTTTCTATCGATGGCGCAGATCCGGTGGCTGTTGAAAAGGCGACTCGCAAGGTAACCGCCGGGTATCTTTCCAAGGCGGATTCCCTGGTAGGAAAGTCTCTTGAATGGAGCGAAGGCGATTCGACCCAGACATATCGTTTTTACAAGAATGGCGAATATGTTCGCGTTTTTGGCGAAGACAATCTGTTCGAAGCCGGCTATTACGACGTGCACCGTCAGCAGTTGTTGATGCTTCCGGTCTACTTCGTGGGTCGCGTTTCGGCTTTGACTTCTTACTCGGTAAAGCTTGGAGATTCTTCTTACGAATTGGATAACCAGACTTCTACGAAGACTTACAAGGTATCCTCGATAAAGGTCAGCTATCCGGAAGAAGAAATCCTTTATGCAAACAGTTGGGAATCCACAAGTAACGATACATTGCTTTGGACATTGGACCTGCTCGAAAATAGCCGTTACGTTTTGGAAGGAAAAACGGGAGTCACGGATAACACCCTCAAAGTGCGTCGCAAAGGCGAATGGGACGTGTTCGGCGATTATCTAGTGCTGGCCGTGGACACTTGCCAGGCCACCGAACAAGTGGAATGCCCTTTAGAACGCGGTCAAATTGTAAAGCTGACTTCCGAAAAACTGGAGATTGACAACTTCGACGAGGCAAGCAAATATGCGGCCCCCAAGGAATGGACTCCCGTTATTGAGGAATAACCGTTTCTGGCCAAGGATGCTTCGGGTACCTTCCCCGAAGCTCTTTTCGTATTTGGGGATAGGTATTTTTCCAAAAGCCTGTTAAATCCCAGGTCTTTTGCGCTGTGCGGAAGTTGGGGGCTAAAATGTCGTAACGGACTTTGATTTTCCCCTGAGCAATCGTATGCTCTCCGCGCATTTGCATAAAGTCTTCAATACGGGCAGAAATTTCTACCGGAGAATCTTCTTCATAACGGTAACGCGCTTTTTTCCCATTTGGCAGCACAAGCGTGTCCGGGAACATCTTTTCCATCCAACCGATCATGTTTTCGCCGAAGTATTCCTTCATCTTTTTACGAAAACGGTCCGCAGAAAGATCCCGCATTAAAAAGATGCCGTCCATAAAGTCTTCCACGACAATATCCATATCCTCTTTTGACCATTCGGGAAGGGAATATTCGGGGAAGTTTATCGCGGCAAGTTTCATTTTGCAAAGAAGGATTTTGTTCGCATCGTCCATCCACAGGTGCGAAAGGTCTTCGCGCTTGTGGCGCTCCATCCATGTTTGGGCGGTTAAACTTTTCAGCTTTTGCAGAATTTGCGGGGAAGCTTCCTGAGGCTGAATTTCTTTCCGGGAAACTTCTACGCCGTTTGCTTCACGAATTTCAAGCCCGATATAGCGCTCTTGCCCTGAACGCCACAGCAGTTCATAACGGGCTTTGGCCTGATCGCTCTGCAAAAATTTTTCGGGAACGGGAATGTAAAGGCTCGCCCGCATCTCGGATTTTTGCGCAGAACTTGTACGCAGCAAATGGAAAACGAGTATCGCTTTCGCTTCTTGCACCGTTGATGGTGCAATGGGGAACGTGTCTGTGGGCGTTTTATAAGCGCTGCCGCTTTGAATGGCGAGAGCTTCGGGGAAGGCCTTTAAGAATGTTTGAATAGTCGCATCGGAATTTGCAAAGCGACTTGCATCCTTTTCTTTTGCATGTTCGGCAAGCCGTTTAAATGCAAGACGCGTTTCACGGGTTGTGCGGTTTCCCTTGCGCAATAGATCTTCGGCAAGTTCAAGGGCGTTTTGCGGAGTGCGGTCTTTTCCCGAAGATTCTTCGTTGTCAAGAATGGCAAAGAGTGCGAGAATTTCGCTTGAAATTGCAGAAGCTTCTAGGTAAGCTTTGGCAAGGGCAAGATCGTTGAGCGGAACGTCCAAGGCTTTTTCGCCAAGGTCTGTGACCGTTCCGTCTGCGTTCAAAAAATGATATGCGATTAACTCTTCAAGGGCTTTGGCCGAAAGCCTTGAATCAGGTTCTGTAGGCAGGTGCAGATCGGTGGGCAAAACACCTGCTTTTTTGGAAAGCGCAGCGCGCTCTAGAAGAATCGGGCGAAGATCGCTTTTTTGTACTTCGGGAACGATTCCCTTGGGGAACAAAGCTTCTTCGCGGCTGCTCCACAGTCGAATGCAAACGCCTTTTTGTGTACGGCCTGCACGGCCGGTGCGCTGGACTGCATTTTGCAAACTGATGCGGCTGAGCTTCAATAAATTTTTGCTCTGCTGGGCGTTGAATTCCGTGGTGCGTTCAAGGCCGGAATCGATAACGCCTGTGACGCTCGGAATCGTTAAACTGGTTTCTGCAATGTTTGTGGAAAGGATGACGCGGGGAGCACCGGTGGTTGCAAAAATTTCACGTTCAACGGATTTTTCTTGTCCGCCGTAAAGGTCGTAGACTTTCAGCTTTCCATAGCCGTAGGCTTCGTCTAGATGACGGTGCACGGTTGAAATTTCGCCTTTACCCGGTAAAAAGACAAGTGTGGTTCCCCAAACGCCGTTCCGTTCTAACGTGCGCAAAGCCTTTTCCACGTTCTTTGCGAGTGGCGTTCCTGCTGGGGAATCCTGGTTTAAAATTTGCACGGGGAATCCCGGACGCCCGACTTTTAAACAAGGAACCTGTAAAATTTTTTCCAGCTCTTCCCGGTTCAGTTCTGCAGAAAGGACTGCAATCTTGGGCGCAGAAATTCCAAGGCTTTTAGCGGACTTCTGCTTTGCCAAAAAATAGGCAAGCAACAAATCCATATCGGCTCTGCGCTCGTGGAATTCGTCGAAGACGATCCAGTCAAAAGCTTCGGGCTTGTGCAGTTCGGACTGTAAAAAATTGCCGTAAGTGGTAAAGAGGATCTGCGTTTTATCGCTGACAGAACTTTCGAATCGGATCTTGTAACCGACTGTCGAACCTTCCGGTGCACGGGAAAGCTTTGCCAAGTAGCCGGAAAGGCTCGTTGCTGCCAAACGTCTCGGTTCAAGGACTGCGACCTTGGCGGTGCCGTTTTTTTCGGATGCAAGAAGCCACGGGACCAGTGTGGATTTTCCGGAACCGGTGGGCGCTGTCAAAAGGAGGTTTTCCCCTTTTGCAATTTCTGCACGAATAGCACCGGCGCTTTCGTAAAGGGGAAGCGATTGAAACGCAGAATCGTCCATGGAAGTGGAAATTTTTAACGACTAGACAAGCGGAAAGCGGAGATGGTCGGCTGTCGCCTTGTCCGCATACGGCCAGTGGCTGTTCTTTGCCTGTCTGTCAAAGAGTAAATTCTGGAGACGGCGTTGCAGGCCAGCTTCCGACTTGCAGAAGAAGTAAACGACTTTGTCTTCTTTTGCAATGTAGAAGGATGCCGCCTTGTACTTAGCCTTGTAAGCTCTGCGGAAAATCAGAATGTCTTGCTTTTTTGGAATCACACGACCGTTTTTGATTTCGCAAATGACATCGGCGTCCTTTAACATGGCTTGGCCTTTTTGACGCACGAATTCCAGGTTCGGAGCTGTATTCTTTTTGATCGTATTCAAATCAAAAGCTCCACCGCCTTCCTTGATGACTCTGCGGATTGCACGGATCACGGCGACGATTGCCACCACGACAAACAGGATCAGAATGAGCCACCAGTTATTGGCAAAAAAATCAGCAACTTGGGACATATAGCCTCATGAATGTAAAAAACTGTTTTGAAGATAGAAAAAGATTTTGAAGCCCTTAAAAGGGGGCACGAAAATTTCTATCGTTTTCGGAAATTTCACAACCTAAAGAGGTACTCAGGCGAAATGAAAAATTGGCGTATCGACGATTCCCGCGATCTTTACAACGTCCGCGGGTGGGGCATCAATTACTTCGACATCAACGAAGAAGGGCATGCGACAGTCAGTCCGCTTCGCGACAAGGGTCCGGCAATTGATCTTTACAAGTTGGTGCAGGAACTCGATCTTCGAGACATGCCGACTCCGCTGCTCGTCCGTTTTCCGGACATCCTCGATATGCGCATTGAAAAAATCAATGAGTGCTTCAACAAATCCATTCAGGAATACGGATTCCAAGGTTCTTTTTACGACGTTTTCCCCATTAAGGTGAACCAGCAGCGCGCGGTCCTTGAAGAAGTCGTTCGCCACGGTAAAAAGTTCAACATCGGTCTTGAAGCAGGTTCCAAGCCGGAACTCCATGCAGTTCTTGCGAACATGGACAATCCGAATTCGCTCATCATCTGCAACGGATATAAAGACGAAGACTTTATTGAACTGGCCCTTCTTGCCCAAAAGATGGGTAAGAACGTTTTCGTTGTCGTCGAAAAGATGAACGAACTTCCGATGATTATCGACATTTCCCGCCGTATCGGTGTAAAGCCGAACATCGGTCTGCGCATTAAACTTGCGTCCAGCGGTCAAGGCAAGTGGGAAGAATCGGGCGGATACCACAGCAAGTTCGGCCTTTCGAGCTCCGATCTGCTGAACGCCATGGATTTGATTCGCGAAGAAAAAATGTGCGACTGCGTAAAGCTGATCCACTGTCATTTGGGTAGCCAGATTACGAACATTCGTAAAATCAAATCGGGCCTCCGTGAAATTTCTGAATTTTACGCTCAGCTGAAAAAGCTCGGCATGGGCGTCGAATTTGTGGACGTGGGCGGCGGTCTCGGCGTGGATTATGACGGCAGCCGCAGCGCTGCGACGGGTTCTGTGAACTATTCGATTCAGGAATACGCAAACGATATCATCTATTCGATTTACGAAACCTGCGAAAAGTTTGGACTTCCGCATCCCAACGTGATTGCGGAAACGGGTCGCGCTCTTTCGGCTCACCATTCCGTGCTCGTGTTCAATGTTTTGGAAGCGGCAGGGCCTGCATTCTTTGAAGATTCGGAAACGGAAATTCCCGAAGATGCCGCTGATAGCATCAAGGACCTTTACAGCATTCTCAAATGCCTAAACGTAAAGAACCTTCTTGAAAACTGGCACGACGCCATGCAGATCAATGACGACGTGCTTTCGGGCTTCCGAGTAGGAACGGTGGATTTGCAGACTCGGGCTCTTTCGGAACGTCTGTTCTGGAGCGTGGCGCGCAAAGTGTGCGAACTTTCCAAGGAACTTCGCCATTCTCCGGCGGAACTTTCGGAACTTCCGCGTCTTCTTGCTCGCAAATATTTCTGCAACTTCTCGCTTTTCCAGAGCCTTCCGGACAGCTGGGCCATTGACCAGATCTTCCCGATTATGCCGATCCAGCGTTTGAATGAAGCTCCGACGGTGGATGTGACTTTGCAAGACATCACGTGCGACTCCGATGGTAAAATCGACATGTTCGTGAACGGTGAAGGCGTTGTCAGAACGCTTCCAGTGCATCAGTTGAAGGCTGGAGAACCGTATTATTTGGCGGTTTACCTTGTAGGCGCATACCAGGAAATTCTGGGTGACTTGCACAACCTTTTTGGCGATACCAATGCAGTGCATGTCGTTTGTGACGGTGACGGCTATCGTATTGATCAGATGATCGACGGTGAAACCGTGGAAGATGTTCTGGATTATGTGAACTTTAGCGATAAGGCTCTTGTCCGCACCATGGAAAACTGGGTTTCGAATTCGGTGAAGGAAGGAAAAATCTCTTTGCAGGAAGGCAAGGAATTCTTGAATATTTACCGTTCGGGACTTTACGGATACACTTATCTCGAAGAGTAATTCCGCTATCTTTCAAAACTATTAACCGCTTTACAAAAAAGGCATCCATGGGCAACATGGAAGCCTTTTTTTTTGCGAAAAACGTAAAAATAAGTTGAATTTCGTGTAAAAATAATTTAATTAGAGTGCGTCTCGTCACAGTTTGTGATGTTTGGGTAAAATGGATATGCAGAATCATTCTTCGAAGCAAGAGCTTACGCCTCGTCAAAAAGAAGTGCTCGCTTTGGTACGCAAAGGGCTTACCAATAACGAGATCTGTCGAGCGTTGCATATTTCTGCAAATACCGTTAAAGTACACCTGGCCAAAATTTTTAAAATCATGGACGTCACGAACCGAACGGAAGCGGCGTCTGTAGACTTTGAAAACCTGGGGAATCAAGCGGATTCCCCTTTGGAAAACAGAATTCTGGTGGTTAAAAAGGACCTTTCTTTTAACCCGGAAATGGACCGTTTGGCGTTTACTGTTGTGGAAAATCTGCACCGCTTTCGCCTGTTCCATATTTGCCACGCAAAAGAAGATTCCGCAGACGAAAGCTTTACCTACCGCCTGATTTTTGAAGGCTCTCAAGGTGCTGTTCCGACCTTTTACCTTTCCCTGTTCCACCGTGGCTCGGACGAAATTCTTTGGACGCTTTCGAAGCAGCTCGATGAAAACTCGGACATTGATTTCATCGCAACGCAGATTACAATCCAAATGCAGCATCCGCTGATGTTTTCCGCGGCACAGGCCTTTACAAATGGCCCCAAGCGGGAACCCCGTTGGTGGTATGCTTGTTCCTTTGCAAATGTCAAAATGGATTGCCGCTGCAGGGAATCCTTTGACTTCTGCGAAAGGGAATTGACGTCTTTGCTAGAAAGCGGTTCCGGTAACATTTACACGGCTTTCGTGCTTTGCAAACTGTATTATACGGCAATCACGGAATCCTGGATCGATTCCCGGGTCTATTTTCCCAAAATCCAGCAGCTCGCCTGCTCCGCAATGCGGGATAACCCCTATCTTTGCCATTCCCAGTTCATGATGGCGATTTTTAATATTCTCGCCGGGAACAAAAAAGATGCGATCCTTTACCTGCTGCAGATCGTGGATGCTAATCCGCAAAATGTGCTAGCAAGGCGAATCCTTTCGCAAATCTACTTGTTGACCGGCGAAGAAAGCAAAGCGCTTGAACTCATCGATGAAAGCGAACGTTACAGTCCGGAACTGATTAACGATCCGAACCAGATTACATCCAGGGCCTTTGTCTATTTGCTGCTGAAAGATTACGAAAAGTGCGAACAGTTTGCGTTGCAATCGCTGTACATTCGCCCGGAATGCCCCATGCCGCGGCTTTTCTTAATGGCCTGCTATATGATCAAAGGCGATTTCAAAGCGGTCAAAGAACTGCGTCAAAAACTTTTTGAGTACCATCCGAATTTTAAAGCGTCGGAAGTCATGGACCTTTTGAAAGGTGTGGAACACGAAAAAGGCAAATATCTGGTAGACATGCTAGAAAAAGTATTAGCCTAAAGGCACAAAAATAATCCTTTTAGGCTATCGACAGATTATAACCCCCCGGTGTATCTTTGCATACTGGAATCCTGAATATTCCAAGGCGCTCCAGTTCTAACCAATTTGTGGTATGGGTCTGGGGTATGGAGGACTCATTTTGAACTTTGGAGTTGCCTTGGAGTAGGGATGACCTGAACGGATTCCTTGTGGAACGCAAGTTTTCCACCGTCACGAATTTCGATAGCAGCGCGGAACGTGGTATCGCCTTTTTGAAAAGGTTCAAGGACTTGCGAAATTTTATCGGTTAAAAGTTTTTCCACTTCTTCATCGGAAAGTTCTCTACCGTAAAAAACTTTAGGAATGGCAAATCCGCAGTGAGGATTTTTGCAAGCGTACATGTCGTTTCGGAAGCGAAGCTGATCGTTACAAACTGGGCACGGAAAATGGTGACGGGGAAATTCAAAATTGGTGCGACCGTCTTCGCCGAGGGTTAAAACGGCATCGAAGGTGGATCCTTTTTTGCTTTTGAATCCTTGGATCAGTTCCGTTTTGCCGTTCAAAAGTAAAGCTTTGATGTCGCCTGCGCGAAGCTTTTTCCCTGCGACGGTTTTGAACAAAGTGAACTTGCAGTTTTCCGCCGGGCAAAAAATCGCATTTTTATTTTCTTCAAGAACGTGCTTGCAGATGGGGCATTTGTACTTGGTTTCTGTCCCGTGAAAGTGCCCGTCGTTTTCAAATGCAAAAGTCGCATGAAAATCTTTATCCCATGTGATTTTCGCATTAAAACTAGAACCTTTTTTTGTTTGGAATCCCGAAAGGACGGAGGTCGTTCCCTGTGTAAAAAGCTCTTGCAGTTCTGCATCTTCTAAGACTCGACTGGCAATCGTTTTGTACAAAGTAAAGTCACAGCCCGGTTCTGCATTTTCAACAGAAGAACCTTCGCAAACAAGGCGGTTTCCGGCGTCCAAAAGTTTTTTTCCGCACTTGGGACATTTGAACTCCGTAGGAACGCGGTTGTCGGGATTTTCGCTAAAGTCAAAAGAAATGTTCCCCTCTTCGTTCAAAACAAGCGTTGCGCTGAATGTAGAACCTTTTTTGCTTTTAAAACCCGAAAGCAAATTTGAAGTTCCGGAAGCGAGTAACGTTTTCATTTCATCATGGCTGAGCATGCGACCGGCAATTGTATGACCGACTTTAAATCCGCAATTTTCTTGATGGCAAACGTATCCCCAGGGCGCAATTTCTAATGGGCTTCCGCACTTGGGGCAGGGAAGCGCTTCGGTAACCGATTCGCGGTCAAATTGGCACTGATACTTGGCGTGCAATTCCGAAAAAAGGGATTTTACATATTCGATGATGCCGTCTCGGAATTCAACTGGGGAAAGATTTCCCTTTTCCACTTGGGAAAGCTGATATTCCCATTCGCCGGTCATTTCAGGAGATTTAACCTTCTCGTCCATCAAGGAAATGACTTCACGACCTCGCGGCGTACTGACAAGGTAATTCTTTTGCGCTTCAATAAAACCGCGTTTTTTAAGCGTTTCGATAATGCCTGCTTGTGTCGCCGGCGTTCCGAGACCGCGGTCTTTCCTGGCTTCGGCAAGCTCTTCGTTTTCGATCTGCTTACCGGCGGTTTTCATGGCGGCAAGGAGTGTCGCTTCCGTATAATATTTAGGTTTGCTCTTTTTCTTTTTTTGAAGTTCTACGCTATCGACAGGAGCTTTGTCGCCCACATTCCACTGGGGAAATTCTTCCACCAGGTTTGTAATTTCGTTTGAATCGTCATCGTCTACGGAATCGGAACCTTCGCTCTTTTTTGAAGTTTTTTTCTTCTTTTCTTCTTTGACAATGGCACGAAATCCCAAGTCTTCGTTGTGCTTGAGCTTAAGCCGGAACGTTTCACTTTCTTCTTCGGGGCATTGGAGCATCACTTCCATTTCGCTCCAAATGTAGGGCTTTAGCCATGCCGAAATAAAACGTTCTTTGGCAAGTTCGTAAATCTTCTGCTCCATTTCGGGAAGGTTCTGGGGAACTTCTCCCGTGGGGATAATCGCAAAGTGATCGGTAACTTTACTTGAATTGATGAATACAAAATTGTCATTTGGATCTCGCATCAAGTTTTTTTGCTCGGGCGAAGCGAGCCTTTGCGCAAGGGCGTAAGCTTCTCCCTTCATGGTATCCGGCAAGTACGCGGAATCGGTACGCGGGTACGTGAGAAGTTTTTTTTCGTATAAATTTTGAGCGCAGTCAAGAACCTGTTGGGCGCTGAATTTAAAACGTTTGTTGCCTTCTTTTTGAAGTTCGGTCAAATCAAAGGGCTTTTGGGGAAACTGCTTTTTCTGCTGAATGTCGATTTTTGAAATCGTCGCCATTTCGGGTGGTGAACATTTTTCGACAACGGCTGCAGCCTGCGCTTCTTTTTCGAAAACGGCGACTTTTTCGTCGCGAAGAAGTTGCGCGCCAAAGCTTTTCCAAGTTCCGATGACGCTGTAGTAAAAAAGTTCTTTGAACTGTTCCACGAGTGTGTCGCGTTCTACGACCAGGTTCAAAGTAGGAGTTTGAACGCGCCCGACGGAAATCATTTTGCCCCGGCCTGCAGTAAGCGTGTAAGCACGCGTTGCGTTTAGCCCTACCATCCAATCGGCGCGCTGCCGAAGTCTTGCTGCGTAACTTAAGTTGACCCGTTCGGTTGCGTCTTCCAAATGTTTCCAAGCGTTATCGAGATCTTTGGCGACGTAGCTGTTCACCCAAAGCCGCATAATCTTTTTTTGCTTGAATGCAGGCGTAAAATCAAGAACAAGGTCAAAAATCAGGTTTCCTTCGCGGCCCGCATCAGCGCCGTTCACCAAAACGTCGGCTTTTTCCATCATGGAACGCACAACGTTCAACTGTTTTTTGGTGCTTTCGATTTCCATCAATCGAAATTTTTCTGGTAAAAGTGGCAAATTGGAAAGCCGCCAAGGTCCTTCGTAACCGGGGTATGCATCAAGAGGTGCTAGCGTAATCAAATGACCGACGCACCATGTAATGCAATGGTTTTGACCGATTAAACAACCGTCTCCCTGAGTGAATTTTTCGCCCTCTAACCGCTCGAGCATCGGGCGATAATGTTGGTTTGCAACGGACGGCTTTTCTGCAACAAGGAGAATCATAGGCGGAAAGATAGATTATTACATTTACCAAGTATTGGTAAAAACGGAGGCAACATGCGTATCGTAACCCTGATTTTGATTTTTGCATTCTTTGTAGCGTGTTCAACAAGTACGGTTGCGGTGGATGATGAGAGTAGCACTTCAAAATCTTCGTCATCGGTCAAGAGCGTTTTGGAAGTTTCTTCGAGCAGTTATAAGTCGAACTTTTCGAGTGCAAGTGTTTTAAGCAGCAGTTCGGCAGCGGGATCTTCCCAATCGAAAAATTCAAGCTCTTCCGAAGATCAAAATCTTTCAGAATGCGTAGGAACACCGGGCGTTCCTTGGGATGGTACGACTGCCAAGAAGTTTGCGTGTGGATCGGGTACAAAGTTTAGCCCTTACATCATTTTGACCGCGGAACAATTGGCATTGCTCTCTTTTGCTACAGGCGCTCAAGACGAAGATTATGTTGGGAAATATTTTAAGCTCGGGGCCGATATTTTACTTTCCGATAAATCTCTGATTAATGAACAAGGTGATTTGATTGCAGATTCAAGTAGCCTTGAAAAATGGACTCCGATTGGAAATTCGAAGGTTGTGTTTACGGGCTACTTCGATGGCGATGGACATACGGTGAGCGGTATGTTTATCAATACAACGAGTACGCATAACGGTCTCTTTGGTTATAACCGTGGAACGATTGAAAATGTGACCGTGACCAATTCTTGGGTCAAGGGTGG
>JAGDBD010000123.1 GCA_017959225.1 Fibrobacter sp. | reverse complement strand
CGCTTCTCGATTCCCTGCGTAAGAATGTGGCTGTGCATAAAAAGGCGGCTTTGAATCCGCAGCTCCGTTTGGATTCCATCCGTCTGCTTGTTTGCCGTTAACGTTAATTTGTAAGGACTCTTATGAGTGAATTGCGTCGAAACATTTTAGGTGAAGCTCAGCGTATCGTGATCAAGATCGGTTCCCGTATTTTGGTGGATTCGGTCAGAGGCGGCGTGCGCACATCTTTTATTCAGAAGTTTGCCCATTCGGTGGCGAAGCTTGTGGAAGACGGAAAGGAAGTCATCGTGGTGACGAGCGGTGCCGTGGGAACGGGCATGGCGATCCTCGGTTACGATGAAAAACCGAAGATTCTTGCCGAAAAACAGGCTTGTGCCGCAGTCGGGCAGATCGATTTGATGCACGTTTATCGAGAAATGTTCCTTGGAAACGGAATTGCCGTGGGGCAGATTCTGCTTTCTGCGGACGACTTCCGCGATCGCGTGCGTTACAAGAATTTGCAGAACACCCTGCATACGATGATTTCGAAAAAGATCATTCCGCTGATTAATGAAAACGATTCTCTCGTGGTGAAGGAATTGAACGGAATCGGTGACAACGACAAGCTTTCTAGCGACGTTGCATTGTTCTTTGACGCGGATCTTTTGGTGGTCTTTACCGACGAAGACGGACTTTTTGACGATAATCCGAAGAAGAATCCCAAAGCGCGCCTTTTGCGTTTTGTTCCGGAAATCACTCCGGAAATCATGGCGCTTACGGGAAAACCGGGGGAAACCGGTTCCGCAGTCAGCACGGGCGGCATGCGTTCCAAGGTGGAATCGATTCGTGCAGTGGTGAAAAGCGGCTGTAACGCATTCCTTGCAAACGGTATGAAGGTTCTTCCGCATGAAATCATTTACGGTGATGCTGTCGGTACACTGTTTATCGGAAGCCATAAAAAACTCGGCAGTCGCAAACGTTGGCTTTCTTTTGTAAGCACGCCCAGCGGAAGCGTCGTTGTGGACGATGGCTGTGCAGAAGCTTTGCGCAAAAAGCATTCGAGCCTTCTCCCGGTAGGTGTTGTGTCGATAAAGAAACAGTTCAAAGCTGGGGACTTGATCGAAGTTCTTTCTCAGCAGGGAGAACGCCTTGCCCGCGGAATCGCACAGCTTGACAGTGCAAATGTGCAGCTTGTACTGCAAAAGAAAACGGCTCAAGTCCGCTCCATTTTAGGCGTGGATTCTCCGGAAGAAGTCATTCATAAAAACGATCTCGTCGTTTTCTAAAGAGAAAATTTAAAAGTGAAATTTTCAACAGAAAAGCGGACCATAAGGCCCGCTTTTTCGATGCTTAATTTGTGTCTAATTTACGTCTTGAATGCAACGGATGGAAAAGTGTTTGTCTTTGTACTCTAATTCTGTTTCGACAGGACTCATATCGGGCCATTCGTATCCGATAATTTCAAAGGCGTAGTCCAGTGCGCTGCCGTGGCTCCCCGGGTTGCCGGAAGATTGGCTATATGTCCAGAAAATTGCCGCATAGTGTGATCCGGGGGCATAGGTCGGCAGAGCGCCGAAGCCATAGGTGTCGGAACCATAAGTGTGGACATAGGTTCCGTATATGGTACCGACATCTTCCCAATCGTTTGTCGCTGCTTTTAATTTTTGGCCCGAATATGGACCGAAAGTTCCGGTTATGCGTTGCAATGTATCATATTCATCGATGCTAGGAAGATGGTAGCCTTTGGGGCAAATGCCGTGGACGGTATTTGCCATTTCGCAGGTCGCCGTATAACCGCAACCTTTGGCGTCATTGTTGTAAATGCCCGCGGAGTCAATCGCGGCGCTCCATGTATAAAGACGTCCGTATTTTTTGCAGACTTCAGCGCTGTCGCTTTGGCAATAGTTGTTTGGCTCTGAGGAAGACGGGTCTGTCGGATATTCGAAATTCAGATTCTCGGCCATCCACGTTTGGGATCTAGTACTGTCGGCGATGACGATGGTCTTGTAAACCTGGCCATCGCGTTCGTCAACGAGAGTTCCAAACGAAAACCTTTCGGAACTGCTGGAAGAGAATATGGCCAGAAGGTCTAGCGAAGAAGAAGACTCTAGGTGATGACTGGAGCTAGAGAAAAATTCTGAATTGGAACTGGAGGAAAACTCCGATGAAGATTCTGACGAGGATTCTACGGCTTGTGACGATGTGATGGCTTGTGATTCGCTGGAAAGCGGATCTTCTTGCGGGGATGAAGAATTACTTTCGCAACCGAATAGACCGCAGACGATCAGACAAAGAAACAAATGTGAAATCCATGTCAAAGAATTTTTCATCAGGATATTCCCTCCATACGGTGTGAATGCAAATAACGAAAAGAATTAATTTTCTTTATTCTTGTTCTTGCATTTGCATTCGTGATTCGGATCGTCGTGGTGCTTGCCACCGCAGCATTGATGCTCTCCGCCTTCTTCATCGTCGTCGTGGCAGCAGCAATGTTCACCGTCTTCGCATTCTTCGCCTTCGCCGTGGCAGCAGCAGTGGTGCGATTCGTTCATTTCTTTGATTTCTTCTTCGGTCATGGCGTCTGCCTGCATCACTTCGATTTCAAAGTGGAGCGTTTTGCCGGCGAGTTCGTGGTTCATGTCGATCATCACGTTGTCGCCTTCGACTTTCGAAACGGTTAACGGCATGATGCCTGCCGGAGTCTGTGCGTAAAAGACCATGCCCGGCTTGATTTCGTCGGCCTGGAAGGCGGACTTGGGAAGCGCGCGCACGAGTTCCGGATTGTATTCGCCGTAGCCTTCTGCCGGAGCGACGTCAACGGAGAACTTGTCTCCGACATTTTTACCGGTTAAAGCTTTTTCGAGACCTTGGACGATCATGCCTTGGCCGTGGACGTAATTCAGCGGCTCTTTGCCTGCAGAAGAATCGATGATTTTACCTTCGTCATCCTTGAGTGTATAATGGATGGCGACTTTTGTGTTTTCAGCAATGGACATGTTCTTGTTCCTTTGGTTTAATGAATGAAAAAATTATTTGTGGACCGGGTTTTTAGGTGCGGATTTTTTACGCAGATTGCGCAGATCCTTGATAACGCTTTTGAGTTCCGGTGGAAGGGCTGAATCGATTGCGATCTTTTCACCGTGCCATTCGAAATCGAGACGGGAGCTGTGCAAAAAGAGACGCTTTAATCCGTATTCTTTTTTGAATTCACGGTTCAAGGCGAAATCTCCGTAACGACCGTCACCGATCAGCGGATGGCCGATGCTTTCAAAGTGGGCGCGGATCTGGTGCATGCGGCCTGTTTCCAGATCGATTTTTACCAGGTCGTAACCGTCAAAGTGTTCTTTGACTGCGTAATGGGTAACCGCGTTTACACCTTCTTTGGTGCCGGTTTTCATTTTTGCACCGGCTTTGGAATCGGTCCGTTCGAGGGTGGTCTTGATGGTCCCGCGTTCTTTTTCCAGATTACCCTTTACGAGTGCGAGGTAAGTTTTTTTGATCTGATGCTCGCGGAGCATTTTGGTGAGTTCACGGAGCGTGTCGCCGTGTAAAGCAGCCACAAGGAGTCCGGAGGTTTCTTCGTCTAAACGGTGAGCGATGGTCGGCTTAAAATCAAGTTGCTGATCGTTGCCCCACTGCCAGAGCATTTCCACGAGGCTTTCGCCTTTCCGCGTTCCGGTGCCCGGCTGGCTTGGAATTCCGGAAGGTTTGTCGACGACGATAAAGTCTTCTTTTTCGAGAGCGATGTTCAGATTTTGTTCTACAAAATAACGTTCGGAAAATTGCGGAGCGCTGCCCCAGGCTTTTTTTACCGGGACTGCGTTTCCGGAATCGCTCACGACGCTTTTAAAATTTTCGTAGATGTCTACCGTATCGCCTTCGTGCAACATTTGCGGGGCTTTGGCATGGATTCCGTTTACACGAACTTTCTTTTTGCGAAGGATCGCAAAGAATGTAGAAAGCGGTTCGTTGGGAAACGCCTTGCGCAAAAAACGGTCCAGGCGCATATTTGCAAAATCACGATCGATAACACGTGTAATCATAAGCTTTTATCCTAATCTTTCGCCAAGCGAACGCGGTTCGAAAGTTTAATCCCGTCTGCGGCACTGGTGACGATACCGCCGGTGTAACCGGCTCCTTCGCCGAGTACAAAAAGACCTTTTGTGGAAACGCTTTCAAGGGTATCCGTATTCCGCACAATTCGCACCGGAGAACTGGTACGGGTTTCTGGCGCAACGATTAAACCTTCCGAAATGAATCCCGGAATTTTGCGTTCGAATTGCTCAAAACCATCGGCAAGGGAATCGCAAATCGTATCGTCTAAAATGTCGCGAATGGAGCAGGGAACGACACCCGTTAAAAAAGTGCTCTTAGGCAGGGAATCGTCTTTTTTGCCGTCAAGGAACGCTTTGATCGTTTGAGCGGGTGCTGTATAATTTTTTCCGCCGAGTTCAAAGGCGTTCTTTTCAAAACGGCGCTGCATTTCGATGCCGCCGAAAAGAGAGTCGCTTTTTTCGATGGGAACGACGATGGCTCCATTGGCAAGTTTTCCGTTGCGCTTACTGTAGCTCATGCCGTTTGTCGCAAGGGTTTTGTCTTCCGATACGCAGGGAACAAGGACACCGCCCGGGCACATGCAAAAGCTGTATGCCGCAGAAGTGTTGTTTAGCGTTTTGGCGGTCAACGCATATTCGGCGCTTCCGGTGAGTTCCGTGTTGACGTTTGCACCGAACTGTCTCAAATTGATCAGGGACTGGGGATGTTCGACCCGGACGCCCAAAGCAAACGCTTTGCTTTCTTCTTCAACGCCGCGTTCGTGCAATAGCTCGTAAAGGAAACGTGCCGAATGTCCCGGCGCGAGAATCAGATTGTCTACGTTTTGCCATTCGCCATTGAACTTTGCACGGGAAATGTTTCCGTTTGAAAGTTCGAAATCTTCGAGGGCGGTGTGAAAATGAACTTCTCCACCGAGAGAAAGAAATTCTTTGCGCAGGCTGCGTAAAAGAGGTACCAAACGGTCCGTTCCAATGTGAGGCTTGGCAAAAGTCAGCACTTCGCTTGAAATTCCAAAGTGCACCATGTCGGCAAGGACGGCGCTTGAAAATACATTACGGGAACGTGTATT
>JAGDBD010000122.1 GCA_017959225.1 Fibrobacter sp. | reverse complement strand
TGGATGGCAATTTCCCTTGCAATGGAATCCGCTATCGCTTGCAAACGAGCCTGTTCCTCTTCGAGCACAGGCGACGGCGAAAGATCGTCGCCACAGGCAGACAGAAGAGCAAACAGCAGGACACCCAATAGATAGCGTATTTTCATATAGCCTCCCTAAGCTTTTTACTCAATATATTTTCTTTGCCAGGGAGGCGTTTCTGCATTTCTACCGTTTCTGTTTACAACAGAACACGGCCGATACAGCATAAAGATTCAAAACTTTATTTAGAACCGACAGATGTCACCGTGGGGCAGGTCACTTCCAAATACGAACCGTTATCGTTAGAAACTGCTACCGTCGGAGTCACCGATTCCCCAGGCGTTGTAAACGTCAAACTCGCTTGCTGCCAAGTTGCGCTCACGTTACTCGACCAAGTATAAGAGGAAATTCCCAAAAGGCTTTTGCAGCCAGAAACATTCCAAGTTACCAGTGCGTAGCCATCCGAAACGTCCACCGTTTCTGTAGAAGCTGTACATTCACAACCTGTGATCGGCGCAACTGTCACCGTCAGCGGAGAACAGGTGATGGTATCACCGCCATCAATGGAAAGTTTCGCCGTAAAGACTCCCACTTTCGGATACTGAGCGGTCGTCGTCCGTTTGCCCGTACCCGAAGCCGTTTCTTGGTATGAGCCTTCCAATACCCATTTGAATTTAAGATCGCTTGCAACGGATGTGTCTTGCGGGCTTGTTTGGGTGAAAGTCCACGTCGCATATTCGGTCATGACGATGGAATCCTTGTCCGGGGCGCAAGTACCGAGGATTTCCGTTTGCACTTCACCACGAGAACTCGAAGACGACGATGATTGCCACGCTTCACTGTCACCACGAGAACTCGAAGACGACGAAGCAATCTCAATGACAGAGGACGAAGACGCTGCACTATCACCACGAGGAGTCGAAGACGACGATGATTGCCACGCTTCACTGTCATTGCGAGGAGTCGAAGACGACGATGATTGCTTCGCTTCACTATCATTGCGAGGAGTCGAAGACGACGAAGCAATCTCAATGACAGAGGAGGACGAAGACTCTACGATGTCATCCCGAGAACTCGAAGACGACGAAGCAATCTCCGGATATTCAATCCCAGAAACAGCCCGCAAATCCGTTTCTTCACAAGCCGCCATCAAAAAAACGAGAGCCCCCACAAACAGAATCAAAAGATTTGTCTTTTTCATTAAAGCCTCACCGCCCACAGAATTACGCGAGCACCAACATTCCACGCCCGAGCTTCATGTTTCCGATCGTTCACCACGAACGTCGCAGGGCTCGTCAAATCGTAACTGCCAAACAAAGCCGTTTCAAGGGAAACCGATCCCAAAGCAAAACGATACCCGGCCGAAAGCTCTAACGGAACTTCCACTTTTGATTCAATTCCCCAGTAAATGTTCTGTTCCTTGCTTTCACACAAAGCGATTTTATCTTGGAGCGAAACCAAAGCGGCCGTTCCGAGTTCTGCCCAAATTCCCTTCTGCTTACCCGATTGGAAGCGCGCGGCAACACCGCCGCCCAATCGCCAAAAGCCTTCATTAATCGTCGCCTGCGAACCTTCGCTCACATACATCGCTTTGTACTTTCCAAGTGCCGAAAGACGCAGCGCAAAATAATCGAACCCCACAAGACCCGAAACGCCGAACCCGAACTGTTGGGCAGACAAATGGTCCACATGCAATTTTTCGTTCCACTGACCATAAGCACCGTCCAAAACGACGCCGAATTCCACCCATCTGTTTATCGCAGATTGGGAATCGGTCTTTTGAACGACTTGAATAGAATCCGGAGCGTCTGCAAAAACGCAAGCGGACGTAACAATTAAAGCGGCGAGAATTCGAAAGATGCGTTTCATTTCAAGCCCAAATATACACAGCGGCCCCTTTCAAAAAAAGCAAAAAGATTTTAATGATGTTTCACATTTAAAACAAAAAGACCTCTCCGAAGAGAGGTCCTTTGTTGAAAACAACTTTCAGATGTATTACCAGTTTGTCACCTTACAAAGTGTATCATCAGCACCTTCAGCCGTTACACAAGCTTCAGTACCAGCTTGAACCGCCACAGGGGTACCGTTTGAATTGTTGCAATTCGCATCGTCAACAGAAACAGTAGTCGTTCCATTGTAAGTAATTGAAATCGTACAAGAAGTCGTCTGCCACTGATGTCCGCAGCGTAAATTACCTGCGACCTTCAATGTCACGCAGCTTCCGGCAGCAACCGTCACCGTGTCAGCATCAGTCGTTCCACTAATTTCATACAGCGGAGCAGTCGAGTCCTCCACCTTCACAGTCTGGCAGGTGACATCCAGATTTGTTCCGTCATCATTCGAAACGGTCACCGTCGGGGTCACTTCACCCCTAGCAGAAACGACCTGCGAACCGGTAGCTTCGACACCGGTGACACCTTCAGACCAAGTGTAACCAATAATCGTTGCACCGTCCGAAGTACATCCCGAAACCTTCCAAGATGCCGTTGCCGTTGCGCCATTAATATCCACTTTGTCTGCATCAGCCGTGCATTCGCAGCCCGTGATTGCAGCGCCTTCCACTTGAAGTTCCGAGCATGCGACCGTGTTGCCGTCAACCACAAGAGTTGCCGTTTTGGAACCGCTTTCTGCATAGGTGGCCGTTGTCGTTTTGAGACCGGTACCGTTAGCCGTACCTTCATCAGAACCTGGCATTGTCCATTCGTAAGCGGCCTGAGCACCCTTGGTAATGCCAGCCATGCCTGCCGGAGTCACCTGTGTAAAGGTCCAAGTTGTCGATTCACCCTTATTGATTTTCGCAGGAACCGGTGCGCAAGTACCGTTCACCGTGCCATCATCCACAATTTCAACAGAAGAGCTGGAAACCGTAGTCGATGCAGAAGAAGCCACCGATGCACTGGAGAAGTTGATAGCCGCAGAGCTAGAAGAAAGGATCTGCGCCGCGGAACTGCTGACAACAGAAGCGCTGCTCGGTTCCGTAACCCCTTCACTGGAAGAAGACACTTCCGGAACGGTATTGTTCGCCTTGGAAGAGCACTTCGCATCTGCCGCACAAGCGGAGGTGGCAGATTCAATCAAACCCGCATAATAGCTATCGTCATAAACAAACACGTTGCCCTTGTCTTCCGAAGTCGCTCCGGAAACATCGCCACTGCCACAAGCGACAAAAACGCCACCGGCAATTGCAGCGAGAGCAAGTCCATACATCAACTTTTTCTGCATAAGAAAGGCCTCTTTCTTGTAAATTACAACAATCCAAAAACGAATTTAAATTTTTTTGTCGCAAACGCAACATATTTATGTGGTACAAAACTCTCTCTATGGCCCATTTTCAAAGGGTCGAAATATTAGTGTTAAAATATATTTACAAAAGTGCATTACAAGCGTTGTCCATAAACAACAGTTAAATCGCAAAAAATTCCATCCCCAAAATCCTTGCATAGATTTATTTCAGGGACTTTGCCCAATTCCGGGTCAAAGCCATCGGATTGGAGTTGTATGAAACATCTCTTGAACAAAAAAAGCTTTCTGGTTGCGGGAATCGCTCTTGCTTGCAGTTTTGGACTTTCCCAAGCCGCCATTTCACCGACAGAAGTCGTAACCCTTCCGACGGATGCAAAACTCGGCGGCGGTGACGCTATCGGTTCTACATTATCCCGGGCCACTTACAACGGAGGCAAAGGTCCGGGCATTTGGATCGTCGCCGACGGCGGTTACCGTCTTTACCACAACGGAAGCTTGCTTGCCGAAGACAACCAGGCTGGGCGAGTCCGCTTTATTCCGATGACATTCCTTCCGGGAGAAAATGCCATTTCCGTGATCGGTGTGGACGGAAACAAAACTCCCGGCGTCATGGTGCAGATCGATGAACTGCACGAATCCTATTACAGCGGAAGCGGTTGGTATGCAAAGCCGGATTACGGCATTTACAATAACGCTTGGAAGCAAAAAGGCCGGGACCTTTCGCAGTGGGGCGGCGCCACAACCCTTAGCTATTCGAACACGTCTCTTCCCAGCGGCGGCACGTTAAGCGGCTGGCCCGCCGGATCAAACTCCAAGTGGATTTGGACAGGAACTTCTACAGATTCCACTGTAGCACTTCTTTTTAACTTGAATTTGAAAGCCGAAGGTTTTGGTGCTTCCACAACAGGCGGGGACGGAGGATCTATCGTCATCGCTACCGATTCCGCTTCTATCCGTAAATATTTGCAGTCAAGCGATGCGGTGACCATTCTTGTGCCCGAAGGTACTTACGATTTTAGACAGTTCCGCGATGCCGTTACGGAAGCGACTTCCAAAAGCCGCACCTGGTGCAAATCCGCTTGCGGTTCAAACGATGTCAATTCGAGCAATACCTTCTACCGCATCAATTTTGCAGCCAATACTTGCAGCGGTCTTGACGGAACAACCATCGTCGGCACCGGAGAAATCAATTCCTGGGACGAATGGATTACAATTAAAGGCAACAAGAGTTTGATCGGTATGGGAAGAGGTGCGAACTTACGCGGAGCTTCTCTCAACAACCGAAAAAACGAAGGAGCCGGCAACAACATTTTCCGAAACCTCGCCATTTATGACGTCAACCCCCATTTGATCGAAGCTGGTGACGGCCTTGAAATTTCTGGTAACGCCGGGGACGAAGTTTCCAATTTCTGGTTTGACCATATCAGTTATAAATGGATTTCCGACGGCATGGATCTAGAATTCGTGAAAGGTCTCACCGTTTCTTATGTGGACTATGACGGAGCAAACGAATACAACTGCTACTATTACGACCCGTACATGCACCTGGTAGAAAACGCCCAGGCTACCATGCACGACATGTACTGGCACAACACATATGGCCGAGTACCTAAAGTCTATGCAAAAGACGGTAGCAGCGTTGCTCCAACTGTTCACATTTACAATTCCTATGTGGATTATAACCACTGGCACATTATCGATGTAAACGGGACTTCTTCTTTAACCTCCCAACTGCTCTATGAAAACAATTACATCGGAACTGCTAATATTCAAGTTGCCGGTAAAGACGCCTACAGTAAAATTAACATGAAGAACAATACCATTAAGAATGCCAAGAGTTCTAAGCCGTACAGCAACAATGGAACGTCTACAAGCACCGCATTCACCGACAACGTGTTTACCCCGAGCTATTCTTACTCACTCCGAACCAACAGCACCCTTCCGGATTCCTTGCCGATACTCACAGGAGTGGGAGGCCGTTATGGAACAATGCCCACTTATAATCAGGCCATGGGAATTTCTCCTCTCGCCGCCACAACCAAAGTTTCTGCAACTCCGGGAACGAATTCGGTCAGCTTAACAGCAACCGTTTCGAGCTCTAGCGGTGCAAGCATTAAAAAGGTGGACTTTTACATCGGCACGACTCTTGTCGGTTCCGCCACAGCATCTCCGTATACGGTAAACGTTTCGGACATTTCGGGCGGCACCTACAGCGCAATCGCCATTGCAACGGATGCAAACGGACTTGAAGGCGTTTCAACCTATGCGACCTTTACCGTTTCGGGCGAAGCAGTGCAAACCAAGGGAACTCTCACCAAAAACGGTGCCGGTTCTTCGACTCAAACAATCAATCTCGGAGAATCCATCGCTTCCTTCAGCTACGTCTGGGGCAATTGCACGGGCGTCGAAGTCAGCGGACTTCCGGATGGTGTCACCTACACGTTGAACACTAGCGAATCCCGCGTCACCATTTCGGGAACTCCAACCGAAGCCGGAGAATTCGTTTACACGGTGACAACGGTGGGTGCCGATACAAACGTGTACGTGCAGCGCACGATTACCGTCATCGATCCCAACGCAAGTTCTTCCAGCGAAGCGATTTCCAGCAGTTCGGAATCCACGACCGTCATTTCCACAAAAATGAACCTAGCAAAGGAACCGACAGCCTACTACCGCATTTTTGACATGCAGGGCCGTCCGCTCTTCTCCGGAACACAAAAGCCGAGCGAAATGCCAGCTGCCCGAGCCATTGTCATTGAATACTCCAAGAGCGGAAAGATGACTCACCGTTACATTCAAGTGCAATAAATTATTCAATTTCTTGAATAATCAAAAGCGAGACTCTTCAGAGTCTCGCTTTTTTGTTTGGAATTTAATTACCAACAGGCCGTGATTTCTAAGGATGTGTTTTCTGGAACTGTAACCGTCAAGGGGAATGAGGCAGAAAGCTGGCCCTTACATGCGCCCCACCAAGCATCTGTGTTCCATTCGACTTCATCGGCAAACCATTCTAAGCATTCCGTGTGGTCGCCAGACAATTGGACCGTCTTCACTCCTGTATTACCGCCGCACGTTTCAATTTCATAGGTGTCCCCACCTTCCAGAACAACAGGCGCCTGCGGAACAGTCACAACCGTTTTTTCTTCACTGCTAGAGGAGCTTTCTTCTGCTGAAGAAGAGGACTCTCCATTGTCTTCTGCGGAAGACGAAGATTCTTCACTGTTATCGGCAGAAGATGAACTTTCCTCAGCGGAGGAAGAGCTTTCTGCGGCAGAGGAAGAGGACTCTCCATTGTCACCACGAGGAGTCGAAGACGACGAAGATTGCCACGCTTCGCTCGCAATGACAGATGACGAGGAAGAGGACTCGACATTGCC
>JAGDBD010000014.1 GCA_017959225.1 Fibrobacter sp. | reverse complement strand
CCGATTTCGGTCTTGAACATAAGGTTAAATGCACGAGGCTTCGTCCATTCCGTCTTACCGCAAGTCGGGCATTCGATCGTGTTGTCCATCATCATCTGGTGGACTTCGTCAAAATTCTTACCGGCACAGCAACCTTCACCCAGTTTATCTTCCAAAAGCTGGTCTGCGCGGAAACGTTCATGGCAAGCGAGGCAGTCTACCAGAGGATCGCTAAAGTTACCCACGTGGCCAGAGGCCTTCCAAACGCGGGGGTTCAAAAGAATGGAGCTGTCGAGGCCGAGCACGTCCTTACGGCTCGTCACAAACTTCTTCCACCAGAGATTCTTGATGTTGCGCTTCAGTTCTACGCCATACGGACCGTAGTCCCAGGTATTGGCGAGGCCGTCGTAAATTTCGGAGCCGGGGAAAATAAAACCGCGGCGTTTGCAGAGGGAAATGATGTCCTTCAGGGCATCCTGAACTTTCTTTGCCATTATGTATCCTTTATCGGCAGGCGCATTGGCGTGCCGGACTAGGAACCTACCTGGATGATAGGCCCTGACAGGCAAAATATAGTAAATGGGGAAAATTATCTGCTTAAAAACATTTACAAACTAATGTCTGCAAAAAGCGTGTATTTTCCAAATTCTCGAAAGGACATAGCCCCCTATTCGCTTTACATTTCGCACAAATTTTTTATTTTTCACCCGTCTATGAAAAAAGCGATTTCATTATTCACCGCAATTTTTTGCGTCAGCGCATTTGCCGTGGAGCTTTACACCAGTGAAGAAATCGTCTCTTATAGTCCCTCTTTCAGCACGATTCTTCACCCAAACTCTTCCGCGGAAGATTCCGATTCAAACGCTTACGTCCCATTTTTACCGGGATACAACGCAGGTCCGGAAGGCAGTGAACCGGATGAATTTTTAGACGAAGCTTCGTCTGTAGACGAAATGGAAAGTTCGGAAAATGCACTAGCCGAAGCACAAGCCGATACGATCCACATCGACATGACACAAGCGGCAGTCCCCCTTGAAAGCGGACGCATTACTTCCCCATTCGGATTTAGACATTACCGCATTCACAAAGGAATCGACATCGGTCTGCAACGGGGAGATTCCATTCGAGCTGCGTTTCCGGGTCGTGTAACCCGCGTCCGTTATGAACGTCGCGGATACGGCCGCTACATTGTGCTTGAACACGAAAATTGCGGAATTACAAGAACCGTTTACGCCCACCTTTCCAAACAGCTCGTTAAAGTCGGTCAAACGGTGGAAGCAGGCGAAGTCATTGGGCTAGGCGGTAGCACAGGCCGTTCCACCGGCCCCCATCTGCACTTTGAAATGCGCATCGGGGACATTCCATTAAACCCGGTGAACTTTTTCGATTTTCAAAACCATACATATACGCAAGCAGATATTCAACTGCCCACAGCCGTATTCGAAAGCGAATACGCAGCCCTTCAAAAAGAAGCGAGCAAGCACCGCTATCATAAAGTACGCCCTGGCGACACCCTTGGAAAAATCGCTCGCATGTACCATACAAGCGTAAACAAACTGCTGCAGTTGAACGGGCTTAAACGAAATTCCGTTTTGCGCGTCGGTCGCATTATCCGCTGTTCGTAAAAGTTCCCACGTTCACGGAACGATCCGCGTTTTTTTCAACTGCGGAATGATCATGTGTTCTTCAAATATCGGGTTAAAAATTCCTTCGACGGTCACTTGAGAACCTTTCTTCGGGATTTTTTCATGGGCATCCCATTCCATTTCAAAACTGAAATTGCAACAAGCCGCTGCATCGGAAAGCAGAAGAACGTGGTATTTCTTTCCATCGATTTCATCTTTCGCCAGTTCATAATAGCCTTTCATTCGAAAGGTCTTCCCTTTGTATTCTTCCGCTGACTGGGATATTTCATAAAGTTTCGCAAATAAAATGGTGGAATTCATACGGCTCAAATCCAACACATCGGAAGCGAACCCATTCGAAAAAGCCCACAGTCCAATTCCCCAAAAAAGCCTTTTCCAAGCACTCATTTGACCCTCCGAAAAATGGAAGTCAGAGCAAAGATCAAAATATTGACAGCCACAATTGTGGAACCTACAGGCGTTCCTACGAGAATAGCAACCACAATGCCGATGGCTGTGCAAAATACAGAAAGCACTACCGCGCAAAGCGTCACTCCCCAAAACGACTTGAAAAGTCTCATGGCCGAAACCGTCGGAAAGATGATCAATGCCGAAACCAAAAGGGATCCCACAAGGCGCATTGCAAAAACTATGACAGCAGCCGTTACGATCGCCATCACCAGATTGAAACGTTCCACCTTCACCCCGGAAGCCTTAGCAAAGGTTTCGTCAAAAATGATTGCAAAAATCGAGTTGTAAAAAAGCACAAAGAATAAAATCACGGCCACCGAAAGGGACGCACACAAAACCGTATCAAAGGAACTTAATGTTAAAATCGACGTAGAGCCGAAAAGCGTCGAACATACGTCTCCGCTCAAATTCGCTTTTTTCGAAAATAGATTCATGAGCAAATAGCCCATGGCAAGGCTCCCCACAGACATCATTGCAATGGACGCATCTCCTTTCACAAGCGTCCCATTTCCGGAACGCAATAAAAAGACCGCGCAAAGAATCGTCACCGGAAGCATCACCAACAAATCATCTGTAAAATTCAGAGCAGCAGCGATTGCCATCGCTCCAAACGCCACGTGGGAAAGGCTATCGCCCAAATACGAAAAACGGCGAAACACAAGCATCACTCCTAAAAGCGATGCACAAAGAGAAATCAAGATTCCCACGACAAAAGCCCGTTGGACAAAACCGTACTGCAAATAATTCAAAAATGTTTCAAGTAAATCGGGCACGGTATTCCTCCAAATCGCCATAAAAGTTCGGATTTCCAACATGCAGCACCTGGCTTGCATTTTCTAAGCCTTCTTGCTCATCGTGAGTCACCATGACAATCGTCAACCCGGATTCGTTCAATGTTTTAAGCAGCCCGTAAAAATCCGCAGTCGCTTCGGGGTCAAGGCTTGCCACAGGTTCGTCTAAAAACAAAAGTTTATCGCCTGCGCACAAGGCCCGCGCCAGCAGAACCCGTTGCTGTTCCCCGCCCGAAAGTTCACGAAGGCACTTGTTTGCATACTGCAATACATTCAAACGCTCCATATTTTCAAAGGCCATACGCTTATCTTCTGCAGAATAGAACGGTCTCCAAGAACGATGCGCATTCCGACCCGAAAGGACGATTTCCAAAACGGATGCAGGGAAATTTTTAGGAATGCGATTTTGCTGCGGCAAATAGCCGATTTCTTTCGAAGGAACTTGATAAATGATATTTCCCGAAATGGGCCGTATAAGTCCGAGCAGTGTTTTGAGAAGCGTCGATTTTCCTGCGCCATTGGTTCCGACGATGCAGAGAAAATCGCCTGGGGCGACGGAAAAATTCAGTTCCGCAGCCACAGGCTTTTTATGATATCCGACGAGCAATTTTTTGACTTCTAAAATCATAATGCCCGTTTAAGGACTTCAAGGTTTTGCCGCATCAGCAAGTAATAATCCACACCGTTCTGCAGATCCACATCGGAAATCGACTGCAGCGAATGGAGCGGCAAAATCTGCTGATCCTTGGACTTTGTATTTTCCCGAATCGTTTCTGCAATCCGATGACTGCGGCTTTCCAAAACGAAAATCGTTTTCAGCTGCAATTCGTCTACTTTTTTCGCTAAAAAGGCGATGGTTTTAAAACTCGCTTCCGTTTCAGCGGAGCATCCGACAAAAGCTGCAAAATACGGAATCTTATAATCATCCACCAGATAGCGGAAGGGGAAGCGGTCTCCAAAAAGGATCGTCTTTCCCGGAACGATCGCCTTTGCGAAATCTGCATCCAGAGCTTCCAACTTTTCACGGTAACGCGCTGCATTCAAAGCGATCATTTCCTTTTGCGCAGGTGCAATTGTAGAAAGGGTATCCGCAATGTGCTGTACAAGGATTGAAGCATTCCGAAGAGAAAGCCAAACGTGTTCGTCCATTTCTTCCTCTTCTTCGCCTTCTGCGTGTTCTTCGTGATCCGCATCTTCATGGTGTTCTTCTTCCATGCCTTCCACATGTTCTTCTGCCTTGACCTTGTCGCCAAGGACATGCAGCATATTCACCACTTTACGATTTTTATTTTCCGGATTTTCCAAAGCCTTTTCTACCCATTCGTCGGATTCCCCGCCGACATAGATGAATAGATCCGCCTTGGAAATTTGCAGAATGTTTTCCGGCGTCGGTTCAAAACTATGCAGATCGACTCCTTTTTCAAGGAGAGTCACTTCAAAATGGGGACTGTTCCCCACCAGATTTTTTACCCAGTCATATTCAGGGAAAGTCGTCGCCACAATGGACAAACGATCTTTTTTCTGTTCTGTTTCTTTGCAGCCAAAAATAGCTGCTGAAACGACTGCAAGCGCAGTCCAAAAGATCCAATTCTTTTTCAAAATAAATTCTCCAAAAAAATTTTGTACAAAACGGCAAACTGCCGAATTTCATTTTCGGCATTCAGATTTCATCTGCTTTGGAGATTTGTTAATTATCGAGTCGAACTTTAAGGCCCACGAGTGTTTCCCGTTCGCATCGTTCGCAGGGCGTTCCTTTCCAAAAAATGCAGGCAAAGGCCGCCACAAAAACCACGACAGCGGCGAAGCCCACATTCGAAGAACTCAGAACATCCTGAATTCCTTGAATGACTAAGCAAGTAGAGCAGTCATGGGAATGAGAACAATGGTGGTCCGCTTCAAAAATCGGAAAAGAAAAAACAAAAATGAACAAGACGCAAGAAAACAGCGACAGCAGCTTTCTATTCAAAAAGGCTTTTTGAATTAGCGGAAGATTCTCGTTCATTTCGCTTTAAAGATAACAAAAAGGATTTTTTGCGCAAGAGAGGGCAAAGCTTCCATTTTGCAATAAGAATTCCATACATTTTTGCAACTTTTTCTTAAAATCTGATATTAGATTAATTCTTAGGGGGCAATTGTATATGAAGCAAAAAAGAAAACCTATCCAGCGAAGTCTTGTTTTAGGATCCGCCGTGTTCATTTCTTTCATGAGCTTCATCCTATCCCTTCAATCCTATTTTTCTTTTTCAAAATCTTTGTACGAACGGTACAACGAGCGCCTTTCCACAATCATCAACTTTTTGGAAAGCCAAATAGACAAAGATGACCTTCTGAACTGCGTCCGCAGCAAGGAACCTTCCGAAAAATTCAACCGGTTACAGCAACTGGAAAATTCCATGGTAGACGAGTTTGAACTCTTTTACCTTTACATCGCATATCCCAGCGATACCACCATGTTCAACATCTGCTCCGGTACAACTCGCGAAGAACGGGAAAGAGGCGAAGCCGATCTCGCCATCATGGAAGCCGTTTCCGGATACACGCCGGAAACTCTGAAAAAATTTCAAGATGTACAAAACGGATCGAAAACCATTTTCTTTGAAGAAGATTCCGAATGGGGTGCTGCGTACACGGCTTGCAAACCGTTGGTGAGTTCCCAGGGAATCCATTATGGCGTCATCTGTGCCGACATTTCCATTGAAGAGCTATACAAGACCATGCATAGCTACGCCGTTGGAAATTTCATTTTAACTGTCGTCCTAGCCGTTCTTTTTGGATTTTTACTGGTGATCTGGCTACGTCGCAACGTCACGAATCCAATTCTCCTTTTGGAAAAAAGCACCCAGCATTTTGCACAAAAATATCACAAAGAAACCGATCCGAGCACCATCACTTTTGAACCTCCGCCCATCCACACTCAAAATGAAGTGGAATCCCTTTCAAAAACCATTACCCAAATGGCAACGGATATACGGTCTTACATCCAAGATGTGATTTCTGCAGAAGAAGATGCCAAATCGGCCAACGAAAAAGCGGCCGACATGACAACGCTCGCCTATAAAGACACGCTGACCCATGTCGGCAGTAAAGCTGCATACGAAGAAACGAAAACGATCGTCGATAAAGAAATTCAAGCTGGAGAAACATCCATTGCCATCGCTATGGTAGACCTCAATAACTTGAAAAACATCAACGATACTTACGGGCACGCTCGTGGAGACAGCTACCTCTTCGGCAGTATCCATATCGTCTGCCAAATTTTCAAACATTCCGCCGTATTCCGCTACGGTGGAGATGAATTCGTGGTTCTCTTAAAAGCGAATAGCGATTATATAAATCGAAAAGCTCTTGCCGAAAAAGTTTCCGAAACATTCCGCGAAACCCAAAAGGATCTGAGCAAAGAGCCTTGGGAACGTTATTCCGCAGCCATCGGAATAGCTGACTTCACACAAGGCGACACTCTTGATTCCATTTTTAAGCGGGCTGATGCGGCCATGTACCAAGCCAAAACCGAAATGAAAAAGCAGATGAATTAAATTTTATCTGCTATGTTGCCCATTCATTTTGCACCTCTTCAAGGTTTTACGGAATCCGCTTACCGACGTGCACACGCACGCTTCGCCAGAGGAATTCATACTTATTACACGCCTTTCATACGCGAAGAAAAAGGAGCTGCCCGGGCAAAAGATTTGAAGGACCTGACCCGTGACTTGCAACAGGGAGAACTTGAAAATTATCACGTCGTTCCGCAAATCATTTTTAAAGATCTTTCGGAGTTTGAAATTCTCACCCGAACATTGGAAGATCTTGGATTTCGCGAAATCGATTTGAACATGGGATGCCCCTATCCGATGCAGACGAAATCGGGAAGAGGTTCAGGGCTTTTACCGCATCCCGAAAAAATCGCACCTATTTTCAAACGGATCCAAGAGCTTTCGCACATTTCTTTCAGCGTCAAAATGCGACTCGGTCTGCATTCCGCAAACGAAAGTTTTGCCCTTATTCCGATTCTCAACGAGACTCCCCTTTCCCACGTAACAATGCATCCAAGGCTCGGCGAACAGCAATATAAAGGGGAGCTACATCTCCACGACTTTGAGAACTTTGCAAACAAATTAACTCGTCCGCTGATTTACAACGGAGATTTGACGACAGTAGAAGAAATCCTCGCGGTGGAAAAAAAGTTTCCCAGTCTAACGGGCATCATGATCGGTAGAGGACTTCTTGCGCGCCCGACTCTTGCGCAGGAATATGCCACCGGGAAGAACTTGGATTCTTTGGCGGTACAAAAACAGATCCATGCCGAAGTTTTGAAGGATTATTCCCAACACTTAGAAGGCGGAGACGCTCAAATTCTCCAAAAAATT
>JAGDBD010000121.1 GCA_017959225.1 Fibrobacter sp. | reverse complement strand
GCGCTTGCGCTCTGGATAATCACGTTACCCTTGGCGGTATCGCTTGTGGCAGAAGTCGAAATCGAAGCGCGGAGCCAGCCGTTCGTTGCGGTATCGCCCGGAACGACAATTTCCGTTGTACGGGCGGTGTCGAGGTCACCCAGGGCGTAACCCACTTCGCAGTCGGCAACTTTTGCCGTGGAAATCGTGTAATTTTCCCAGCCCGGCATGCTTTCGAGGCTGATCGTGCAAGCGCTTTCCAAGTTAGCTTTCCAAACGGCGTCTACCGTTTGATCCAAGAAGAGACCGTTCCAAGTCTGGTACCACGGCATCCACCAGGACCATGCGATATTGTTGGACTTCATCACGGAAATGTCCGGAATGGAACCGTTTTCGGAAACGGCAAGAATCTTATCGGAACCGAAATTGGTCGTCAGTTCCGAATAGGCTTTGGTATACTTGGTGGAATAGTCCCAAGCTTCATAAATATCAAGGCTGATGACGTCATATTTCGAAGCTCCCGGATTCCAATCGGTATCGCTAGAATATTCCGGGTTCCAGACCCAGACCAGGTTGTTCACGCCCTTGACGTTGACCATTTCGTCATAGACGAGATTGTAAAGAGCCTGGAAAGCGGCACCGCCCTTGGTGCCCCACCAGAACCACTTACCGCTGGCTTCGTGAAGCGGACGGAAAATGGCGGCAACGCCAGCATCCTGCAGTCCGAGGAACATGTCGGCGATTTCGTCGATGTCGCTTACGAGTTGCTGGTAGGTTGTAGAAGAGGTATTCCACGTGCAGTTTGCGGTGCAGGACGGGTCCGCAAATCCCTGTGTAAAGTCAAATTCGGTATATTCGGTTGCATTTCCGGATTTGGTGTAAAATGCGTCAATCTGATCGCTTGGGTCTTTCCAGTGCCAAGTAAAGGCCGGAATGCCGCCCTGGTTCCACAAGTCTTTAGCGGCTTCGAGAGCTTGCTGCGTGTAACTTTGGTACCAATCGTCGCTTGCTTTCACACCTGTGGCAAAAAGGAAGTCAAAACCGACGAGAGCCGGATATTTGCCGGTCTTTTCATAAAAAGCGATCACGTCGGGAAGATTTTTTTGCGTCGAGCTAGAAACATCGCCAGTCATCACGCCGGAAACGGTTTTTACACCGTAGTTTGTGGCGAGGAAGTTGTAAAGCTTCTGGGCGCTTTCCGTAGCATTTGCATTGACAGGGGTAAAACTGACGTCGGCCTGTGCAGCAATAGCGCAAAAGCCTGCCGTAAGCAGGGATTTAGTTAAAAGGTTCATTTCACACTCCTAGAAAATGATGTGTAAGAAAAATAAGTTTTTATTCCGAGAGCTGTTCGTGAAAATTTTCTTGCGTTAGAGAGCTCTTTGCCTTGTAAAAACTTGTTTTCAAAAAGAAAAGTTCCGCAAAATTTGCGGAACTTTTGGTGTCTAAATTTTAAGGATTTACACGTTGAAAAGGTAGTACATGATGTCGCCGTCTTTCACCACGTATTCCTTGCCTTCGGTACGGACAACGCCCGCTTCCTTTGCCGCATTCCAAGAACCGTACTTGCGGAAGTCATCGAAAGCGAGAGTTTCGGCACGGATAAAGCCTTTTTCAAAGTCGGAGTGGATGACGCCAGCGCATTGGGGAGCCTTGGAACCTTTTTCGAAAGTCCAAGCGCGGCATTCCTTTTCGCCTGCGGTAAAGAAGGTTTGCAAACCGAGAATTCGGTAGCCTTCGCGGACAACGGAATCCAAACCGGATTCTTCCATGCCGTAATCCTTCAAAAGTTCTGCCTTATCTGCCGGTTCCATCGTGGAAAGTTCTTCTTCGATTTTACCGCTGATTACGACAACAGATGCGCCCTGTTTGGCTGCGAACTCCTTCAGCTGATCCACGTAAGCGTTGCCTTTCTTTTCCAAGTCGTCTTCGCGGATATTTGCACAGTAGAAGAGAGGCTTTGAAGTGAGAAGGGCGAGGTCCTGGATGATTGCGTCGAGAGCGTCGCCGTTTTTACCGATGTATTCACGTGCGCTGTGGCCTTCTTCGAGACCTTTCTTCAAAAGTTCGCAGGCTTCGAGGTTTTCTTTGGCTTTGGCGTTACCCGTACGAGCCGCTTTAGCTTCGGTATTCAAACGCTTTTCGACGGAGTCGAGATCCTTGAGGATCAGTTCCGTTTCGATGATGTCGATGTCGCGGACCGGGTCAACAGAACCGAGAACGTGGGTAATGTCGTCATCGTCGAAGCAGCGGACGACTTCCATGATTGCATTGCATTCGCGGATGTGGGTTAAAAACTGGTTTCCGAGACCTTCGCCCTTGCTTGCGCCTTTGACGAGACCAGCAATATCGACAAATTCCGTTACAGCGGGAACGATGGATTTTGGATTGTAAACTTTGACGAGTTCGTCGAGGCGGCTGTCGGGAACGCTCACCATGCCCACGTTGGGTTCAATGGTGCAGAACGGATAGTTGGCTGCTTCTGCGCCTGCATTCGTGATGGCGTTAAAAATGGTGCTTTTGCCGACATTCGGAAGACCGACGATACCGCATTTTAGACTCATAATGAACTCCTTGCTATTCGCCGGCAAATTTAGCATTTTTGTGATATGAAGATTGTGAAAGTTTTTCAATATTCCGCTTTGCTTCTCGCCTTTTTCTTGGCATCTTGCGCAGGAACAAAGCCGCAGGAAAATTCCATGGGGGATTCGGGATGCGCTGAATGCGGAGAACAGGGTGAACTGGATCTGGAAATTTTTGACGAAGTGGGCTTTGTGGAAATCAATCCAGACCTTTTAAAAAACTTGGACTCTTCAGCGATTCTCGGCAGCTTCCCTTCGCAAAATGTCGTTGCCATTTGTCCTGAAAATGAAAAAATCTGCCATAGTTTTAGCGAAGATGCGGTGGATTTTGACCTGGCGCATTATGAAGATTCCTTAGTGGAAGCGAATTTTCCCAAGATGATCCATGAGCAAATGCTCGAAGGGCTTCGCATTCCGGATGGGGATTCTTTGACGATTCGGCAAATGCTGCAAAATCTTCTACAGCAAAATTTTGCAGATGGGGAAGTTTTGGCCAGTTTGACGCCTTGGGAATCCCGGGCCGATTTCCCAGTGGCCTATTCCGCGTTTAACAGAACGGTTCCCAATGCGTTAAAAAATGCGCTTTCCGAAGTTTCCAAAAAGTATAACGTCCGCTATGTTAGCCTTCCGGTGATGGTTCAAGTGCAAATTCTTCCAGACATCGGAAAGAGCGGAGGTTTTACGTGGAAGTCTCTCTGGACTTTTTGGGACGCTCGCCAGGGAGAACTGGTACTGCTCTCTTATAATGCGTTTACGGCAAAAACAAAAAGCCGCATTGCACCGGAACGCGGATGGGCAAAGCCCTTTGCAGACCGCTTAGGGGAAGCGCTCCGCCGCGATCCGAAGACCATTGAAAACCATTAATTTATCCTTTTAGCGCAAGAAGCCCGAGCAGGTAAAGAAGCCCGTCGTAATAACGCCAAGTTCCTGTCGGTACAGGCGTATTCCAAAAGTCCAGTAGGAATGGCTTTGCAAGGGCGGCGTCTTCGGTAGAAGACAAGTCTAAAACGCTTGTGGCTGCTGCGTTCATCGCGGTGAGCCCTGCCGTTTGAGGCCGTGCGTTTTTCGGAAATCCGGAACCGTCTACGTTGTAATCGGCCATGTAGGGTCGGCGGGCTGCAAAGAATTTTAAGAGTCGTCGAATCGCTTTTCGCTCAAATTTTTTTGCGTCTTCTCGAAGAGCTTCCCTTGTTCCCGGAATTTCCCATGTAAAGTCCAGAGCGAGATTCAGCGCGACCCGCCAAGCGTCTCCGCTAAAGAATCCGCTCATGGGGTTAAAGTCCGTCAATTTGGGAGAGCCGTCAAATTCGGAATAGTCTGCCGAAAGACCTGTTTCCGGATGCATCGCTTTTTTCAGATAAGCGATGCTTTTTTCATAAATACGGTTCCAGATAGGGTTCTTTGTGGCGTCGGCAAATAAGCGGTAAAAAGAAAGAGTGTGATAACTGGGATCGGTGTAATCGTTCCCTTCCATAGGAGAGAACCGGACCATGGCCCGTTCCTTGTCGAACATGGGACGGACTTTTCCGCTGGTCTTCTTGTAAAGCATCTGCTTCAGAAGCTCTACCGCTTCCCGCTTGTATTCCGGATTGTTAAAATTTTTGGCTGCAATCAGAAGAGCCGCTGCAATATATTCTTCGCCATCGGGAGCTGCTCCACGGTCCATCTTGTAAAAGTTTGCATGGTCTTTGTTTGGAATGCCCACTTGCCACGCAAAATAAGGAGCGTAATCGCCCCGATGGTTTTGAAGAAACTTTTTTGTAAAGCTCCATAGTGCGTGAAAGGTCTTTTCTTGGCAAAGCCTTGCCGTGATGAACATGCCGTAGCTCATACCTTCACTGCGCACATCGGAGTGTCCAATGTCTACAATATATTTGAATTCCCGATGGTCAAAACAAATACGTTCGCTTTCGGCGTTTCCAAAGAACAGCTGATTGTATGCGCTCTGGATTTTTTCATCGACTTGCGCATCGGTCTTTTCGATCAATTGAAATGGATTCATCTTTTTCATTTGAAAATTTCAAAAAGGGAAGATCCGTTTTGGAAAAGACACGTTTGCATTCCGACAGAAGCTGCTCCGCGAATATCCCTTTCAGGATCGTCTCCCACAAAGAGCGTTTCCTTGGCCTCTGTGCCTAAACGTTCCAAAGCGATTTTGAAAATCTGCGGATCGGGTTTGCTTGCGTGAACTTCTCCCGAAATAATCACGGCGTCCAAAATTTTTAAAAGACCGTGTTTGCGTAAAACTTTGCGAACGTGGGGCGCGTGCTGAAAATTGGAAATGATCCCGATCCGGATTCCTTGCTTTTTGAGCTTGTGCAAAAGCGGAATCGTTTGCGGGTGAATGGGAACGAGCCTTTGCCAACGATTCATGGAAATGGCAGCGGTGTGCTTAATCCAATTGTAATCGGGCTTTGCTTCAAAAAATTCAGCCAGCTTTTGCAGGCGAAGTTCGTATTGGGTGTACTGTTCCATTTCGGGAACGGCTTCCGAAAAAAAGTACTTGCACTGCTTGGCGACTTGCGAAATGGAAACGGAAACGCCGAGTTCTTTCAAGGCGTGAGTCACGTCTTCGTGCCAGAACCCGAAAGCCTTGGACATATTGCCATAGGTAAAAAGGGTTCCGTAAAGGTCAAAAAGAACTCCGGCGATTTCCATGAAGAAGTCTTAGACCTCGTAATCGATGACGCAACGGTCTGCGGCGACTTTGGCCATGAAGTGCTTGATTTCTACGTGAGCAGGGAAATCCTGGTAAAAGTCGAGATCCGCTTTTGTGTTGAATGCTGTCAAGAGGCCCACGTCCCAAGCGGCAGCGCTGCGGTTAAAATCCACACCGGATTCGATGGAAACGAGTCCCGGAACTTTGCCTTCCAGGGCTTTGAATTTTTCAACGATTTTTTTGCCGTTTTCCGCAGCGGTAGCGCCTTCGGCTTCCGGCTTCAACTTCCAGAGAACGATATGCTTGATCATAGATTATCCTTGTACGAGCTTTTGGTACATGGCGAATTGCCGCTCAAAGCAACTTTGCCAACTAAATTTTTTTGCGTAGTCCACAGCTTTTTGCTTTAGACTCGGCATATCCATTTTAGAAATTTTCAGAATGGCCTTTGCGAGGGCTTGCGGGGTGCGTTCTTCCAGAAGCACCCCGGCGCCCGATTCACGGAGATGTTCACCAGCGGCGCCGGTCGATGCGGCGACAAGCGCATCGCCGCAAGCAAGGCTTTCCAGGATGGAAAGTCCTAAGGTTTCCCAACCCGAAAGGGCAAGTCCCATGTCTACGCTCGCATAATGGCGCGCCATTTCATTTGCGCTTTTGATAAAGCCTTCGTAACGGATATGCTTGTATTTTTGCGCGGCTTCTTGAACGAGGGGAAGGTCTGGGCCTGTTCCTGCAAAAAGGACTGCCGGTTCGCTCGGAAGTTCTTTGCAAAGAATCGGGTAGGCTTCCAAAAAAAGGCGTAGGCCTTTTTCGTCGCAGAAACGGTGGGGAAAGAAAATCGTTAATCGGTTGGGATCGCCGTCTTTCAGCTCGTTCACCAGGGAAATATCTCGATTTTCGGGGTGAAAAGTTTCGAGATCTACGCCCAGCGGAATCCATTCAAGCTGGTCCGGTTTAAATCCGTTCGCTTGGATCCGGTCCATGACTTCGTGGGAACTGGCTTCGATTTTTGCGTAGCGCTTAAAGCTCGAACGGGCGTAGGCGAAGGCGATGGACTGTGCCCGTTCTGCAAAACGGGGGAATCCCCATTTTTCAAAGAAACGGCGCACATATGTCACAGGGAAATCCGCATGCCAGAATGCCGTTAAGATAGGCTTTTTTTCTAAACCGCGACAAGCTTTTTCAATGGCTTTTGGCAAAATGTACGGAGATCCGACTTCGATAATGTCCGGCTTGTATTTTGCAAGTGCGGGCTTTAGATCTGCCTGTTTCCACAAAAAGCGATATTCCCAGTTTCCTGGAAAACGGAAAGCTTTGGTGTGTTCAATAATCAAAGAATCGGAAACTTTTTCGGTGTAGCTCTTTCCGTCGTTTTGCACAAAAACGAGCAAGGCCTCCGGATGGTTCTTGTAAAACTTCATCCGTTCCAAGTGGTAACGGCGAACGCCGCCACCGGAAGGGCTCCAAAAGTTGTTGTAATCGACAATAACGAGACGGCTCATTGCTCTTTTTCTTTCATGCGATAAGATTTGTCCGAGAAGAGAAGGTTCGCTTCGTACAAGGTGGAACCTGAATTTTTGAGGTTCACCGTGAGCCAAAGCGCTCCGTCTTCTTTGCGTTCAATCCAGAACGTAGCGTCGGCATCCCGCAGGTACGGGCGCGGACCGATCAGCTTGTCTCCGTCTTTGGAAACGGATCCGCTGATAAAGACCGGAATGTCAAGTTCTTTATAAAGGTCCAGCGCTGCAGAAGAACGGCGTTCGTTTAATTCCGGAATGTCGCCGCGGTCCGAAATCCGCAAATGATCGATACCGTCGATGATCAAAATCAAATTGTGCTTTTCGGACAATTCGATTTGCAATTCCTTCATCAAGTGCGTAAACTTGAAGGTTTCGGTATCTTCCCAAATTTCAAGACGGTCCGTTTTGACGTAATCGATGAGTTCCTGCGTCGCCTTATGAATTCTTCCGTTGATTTCGTCGTCGGCATTTTGCTTGCGCACGTCGGATTCCGAAATCCCTGCAAGCATGGCGACTAGACGGTCAAAGGCTTGCCTGCGCGGACTGTCGAGGGCGACGTAAATGACTTTGGCGTCCGGATTTCCTTCGATCAGGTCCAGAGCAAAAGACGAAAGGGCATAGCTTTTAAAACCGAAGGGTTCCGACGAAAGAAAATAGTATCCCGGTTGAATACCATCTAATGCGTGAGTCAAAGCGGGGAAGTTTGAAAGTTCATATCCGACATCCGTATCGGAATTTCGGCTCATAGCCAGATTGAAATTTTCACGGATGTCTTGCAACAATACGGATTTGCGGTGGGTGCGCATCGTATCTTCGTCCGTATTGCGGATCATGTTCAAAAGGAAGTCTCCGCCTTCGGAACGAACGATGGTGTCTACCGTTTGACCGGCGGGCAAAATAATCGATTTGAACTTGAGACCTTCCGATTCTGCCAGCTCAAGGCATTTGCGCACATGGAGCTCTTGACTTCTGCGGTTAGGTTCTTTGCGAAGTACAAGGGAAATGCTTTCTGCACCACAGGATTTGAGCTTGTACAGATGGCTGCGGCTAAAGGGCTGGTACATCGTCGAAACGACACCCGGAATTCCGGCTAAGTCTGCGGTCAGGGCGTCGAAAATGCCTTCGACAATGATCGGGGAATCCATGTCCTGCTGGATGTTGAACGGAATGTCGAGAGGCCCGGAAGCGTACGAAATGTAAGTGTCTTCGCCCGAATTCGGAGTCCCTGCATTGTCCAAAAGCCGACCGTAAACGGAATGGATGATACCCTTGGAATTCCGTGCGGGAATCGTCAAACGCGGTTCATGGGAAACTTCCAAGTTGTCTAGGTAGAAGCTGACTTCATGGCGTTCAAGCCCTGAAAGCATGCAGTAGCTGTAGAACGGTTCCGGATCTCCGCTGTAATAGCCTAGCCCGTATATCTGCGCTTGGGACAAGTTCCATCCGCGGGCTTTCAAAAATTCCGCCGTGGATTCGCTTTTGCTGGCTGCCCAGTGGCAGTAGCGCACAAAACTTTCAAGAACCCGCGCTTTCGCACCGCCGATTTCTTTTTCGTGCAGGCTGCTTTCTTCGCTGATCAGATCTTTTTCAGATGCGCCCCAAAAATCCAAAGCTTCTTTGCGAGCGGTCTTTTCATCGAGACCGTTGAAACGGCTGCGCATCAGGAATTCAACAAGGTCCCCATCGCTTCCGCATTGCAGACAGCGATAGCGCCAATACCCTAAGGAATCGTAGAAAAATAGGGAAGATTCTTCCGGAGCATGGAACGGGCACTGGGAAATCAAATTTCGACCCCAACGCCTAAGCGGTATCCCCAATCTTTTCGGATGGGTTTTAATGCGCGATAATCCGATTTTGTCTTCTTCGATGTGCATAAGTCCACCTCTATCTTTAACATAGAAAATTTGGAAAAAGGATGAAAAAACGCATGACACAGAAAGGGAAATTTGTGCGGAAAAACACACAGAAGGGGGCTTCTTTATTAGTTTTTGGGTATGATCATTTTAGGAGTTGACCCAGGTTCCCGTACAACCGGCTACGCATTTCTCGAAAAGAAAAGCGACGAAACCATTCGTGTTTTGGAATATGGTACGGTTTCTGCGAAGTCAACGGAAGAATTGCCCGACCGCTTGGTGAAAATCGTAACGGAATTGGAAGAATTGGTGGAGCATTATAAGCCCCAAGCTTTGAGCATGGAAGGGGTTTTCTTTTCCAAGAACGTTCACAGTTCGCTTGTACTCGGCCATATCCGCGGAGCGATCCTTGTTATGTGCCGTCGCCGGGGTATGGAATTTTTTGAATACAGCCCGAGATCGGTGAAGCTTGCCGTTACAGGCGACGGTGGAGCTTCCAAAGAAAAAGTCGCTTTGCTTGTTCGGACGCGCCTTGGAATGAAGCAATCGGACGATGTAAAACTCGATGCGACCGATGCTTTGGCCATCGCCTGCACCCATCTCTTTCCGCAAAAAGAACTGGTGAAAAAAACGCCGTCTCGTAAATCCGCGTCGAAAAAAACGGCCCAGTGGAAGGAACTGATCGTTAAAATGGGAGGAAAACTGCCCGAATGAAAAATCTGGCTGCATATGGACTAGAAGAAACGGGCCTTGTGGAAATTCCGGGAACGGAATACCGTGTAAGGGAAAGCGTCCTTGCTCCCTTCGAAGCGTTTTCTAAAAAGGCTCTTGCCGCAGGATTTGAAATCCGTGTAGAAAGCGCTTTCCGCTCTTTTGATAGGCAACTTTCCATTTGGAACCGTAAAGCGACCGGAAAGTTAAAGCTTTTGGATGCAAACGGAGAACCTTTTTTGGAACTGCCTAAAGATGATGAAGTCCTTATGCGATCGATCCTTTTGTGGTCGGCTCTTCCGGGAGCTTCCAGACATCATTTCGGCACGGAACTCGATGTCGTTGACGGTAAAAGTGTTCCGGAAGGCTATGAAGTGGAACTTACGGAAGAAGAGTGCAACGGCATGTTCGCCCCTTTTCACCGATGGCTTTCGGAACAGATTCTGTCGAATGAATCCTTTGGTTTTGAACGGGTCTTTGTTCCGGGCCGTGGAAAAATCCAACCGGAACGTTGGCACATTTCTCATCGGCCATCTGCGTTAGAACTGGAAAAGGCTTTTGATCCGAAAACCCTCCGTGGAATTTATGAAAATTCGGACATTGCATTAAAAAGTGCAATCCTTGACAACTTCGACGAATTGATGCGCGATTACGTTTACTCTTATTTTGCAGAAAGGTAAAGCATTGACAGTGGCGGACGGAACTTTTCGTAGCGGTGCGGAACAGGGAATTTTCCCATTTGAATTTTTGGAATATGGACGTTCCGTTGAAGGCGTTCCCCTGCGGTATTTGCCTGCAAAAAAAGAAGCTCGCTTGCTGATATTTGCAGGAATCCATGGGGAAGAATGGGAAACGACCTTTTTGCTTTCCCGTGCATTGCGAAAGCTCCACGCCCTTCCCGATTACGTCGCCTGTATTTTGATAACGAATCCAGACGGCGTTCTCCGCAGTACCCGTTGCAACGCAAATGGCGTGGATTTGAACCGCAATTTCCCTACCTCCAACTGGAGCGCAGAAAAGGTTCTATCCAGGCTTGTACTTGAAGCTCCACGGGAAACGGAGCTTTCCCCAGGGAACGCTCCTGCAAGCGAACCGGAAACAAAAGCTCTTATGGAACTAATCCAAAATCTCGGTGTAAAAAAGGTAGTATCGCTGCATGCTCCATTCGGACTCATCGATTCCGATTCTTCCACGGAGCTTTCAAAACAGATGGAATCCATTTTTGCTTTACCGTGGCAGTCGGGTGTCGGGTATCCCACTCCCGGAAGCTTTGGAACTTATGCCGCCGAAAAAAACTTGGAATGTGTAACGGTAGAGCTTCCCCGAGAAGCGCCTGAAATTTTGGCCATCCGGTATGCAGAACCTCTCGCCGAATTTTTACGGGATTTTACCAAATAAAAAATGCCGCGGAAAGCGGCATCTTTTGTATTAAAACTAATCTTGCTTCTTTTGCGCTTCCGCTTCGGCAATGATTTTTGAACGCTGCACAAAGCCGAGAGTAAAGCCGATCACTACGTAGCTGCCGCAGAGAATCATCAAATAAGTCAGGATGATGTTCTGCAAAAGAACATTGGAAGTGATGTAGAAGAAACCGCAGAGATAGGTAATGACGACGAGCACCACCTGGACTGCGGCAAGGAACTTGTTCGAATGGGGCTGGAGCTTCGGAAGGAAGCAAGGAGCGACCATCATCAAGCCCGTGACGAGCAAAACGAGAATCGGGAAGAACAAAAGGTTTTCGTTCCCCGGAAGGAAAAGACCGTGCAAGGTCATGTAGCTCAAGAAGATCAGGTTAATGGCACCGGCGAAAGTGCTCGGCAGCCCGGAGAAGTGATGGTGGTAAGTGTCACCGTCCATGGCATTGTATTTGGCAAGGCGCATTGCTGCACAAAGGATGTAAATCGCAAAGACGATGACAACAAGAACCAGGTTCTGGCCCAACCATTCAGAAGCGTTTGCCTTATAGCTAAAGAACACGCAAAATGCCGGAGCAAGACCGAACCCGACGAGATCGCCGAGACTATCGAATTGGGCTCCGAATTCGGAACTGGCATCTACCAAGCGGGCCGCAAAACCGTCCAGCTTGTCGCAAAGAACGGAAAGAAGCACAAAATAGGCGCCCATGCGGAACGGATCGAGAGTCGAGTATCCGTTGAACATGCCTGCGGACCAGCAGATGGAAAATGCGCCCAGCAAAAAGTTCATACTGGTGAATGCATTCGGCAAAATAAAACGAGCTCTTTTCATCGTCAGATCTCCAAATCGTGGTAACAATCTAATAAAAAAAGCCCGTTCAAGAACGAGCTTTTTTACAGAAATGTGCCTGTTTTAGACTATTGGACGGGTTTGATTTCCCAAAGGGCTTTGATGCCTGCTCCTACGATTAAACCCTGCGGCGGTGCATAAGGATTTTCTTCGGTGGGGAAGTTGGTCCAATGTTTGGTCGAGAACTGGTAGTACTGCGTTGGACGGTACATTAACGGCAAAACCGGGATTTTTTCCATAAAAATGCGGTTCAGTGCACGGTAAGCGTTTTTCAGTGCAACGGAATCCGTTAACGACGGAATGATATCGAGAAGGCTGTCTGCTGCGGGGTCGCTAAAACGTCCCAGGTTCGAAAAGACTTCTTCGCCCACCGGTTTTGTATTCTTGGAATTCATCACCTGGTCAAAACGGGTCCACGGGGTTGCTGCCGAAAGATCGGCGGTCTGCGTCTTCATGGCGAGATCAAACTTGCCAAAACGCAGATCCTTTTCCCATTCTGCATATTCGATAAAGCGCTGGTTTGTTTCGATGCCGATCTGCTTGAAGGATTCCGCCACCACTTTGATCGCGTCTTCCCAGTCAGTCCAACCGTTGGGGCATTCGATGCTTAACGGGCGAACCGGCATGCCTTCCTTGTTCAGAAGTTTGCCGTCGTTATCCCAAGAATAGCCGGCATCGCTCAGAATTTTCTTTGCTTTTTCGATGTTGTAAGAATATCCGTATTTTTCCGCATCTTCTTCGTTAAAATATTTGGACTCCTGGCCGAAGGGAAGAATGAACCCTGGGCGGACAGAATCTGTGTAATTGGAAACGGCTACGGCTTTGATCTTTTCAAAGTTGATGGCATGGGCCAAAGCTCTGCGGAATGCAACGTCGTTAAACGGTGTCGTGGTCGTTGCAATGAAGAGAGTGGGAATGGAACCCGGATAATGGTACGGTTCCTTCAGGCTCCAGGAGCGAATATCGTCCCGTTGCTTATCCCAAATGCGGGGCATGAAAATAGAAGAAACGTCGAGATTGCCCTTGGTCATGGCATTGTTGAAGTGGTTATTGCCCGGGTAGAGGGTGTGGATCACGTACAGCGGAGCCGGAGTTTTCCCGTCGTGCTTTACGTTGCCCCAGTAGTTTTCGACGCGCTTCAGCACGATTTTGTCCGGGTAGTAGGAATCCAGATTGTACGGACCGGAAACCACCGGCGTGGAATCATTTTTGAACGTCAGGACATTGGCGTAATTGTAACGGCCATTCTTTTTGGAGGCTTCGACGATGGGTTCAAAAACGCTCTTCGGAAGAATGGATGTTTCGGCGAGAAGGTTCAAAAGAACAAGAGGATTCTTTTCCTTTTTGTTCATTACGAATTCGAGCTGATTGCCGTTTGCCGTGATCTTTTCCAAGTACAGCCAACCGCCGTGGCGCGGCGTGGGGAAGATCGAATCCAGGTAGAAGGTGTACAGCACATCGTCCACGGTCACCTTTTGACCGTTGCTCCAACGGGCGCGATCGTCCAGTTCCACAGTAATGGACGAATCGGTCTGCACATAGCTCTTGGCGAGCATCGGTTCGATTTCTGCGCTCAAGAGGTTGTAAGCAAAAAGCGATTCGTACATAAGACGAATGTTCCCGTCGATAGGGAAGTTGGGATCACCGTCTAACGGATTGAAGGTGGTGGGAGGTGCCCAGTCATAGCCACCGATGTAAAGAGTTTGAGAACGTGGATAAGGAGATTCTTCAGCGACCGAAGATTGCTTTTCGGCTTCTTCTTGGCATGCGACAAGGGACGCGCATGCGAACATTCCCAACAGCAAAACGCTTGCGATTTGACCAAACTGCACACATTTTTTATGCAAAGAACTATCCGCCCTTTTAAAACTGTCTTATCTAAGGTATAACTTCTCTAAATTTACAGAAAGTTCAGGGACTTGGGGAAAATTTTTGAGTAAAAAAAAGGAAAATGTAAGTTATTGTTTGCAAAAAAGTGCCGTTTTCGGTAATTTATCGGGACCTATTTTCCCAAAGGGAACGCATACAGCAAGCGTTTGGGGGAAGCGCAGAAAAGAGTATTGTCTAAAATGAAAGGAGTCCCGGAACCGCCCGGTGTGGGGAAGCGCTTTTCCAGAGTGCCTTTGGAAAGGGAAATCTTTGCGACATAGGATTTTTGATCGATGTAAAGGCTGTTCCCTTTGACGACGGGGGTCGTATAAATGGAATTTTCACCGGCATAGGTCCACAGCGGCTCTTTGGAAGTTAGACCGTATAGGCAAATTTTTTGATCGCTTAAGCCGGCGAGCAAATATTTGGAATTGCCGATGTTTAACCACTTGAGAGAGAGAATGTTCGAACTCGTTGGGAGTGTGAGCTGGAGCGAGTTTGTTTTTTGGTCGTAAATGCGGATTTCGCTTTGGTCCGTTCCTACGGCGAGAAGGCTGTCGGAAACTTCCATCACGGAAATGTTTGCACCGGCACTAGTCATGGGCAGCGCATTTTGACCGGTCATATCGCTAACGAATCCAAGAGAACCTTCTAGGCTTGCTACGGCGATAGAAGACTTGGAAATATCAAAGAGGAATGGAAGATTGAAAAGCTTTCTTGCCCAGGCGATTCGGTAATTGGGCGCAAGCAATTTGATCAGGTAACCGTTCCAGGTAGAAATGAAGACAGCGTCGTTTGAAAATTTGATTTGGAAAGGCTTTCCCGGGAGTTCGCTGAAATGAGTTTTTCCATTTTGATTGAGATCGTGGATATCTACACGGAAGCCGCTTGCAATAGCAAGGTGGGACGCATCGTTTGAAAGAACGGGGCTTGTTTCGAGAGCGCCGAGCTTTTTGCTCCACCGGATTTCGCCTGTGGAAGGGTCAAGGGAAAGCAACGTTTGGGCTGCCGGATCTACGGTAAAAAGGTTATGGCCTGCGCTAAAGAGGTTCGGGTAAAGGGTTCGCGGGGAAAGTGGCAAAAAGTGCACATAGGATGCCCCGATGATTTTTGCATAGTGGGAAAGAATCCCTTCTGCCGCTTTGTCGTTCCCGTAAGAGTTTCGCACGGCGCTTGCCCAGGCGGAAGCTCTAGACTTTTCGTCCGCTCCGATCTGCTCCATGTAAACCGCCCGTAGATAGCTTGCTGTGGGATTTCCGGGTTCGAGGGCGGCTGCGGAATCTACAAACTGCAAAGCCTTTTGCCAGTTTCCGGCAGACATTTCGGCGGAAGCTTTGCTAGAAAATGTTTGGGAAAGGATCGGCTTCATTCCGTAGTGCAAAGCGCTGATTGTGACGAGTTCGTTGTTTTCGAAAGGTAAAAAGACTTGTCCTTGACTTTTAAGAGGCTTCGCAATGAGAGGCTTTCCAAAATGATAACGCCAAAGGGTGCGCAGGTTTGTATCGAGAACGGTCAGCGCCCCTTCTTGAGAAAATACGCCTAAAGCGCCTTTCGCAATTTCAAAAAGAGATTCTCCATCGACGGTTGCATGGGCGCTTTCTGTACCGGTTTCCGGTTCTAAAAGTTTTAACGAACCTCCGCTTTCCAGGACTGCCAATTTTTTCCCAAAGAAGGTTGCGTCTTCAATGGGGTTTCCGGAATTTTCCCACAGATAGCTTTGGCTTGTCTGGGGACGGAAGTACCAGAATGCGTTAGAAGACGAGGCGTAAATTCCGTTGTCGGTTAAAATGGCTTCGCGAATCGGATCGATTAGAGGAAGAGTCTGGGTTTCTTCGCCGTTTTCTGCATTCAGCAGATGCAGAGCGTTGTCTTGGCAGTTGAGCACCAGTTCGTTGCGCGGTGTGTAAAGCCCCACAGGGGTGCATCCGCGGTAACGATTTTCTACGGCAAAGCGGATCCCTTCACTTCCGGCAAAAGCAAAATCCTTTTCAGTCATCACCATGGCGCCGAGGCCCGGAATGGGGAGAACGTTTTCAATAGGAGAGTCAAAGGGGTAAGAGTGTACCGGCTGCTTGGAATCTTTGGATTGAAAATGCAAAATGCTTCCGCGATTGGAAGAATACCAGATTCCTTGATACGTGATGGAAAAAATTTTTGAATCTGCGGGAATATAAAGGGGAACCGGGATAAACTTTTCTTCGTGTAAGCTGTAGATTTGATTGTTGACCAGAAGAATGGACGGTGCGCAGCTTGCAAAGGTTTTGCGGATGGGAGCGGAAAATTTGGTGCGGTTGAGAACGATCCGTTCCGGGTTAGAATCGAGTGTTGCAATCCGGCTCGCTAAGAAGTAGGCTTCCTGGACGTTGTTGGGATTTGCAAGCGCTTGCCGGTAATAGAATACGGCGGTCTGCGGGTTTTCCGAAACTTCCTGAATTTTTCCTAGCAAAAAGAACGCTTTGCTTTTATCTTCTTCATCGCCTTCAAGGGAAATACGGGAAAGAAGATCTTGAGCGTCTGCAAAATTGCCTTTCAGTTCGAACTGGTAAACGGCTTCGTACAACTCCATGTCCATACGCGAAGAAAACGCCAAAGAACAAAAGGCGCACACGTAAAACAAAAGTGTAGAGAGCCGCAACTGTTTCATTTTACACGTCGAATTTGTAACCGGCTCCGCGGATCGAAAGAATGATCTTCGGATTGGCCTGATCGTCTTCTAATTTTTTGCGCAAGTTCACAATGTGATTGTCGATAGTACGGGTGGACGGCATGTTGTCCGGAGTATAACCCCAGATATCTTGCAGGAGATCTTCCCGGAGAACGACTTCGCCCCGTTTGTTCCAAAAATATTTGAGAATCTGGAATTCGCGGGCGGACATTTCAAGTGCGACGCCGTTTTTGCTCGCTTCATATTTTTTGAAGTCCAAATGGATGCCTTTAAAGTCCACAATGTCCGAATTCGAAACTTCGACAGGACTTGCGTTAGAAAATCCACCGGTACGTGGGCCTCGACGGAGGAATGCCTTTACACGGGCCAAGAGTTCCAAAATCGAGAACGGCTTGGTCACGTAATCGTCCGCGCCCATTTCAAGGCCTGTAACCTTGGAGGTTTCTTCGGTTTTGGCGGTGAGCATGATGATAAAGGTATCCGGGTGTTTTTTGCGGATATAGCGGCAGACTTCAAAGCCGCTCTTTTTCGGAATCATCAAGTCGAGAATGACGAGGTCCGGCAGGAACGTGTCTGCTTTTTCGATGGCTTCGTCACCGTCTCCGGCGGTTTCCACGATGTAATTTTCGAGTTCAAAGTTGTCCTTGAGCCCGAGCCGGATGATCTCTTCGTCTTCAACGATCAAAATTTTATTGCTTTCCATGACCTATTCCGCCTTTTTAAGCCTTACCGTAAAAGTCGAACCTTCGCCCCGGCGACTTTGCACGGAAATGCTTGCTTTATGAGCTTCTGCCACGCGTTTGACAATCGCAAGTCCAAGGCCGGATCCCTTTGTACTGCGGGTCATTTCGTCACCCACGCGATAGAAGTCGTTAAAAATATTCTTTTGCTCGGACGAGGCGATTCCAATGCCTGTGTCCGTTACCGAAAATACGATTTTTTCATTTTCTTCGACAACGCGAATGTGCACTTTTCCCGGTGGATTGGTGTACTTGATCGCGTTTTCGATCAGACCCTGTGCCAAACTGTATAATGCGGTGTTATCGCCCATGACAAAACAGCCCGGAGCGAGTTCCTTGGTCATGGTGATGCCGCGGTTGTCTGCAATGTCGAGCACCGCATCGAAAACTCGGCTGACGCAGTCCGACAGATCGAGCTTTTCCCAATGGAAAACCTGCTTTCCAGTTTCCATGCGAGTATAGTTCAGAATGGCGGCGATCAAGTTTTCGAGACGGGTGGATTCTTTACCGATGAGCTTGGAATATTCCTGGCACTTCTCGATTTTTTGAACGCGACCGTTGGAAATCATTTCGGCAAACATTTTGATGGAAGTCAGCGGCGTTTTAAGCTCGTGGGAAACCGACGAAAGGAAGTTCGTCTTCATCATGATCAGTTTGCGTTCCTGCGAAATGGACTTCAAAATGAAGAAGGAACCGAGTAAAACGGTCAAAAGCGAAAATGCCACAAGGCCCGAAAGCAAAAACATTTTGTGACGGGCTTCACTGTAAAGTTCCTGCGTATCGCGCTTGTAAAGAGTTAGTGACCAACCCAAACCTTCGCCCAGATCGAACTGCTTTGAAATCGTCGCCGTTTTCCCAGGGATCTTTCCAAAAATCAAAGAATCCCTGCTGTCGGAAATCGAATAGGAAACGTTTTTCCATTCGCGGGCCACGTTGCTCAGTTTTTCACGGATCCGTTTTTGATAGGATTCTGCGTCCACCATTCCGATAACGACCTGGTCCCCGGAAAGCCAAGGATATGTCATGCGGAAGAACAGAGCGGAACCGTCTTTTTTATAAAAGATTCCGCTTTTGGAAGGAATGTTTTCATTGGCGAAACGTTGCAAAAAATCTTCGTGAGCGGCGTAGGCTTCAGCGTGTTCCAGCTGACGGTTCAAGTTTTCTCGCAAGTTCCAGAAGGCGTCGCGCTTTTCTTTGGAAAGATCTTCGAAGGAAAGAATTTGACTTAAGGCATTGTCAAAGAAGAATCTTGCGCTCCCGATGTCTTGCATGGAATGCCCTTCCAAAAATTCCGAAAAAAGGGTTAGGCAGTAATTTTCTGCCTGGGAATTTTTTTTCTGTTCCACGAAAATTTCAAATTTCAGATAGCGGAGCGATTCGATGAGGCTGTTGGAAAGGTATCCGCGGGAGCCCGTGTGACGTTCCAACGCGTCGATAATGTTCAAGGCTTCGTCGTAATGTTTTTCGCGGTAATGCAAGCGCAACAGGCCGAGAAGATTCAGAATGTTGTCTTGCCCCGAAATAAAAGGTGCGCGCATTAAAAGCGCGGAACGGGCGAGCTTGATTTTGTCGGGACCGCGCTCCGAAATTTCTGCCCGAAGCAGTTCCTTTTCGATTGATCCGGGGACTGTGGTCGGTGGATCGAGGTTTGCGGATTTGGTGTGAATCGAAATGCTCGGAAATACAAGGCGGTTGTCGTTGAACAAAAAGATCGCGCCAATGCCCTGCACATTTTTGAAAGAGACTGCGTTGCCGAATTCAAGAAGCTTTTGGGGCTGTTCGTAAAGGAACTGGGAAGCGGTACGGGTTTCTTTTAATATCTCGGTTTGTTCGTCGAGAATGGTCTGGATGGTTTGTTTCGAAAAAGAATTTTGAGCGTCTTCGAAATTTTTTTCGGCCAGCAGACGCTCGCTTTGGACGTTTCGAAAACTGAGAAATGCAAGGGTAGCCGTCGGAATGATGATCCCGCAGAAAAAGAGCGCAATGAATATGCGATTGTTCTTCGGAAGTTTCACGGTATCCTTTGAAAAATTAATACAGGATTCGAACGAGCCTAGAAAGCTTGTCCGGTCCAAGGACTTCTGCAATTTTGTTTGCGGCGGAAGGTTCCACGACGCAGAGAATTGCAAAAGCGAGAAGCACTGCGACAAGGATCGCAAGAACCCAGGCGCAGCACATCAGTAGCCGGAATTTCATTTGACGAGGTTCGCCTTGTGCGTAATGGAAACGAGACTGCCGAAATCGATTCGGCGATCTCCGTAGTAAGATTCGCGTACAAGGATTACAGCTTGTTTTGCATTCAAGGTCGTCACGATTCCGCGGGCGAGAAGACGCGGCGGAATGAGCGCATCGGAGCGGTCCCGTTCCCAAATGGCGACGCCGTCACCCAGGGAATAACCGTTTTCCGATCCCTGATCGATTAAAACATAACCATAGGGACCGACGACCTGGTTCTTTTCCAAGGAATAGCGTACAATGGCCATATCCTTGACGGCAACCGTCTTGACCGTATCGTAACCGCTGACGTTAATCGGTTCGAAAGGCTTTTGGATGCGAGCCTTGGCAGATTCCATTTTGATTTCACGCATGGTCTGCAAAATGACCGCTCGGGAAAGGGTATCGCCCACATCCGTGATGCGAGCAAGGCCCGAATAACGGAGAATGGCTCCCTTTTCTTCTTTGCGGGTCTTTGTGGCAGGCAGGCTTGCGCGGTGGGCGTCCCAGATTTCCACCATGTCACCGACGTGAGCCTTCTGTTCCGTATTTAAACCGATTCCGATGACGACTTCCTTTTCGGCGGTATGGACGAGAGGTTCATGCTTTTCGCCCGAGCGGATCGATAGCCAGTTTTTGTCGTTTCGAATCGCTTCCGGAGTCGTTGCGATGGGGGCAAGAACCTGGTAGAAGCCGTTAAATGTCTTCGGCTCAGCGCGTTGGGAATAGTAATAGGATGTTCCACTCGGCTTGGAAGGCTTCTTCTTTTGATGCGCGGTATCGTTTGCAAGCTTGCCGAGCATGTTCGTGAAGTTCTTATTTTCGTTGCCGGCGCAGCCGCTTGGGACCGAAACTCCCTTGGGAAGCGTAGAATCCGGCTTTGCCGTTGCGCAAGGAGCGGATTTTTTCGGAGCGGGTTTTACAGAAGAATCCTTTTCCCCTAAATAGATGGAGTCTCCCGGATAAATCCAGTGCGGATCCTGAATGTGCTGGTTATTTTCCCAAAGGTCGGGCCAAGCAAACGGATCGTTCAGATATTCCGCAGAAATATCCCAAAGGGTATCCCCTTCTTTGACGAAATAGGCGCTTGCTGCGAGAGCGGCAAGGCCGAGAGCAATAGAAATGCTTTTAATGTGCCTCATATTCATCAATTTAACCTTTTTATCCGGGATGGGTATTCTTAACGGCGGCGCTTTTGGGTAAAATGCACCGTTTCCGAGGGTTCTTCACCGTGGAAATTCTGATTTTCGCGGTGTTTGATCACCTTGGCCTTGCGCTCTTCATGGCGTCCGAGAAGCCCGGCACGGTCCGGAACGAAAAGGAAGAGGACCTGGAACATGTCGCTTCCCGGTTCAATATCGATCGGGATGATTTTACGAAGCATGTAACCTTCGCGACGGAACCGTTTGATTTCCATGGTGGCGACGGTCAAGTTGGAAGAATTCAGCAGAATGCGTTCCGGGCCGTAAGAAGCGAGAGTCGGAATGACGTTTCCGGAAAGGGATTTGCCTTCGGGAGGATCCAAGTAGACAGTCCATTTTCCTTCTTTATTTTTTCCGCTGAAGAATTTTGGGAAAAATTCTTTGTCTATTGCGGATTGAATGTAGCGCACGTTCGGCGTTTGACGGGAAACCTTACGGGAGTCCACGGCAAAGCATGTGTCAAAATAGGGCGAAAGGGATTCTGCGATGTACCCAGTGCCTGCGAAACATTCGAGGAATTTGTCGTCTTTGGACGGGTGAATCGCTTCACGGATGCGCTTGGGGAGTCCGATCCAAGGCTCTTTGGCAAGAGGCGTCCAATCGATGATGTTGTACGACTTACCGGTTCCGGCAATGGGAAGGTAATCGCTGCCGAAGCCTTTGTGAAGCGATATGTGGGAGCCCGGAGTTGGATGGGCGGGGTCAAAGACCTGGACCGGGCGCACCTGCATCTGGTGACAGCAGAGAATTTCGTTTGCGTGTTCGTGCTGCAAATAGTTAAGGAACGTTTTGAATTCGCGGGCTGCTTCAGCAGTATGGAGAATGTTTTGCACGGCGATGCCGTAGCGGCCATCGCCAGTGGAGCGGAACCAAATCTGCAAAATGGACTTGCGGAATTTTTGCAGGTGCGGTTTTCGAATTTGCGCATCGATTTCAAGAATCAGCTTGGGAGGCTTGGCGCCTTTGTAAGGCCCTTCCAAGGAAAGGACCCGGTTCGTCTTTGTCAGGTTCTGCGTGCGAATGCGCCAGTCGCTGGTTTCGGACTTGGACGGGACGCTGTACCAGCTTTGAATTTTTCCCGGAATGCGGTTGTCGAGAGCCCACTGTTCAAGATAAGCTTTTTTACCTTCCAAATCGGTGGGAACAGGACCGAGCGTTTTTTTGACGGTTTCTTCTTCTTTGGATTTTTCCGGTTTGCGGCTCCAGGAACCGCGGTTTTCCAATTTTTTTCTTTGCATACGTAATAGGGGTTAGACGATAAAACGCGGATAACGCCAGCTGCAATCGCGAGAAGGAAGCGTGGGGAATTCGCGGAAAGAGCCTTTGAGGTTGTACATGTTCGGGCAACCATCGACGGGCGAAAGTGAAATGAGGGAATCCGCATGGTCGGCGATTTCCGAAAATTCATTCGGATTGGTGGCCGTAATGACTGCGGACCCGGTAAGGGCGATAATCGTATCGATCATGAGAAGGAGCGATTGCTGCGGGGGCATGCTGCTTCGCACCGCCTTCGGGTTATGCAGAATGGCGGAAATCGGATCGATGATAATCACACCGTAGTCGTGATCTTCTAGCTTTTTAGCGCCTTTCACTCGCTTGGCAATGTACTGCGCCATTTCTAGCGGAGACTGTGCAAGTCCGCGCAGGGTTAAAAAACCAAAGCCCGGAATGGATGGGTTTAGCCCACGGGAAGCGGCTACCGTAAAAAGGCGGTTTAGGAAAGCGGAACGGGTGCTTTCAAAATTCACAAAGAGGACATCGGTTTTGTGGGTGACAAGGCCCATCCAATCTTCGCCATGGGAAAGCGAAAGGGCAAGATCCATCAGCGCAAAGGATTTTCCGGTTTTAGGCGGTGCTGTAAAGAGCATGAGTTCGCCAGTCTGGAGAACGCCATCGATCAGCAGACGATCTTTTTTGGGAGCGTCGTCGCTATCGCTTGCAAGTTCGATCAAAGGCTTGCCGTCCAAGCAGAATTCTACCCAGGTTTGCCAATCTTCAAAGGTTTTAGCGCCTTGGTCGAGACCGATCAAGTATTGCTGTTTGCCGTTGCGGAGAACGCCGGGAAGCCGGACCATCATCGTCGGATTCGGTCCGTTGGAATTTACGTGGAAGCCTTGTTCTTCGAGCGTTCTGAAGAGATATTCCACGCGTTCGTCATATTCTTCGCGGGTCTTTGCATTGACTTTGATCCAAGCTTGTACGGAATTTGCACCGGTGCTGACGAGAGCGGCGCAGGGCAGGTTCAAAGCTTTGTAATAGGCCAGCTGTTTTGCAAGGCTGATTTTTGGATTGTCTACGACGGCGTAACGGTAGCGGAAGGATTCGTCTTCGCTTTCCGGTCCGCGGGTCGCATTGATGGAAACGAGTGCACCGTCCGGTCCGTCCAGTGTCTTCATCACTTTTTTGATTCCGTCGCCCTGGGCGAGGAAATCCGAAATGAGGACCGCCGTGGATTCCGGCGTATTGGACATTTTGTATTCGATGGTTTCTTCGGGCTTAAAAAGCGCACTTAAAAGCTTTGCCAAATCCAAGCGCCAATCGGGAGTTGGCCATGGAATGTTCAGCGCTTCCGGATCGATGCGGTGATTTTGCAAAAGTTCCAGAGCCTGGGCATCGAGTCCCATGGCAAGGACTTGTTCCAAGGAAATAGCCCCGGCGATAATCGGCTGCGTGGCCATGCCTTGTGCAGGAATCGCTTGCATGGTCTGGGTAGTCGGCTGTTGCGGAGGCGTCTTCGTCTGTTCTGCGGCAGAAACGTCTCGTTCGCGGGAACGTTTGTCGGCGGCGAAGGCGCGACGGATGGTGGCATCGGAATCATCTTCCGAAAGACCTTCTTCCTTTGCATGTTCGCCGAGCTGGAAAGTGGCTTCCATGTATGTCATGCCGACTTGTTCTGCGGCTTCGGCAGCACGGAAAAGCGCACCTTTGAGCTCTTCCGGTTTGTGCTTGCTGCTTAAAAACAAATTGATTATCTGACGAGGATTTTCCATACTGATGAAATATAATTTTATTCGATTGTGGGGAATTTTTAGGCGCTTTTTAACGCGTCACATTCCGAATCCAGCCTTTTTTCTCGATTCTCCAGAGTAAAATGGGGAATTTGACGATTTCATCCAGTCGAAGCATCAAGAAAATCATGGCATAGGAGAATCCCCATTCAAAGCCTGCCAAATAGCCGAAGGGAATGGAAAATGCCCAAAGCGATCCGATGTCGATGATGGATGTGAATGTGGTATCTCCACCGGCACGCAGAATTCCAACGACCGCAGGCGACGTATAGGATTGCAACAGGATCATGATGCATTGAATGCAGACGAATGTTTTTGCAAGCGCAAGAGTGTCGCTTGGAATCGCGTAAAGGGTTAAAATGGAATCCCTGAAAAGGAAGAGACTTCCGGCCATGATGGTACCGACAAAGATCCCGGCAAGGATCAGCGTATTTGCATAACGTTTGGCGTCTTGCATGTTTTTCCCTGAACCGAGCAGGTTCCCGATAATCGGAGCAGACGCCCCCGCAACGCCAAAAATAAAGACGAGCCCCATTTGTTGCAACGTTCCGACAATGCTTGCCGCAGCGACGATAGTCGAATTCAAATGCCCGAGAATCACGGATTGCATGGCAACGCCAATGGACCAACCTGTTTCGTTCACCACGACCGGTATACTGTAGTGCAAAAAATCCTTGAAAAGAGTGATGTCAAAGTGGAACAATTTTCTAAATCGGAAGTGCAAGTGCCGTTCCATAAAACGCACATAGACAACCAACGCCAAACATTCGACAGCTCGGGCGATAACGGTTCCAATGGCCGCGCCTTGGACGCCTAAAGCGGGGAATCCCCAATGGCCAAAGATCAGCGCCCAGTTCAACAATACATTCAAGAAAAATGCGCTCAGGTTTACAATCAGGCCCGCCTTGACTTCGCGAGTGCTACGCATCAGCATGATCATCGTATTGCTGAATCCGTAGAAGAAATAGGCGAACCCTTGGATCCGTAAATAGTTCGCTCCGATTTCGACAAGTTCCGGAACATTGGTAAAGACCCGCATGACTTGCCGTGGGAATAGCGTCGTTCCAAGTCCGAACAAAAAAGAAACGAGAATTCCAATGCTGATGGTAATCGAAACGATCTTCTGAATGCTTAAAGAATCGTGTTTGCCGTAGTACTGCGCCACAAGAACGCCGCCACCGCTAGCGATTCCAAAGGAAAGCATCGAAAAAATGAAGAAGGGCTGGCTTGCAAGGGTCACTGCCCCAAGGGCCGCTTCCGAAAGACGGCCGACCATAATGTTGTCGGCTAAGGACAGGGAAAATTTAACGAGGTCCTGCAGGGCGATCGGTAAAGCGAGCCCGGCAAGGACCGCAAAAAAGTGAGGCTCTAAAATGAATTTTTTAGAGAACTGCAACTTTTATACTCCGGCAGCGACGATGTCTCCGCCAGAATAATGCATGATCTTGTATGCGTAACCCTGTTCGGTCAGGAACAGCTGACGGTTCATGGCGAATTCCTGTTCTTTCGAATCTTTGGTGACGAGAGAGAAGAAATGCGCCGGGCGTCCGTCTTCCTTTGGGCGGAGAACGCGTCCGAGACGCTGAGCTTCTTCCTGACGGCTGCCGAAAGTTCCCGAAATCTGAATCAGGATGCTTGCATCCGGGAGGTCGATGGCGAAGTTTCCGACTTTCGAAACCATCAGATTGCGAAGTTCACCGCGGCGGAAAGCGAGATAGAGCTTATCGCGTTCCTTGTTCGGCGTTTTACCGGTGATCAGCGGAATGTTCAGCTTTTCGGAAAGTTTCGTGAGCTGTTCAATGTACTGGCCGATAATCAGAATGCGGTCTTCCGGTTCGTTGTACTGGGCGATCAGTTTTTCGACGACGTCATCCTTTTGCTCATTCGTACTGGCGATATTGATTTTATCGCGGTTCTGGGCGAGTGCGTACTTCATTTTGAGTTCCGGATTCATCGTGACGCGGATTTCGCTACAGTCAGCGGTAGCGATCCAACCCTGGGATTCCAGCACTTTCCACGGAAGGTCGAATTTTTTCGGGCCGATGAGAGAGAATACTTCGGTTTCCTTGCCGTCTTCACGGACAAGTGTAGCCGTAAGTCCGAGACGCCTTGTGGCCTGCATTTCGGCGCTAAAGCGGAACACCGGAGCTGGGAGCAAGTGGACTTCGTCATAAATCATGAGTCCCCACTTGTGCTCGCTGAATAGCGGGAAGTTTACGAGCGGCTTATCGATATCGCTCTTGTTTTCTTCTGCTTCTTCTATTTCTTCGTCGGTCTTTTTTAGACGCTTGCGCTGCGTCAAAATCTGGTACGTTGCGACGGTAACCGGGCCGATTTCCTTTACGTCGCCCGAATATTCCTTCACCTGATCAGCGGTGAGGGTCGTCTTGTCGAGAATTTCACGAATCCATTGTCTTGCAGCGGAAATGTTCGGCGTCAAAATAAGGGTGCGGGTCTTCATGAGGACCATCGTCGCCATGCCGATCACGGTTTTACCCGAACCGCAAGGAAGAACGATCACACCGGAGCCGCCCTTTTCGGAACCGGACGCGTAGAAAATTTCCGAAGCTTCTTTCTGGTAGCTGCGGAGCGCAAGTTTTTTACCAGCCAAAGTTTCCTTGCGAAAATCCACATCAAGAGGGTCGCCAGCTACGTAACCGGCGATATCTTCGACCGGGAAGCCGTTCAGCGTAAGCGATATTTTGAGAATGCCACGCTTGTTCGGATCTACGTAGGCTTTGTCTTCGCCTTCAAATTCGATGAGGCAGTCTGCGACATTGGGAAGCTTGGTGATTTCTTTAAAAAGAGCTACATCGGTGGACTCTAGGCAAAGGCCTTTTTCGTTCTTGATAAGCTTGAGCATGCCGTAGCGGCTCATGTAATCTTTGACTTCCGTGACGACGGTTTCCGGAATCGGATATTTGCTCTGGGATTCAAGACGGGCAAGTACGTCGTCGGCGGTAAGGCCTGTTGACGCAGCGTTCCACAAGGAAAGGTGAGAAATTCGATATGTATGTAAATGTTCCGGACTTTTCACGAGTTCGGTAAACGGAGCAATCGCGTCTCTCGCTTCGATGTAATGCGGATTGTGCACTTCGACGAGAATTTCCAGGTTGCTCTGAACAATAATAGCGCCTTCGAGATTCATAGGCGCCAATTTTAGAAAATTATGGCGGGATTGGCGAATTGGGAAAGAGACGTACTTAAAAAAACTGATTTGCAAAGCTGACGATTTCACATACTCTTGCGAATCAATCTTCAAAAGGGAGGACGTGTTTTATAACGCCTTTTTTGACATGAACAAAAAAAGAACCGGGTTCTTACGAACCCGGTTCTTGGAGAGCCACCCAGCAGATTTGAACTGCCGACCTGCTGATTACGAATCAGCTGCTCTACCAGCTGAGCTAGAGTGGCATGACGCGCACAAATGTAACAAACTTTTTGAAAAATTTCTATATTTATTTCAAAATTTTTTTCAAGGACCTAAAATTATGGCCAACAATATGCCGAATAATATGCCGAACGCGGGGAATTCCGCTTCCGGATCTGATATGAAGGAATTTTTTATCCAGCACGGAGTGAAGGTGGGGGGAATTCTTCTCATCGTCATTATCGTCGTGATTGCGATCGTGCACTTCCAGGGTTCTAAGAACAAGGCCGATGCGGCTCAGGCGGAACTTCTCGGACCGGCCCTTGCTTATGAATACACGGGTAAAAAGGACAGCGCTCTCGCTGCCTACGAAGAACTGATCGTTTCGAAGCAGCTCAAGGGCGAAACCCTTGCCAAGGCATCCCTTCTCGCTGGTAACATTTACTTCCAGAACGGTGAATTCGACAAGGCTGCAATCCTTTTCCAGAAGGCTTTGGACAACGCTGGAAGTCTTCCGCTTGTACGCGGTGGCGCTCTCCACGGTCAGGCCGCAGTGGCCATTGAACAGAAAGATTACGCTGCAGCAGTGAACCTGCTTGAAAAGTTCATTTCCGAATTTGGAAAGCGCACCGGCGACCTCGAAGACCGTTACGAAAAGGTTGAACCGGCAGACCAGGTTCCGACCGTTGCCGACGCTCTTTGGAAGCTCTCCCTCGTTTACAACCAGATGGGTTATCCGGACAAGGCGAAAGCCACTGCCGAAAAGCTTCTCAAGAAGTACGGCGACAATCAGCTTTACAGCGACCGCGCCAAGAAGCTGATCGCAACGCTCTAATCCTTTTCGGTTCTGAAGTTTAAAGCTCGCCTGTGTGGCGGGCTTTTTTTTGTGGTCATGTTTTGCAATTCAGAGACTCAAAAAACGTTTGTGACAAATATGTCGTGATTTTCCGCTTACATCGCCAAATTGCACGGACTAGGACAAATGGTCGGACTTGAAAATTTGAAGGGCATTTTTTTTGACTTCTAAATTTTTTTATGAAAATTTTAACACTGGAGAAAAAATGTCTGACTACATTCAAAATCTCTTTGCGGACCGCATCGGTGGAAGCTCTTTTGGCAAGGGCACAGTCCTTTACAAGTTCGAAAAAATCAAGCGTGCTCGCCGTCAAGCGGAAAAAGATCATCCGGAAACACCCATCATTGACATGGGCGTTGGCGAACCGGATTGGATGGCGGATAAAGTCGTTGTGGAACGCCTTTACGCCGAAGCCCAAAAACGGGAAAACCGCGGATATTCCGACAACGGAATCTTGCCGTTCCAAGAAGCGGCTGCAAATTACATGGACCGTGTTTTTGGAGTCAAGGACTTGGACCCGCAGAACGAAATCTGCCATAGCATCGGATCGAAACCAGCCCTCGCCATGATTCCGCAGGCCTTTATCAATCCGGGAGATGTTGCCATTGTGACCGTTCCTGGGTACGGAGTCCTTGCCACCATGACGCGTTTTTTGGGTGGAGAAGTTTATAGCCTTCCGCTGCTCAAGGAAAATGATTTCCTTCCGGATTTGGACTCGGTTCCGGCAGATATTGCAAAACGTGCAAAGCTCCTTTACATCAACTATCCGAACAATCCCACGGGTGCAGTGGCCACGCCGGAATTCTTCAAAAAGGTCATCGACTTTGCGAAGAAAAATGAAATCATCGTGATTTCGGATGCGGCTTATGCGGCTCTCACATTTGACGGCTATGCTCCTTTGAGTTTCCTTTCTGTTCCAGGCGCAAAAGAAGTCGGTGTAGAAATCCAGTCCCTTTCGAAAGCCTTTAACATGACCGGTTGGCGCTTAGGTTTTGTCGCTGGAAACGAAAAAGTGGTGAAGGGCTTTGCTTGCGTTAAGGATAACAACGATTCCGGTCAGTTCAAAGCGATTCAGCTTGCCGGTGCAGAGGCCCTTTCGACTCCGTCCATTACGGAAAAGACTGTCGAAAAATATTCCCGTCGCCACGACCTGCTTGTGAAAACCCTTTCCGAAGTCGGATTCAAAGTTACCAAGCCGAAGGGAAGTTTTTACCTGTACACCCAGGCGCCCAAAGGAATCGAAGGCGGTGAAGCTTTCCAGACAGCGGAAGATTTTTCCCAGTGGCTTATCCGTGAAAAGCAGATTTCGACAGTGCCTTGGGACGATGCCGGACATTTTATCCGCTTTAGCGTCACCTTCCTTGCAGATACGGAAAGTGAAGAAGTGGCTTTGATGGCAGAAATCAAGCGCCGTCTTTCGGGTTCAAAATTTATCTGGTAAAATTCTCCGTAAAAAAGAAGCGCGACTCTTTTGAGCCGCGTTTTTTTTGAAAAGGAAATGTTTACGGGAACATTTTGTCGAGAATTTCTTTCAGCTGGGTGAAACTTTTTTTGGAAGAATCACCGAAGCGGTAGAACGTGCCGTCTTTGTTCACCAAGAAAATCACCGGGACGTAGCCCGTTCCGTAGCGCGGACCGAACTTTGCATTCACATCCTGGAAAATGGGCATGGATGCGTTAAACTGGTCGATGAATAGGCGCACATCGTTCTTTTTGATGCCACCGCCGATGGAAATTGCAAGGCCGTTCAAACCTTTGGATTCGTATTCCTTGATAAGGCTTTGCACCTGCGGAAAGTTCGCTTGGCAGTGCGGACACTTGGGGCTAAAGTAAAAGATCAGGAGAGGCTTGTTCGAAAAATGCGAAAAGAGCATCCCAGGATCGTTGATGCCTGCCAGCGGAATTGTAAAATCCATTTTTTGCACGGTTCCGGAAGAATCCTTTAACAGTTCCGGGACTTCCTGCTTGACTTCTACTTGGGCAAGGGCTGCTACGGCGAAGAGAGCGACGAAAGCAATGGCTTTTCCCACAAATTTCATTCAAAAACTCCTATCAAAGACAGCAGTAAAATACAAAAGAAAATTCGAAAAAAAAGAGATTTCTTGCTGTTTTAAATGGCCATTTCGCCTAAAATCGCCTTTATCCTTGCAAACGTGAGGAAGATTACACGGGCAAAATTCAATTTTTTTAGAACGTTTTCCTACATTTATCGGCATGGGTCGGTTGATCAAAATATGGACCGTTCTGTGTTTGGTTCTAAATCCGTTGCTTTTTGCTGCGGACGGAGAATTTGTTGGACCCAAGAGAAAGCAGGTCGTGGAAGGTGGCATTCTGCTTCCGAGGGAAACCAGTTACCAAATGCAAGGCTTTGGCGTGGGCATTGGCGGGGGAGCTTTATCCCCCAGCGGAAAAAAGTGCAAAGCTTTGGCCTTGTGGCAGGGAACTCTTGAATATTATTACGCTCGGTATGTGAGTGCGGGCGTATCGGTCCGCATGTACGGTGGAAATATTGACGACGACATTTCCATGATTTATCAGCGTTACCACAGCCATGTCCGATTGCATTATTTGGTGACTCCGCAGTGGAGCCTTTATTTGGAACCGAGCCTTGGTTTTGAACTGACGAGCCTTGAAACGATCCGTGGAAAAAATGGGGATGAAGACGCTTCGGAAGAAAGCGAAATCGTGGAAACTTCCGAAGGTTGCGAAAACGAATATACGCTGGATGGATTTTCGAGCGGTCTCGCTTTGGGAACGGGGTACGCTTTGAGCGAAAGCTGGTCGGTGAACGGGGCTGCCGGGTATGAGCATAACTGGTCGGGCGTCGGTCAAATGACTCTTGCGTTTGGTGTAGGTTTTAACCTACGGAACAATGTGGAATATTTAAGAAATAACGTTTTGGGAACTTGGATCGCCCTAGAAACAGTGGTCCACCGGTACTTTTTTAACGAAACGGGCGAATTGGGCGTTGCGGTGATGCTCGCCTTTATTTTGAACATTTGACGGATTTTCCGTTATTTACTATTTTTGGAGTCCCCATGCAAAATGGGGCCCTCCTGTATCCATGGTGGATATGGGCTGAAGTCCAAAGGGATTTTATGAAACAGTACGAAACAATGGTGCTTCTCGACGCCATGCTCTCTGACGACGTGATTGCGTCCGAAGTTCAGAGCTTCGCCGACAAGATTACCGCAGCAGGCGAAATCCTTCGCCGCGACGATTGGGGCAAGCGCAAGCTCGCTTACGAAATCAAGCACAAGACTCACGGTTACTATGTGATCTTCTACTACAAGGCAGAAGCTTCCGTGGTTGCTGAACTTGAAAACATCTTCAAGCTCGATGAAAACGTTCTCCGTTGGATCACTCTCGTGGATTATCCGATGTCTGAAATCGTTTACGACAAGAACTTGAGCCAGACCGAAGATGTAACTCCGATCGACGCTGAAGAAGGAGATGCTGAATAATGGCTTTCGAAGATAAGAAGAACAATTCTCGCGTTCGTCGCAAGAAGACCTGCTGGTTCACTGAAAATAAGGTCCAGTACATCGATTATAAGGACGAAAAGGTTCTCCGTCGTTTCATCTCTGAACGCGGCAAGATCATTCCTCGTCGTATTTCCGGCACGAGTGCCAAGTATCAGCGCATGCTCGTCGAAGCAATCAAGCGCGCACGTCACATGGCTATTTTGCCGTTCGTCGCAGACACTCTGCGCTAAGGAGCAAAAATGGAAGTTATTCTTAAAGCCAATGTGCCGAATCTCGGCAACATGATGGACGTGGTGAAGGTAAAGAACGGCTATGCCATGAACTACCTCATCCCGAACAAGCTCGCTATCCGTACTACGGAAGAAGCTAAGAAGAAGATTGCAGAAAACCGCGAAGCGATGGAAGCTCTCTTCAACAAGGAACTCGGCGCTGCACGCGAAGTCGCTGCTAAGCTCGCTGAAGTGACTGTCAACCTCTCTCGTCGCGTTGTCGAAGGCGAACGTCTTTACGGTTCCGTGACGGCTGCTGACATTGCAGACGAAATCACCAAGCAGGGTATCAAGATCACCCGTGCACAGGTGGCTCTCGCTGAACCGATCAAGCAGCTCGGCGTTTATCCGGTGACCATCAAGGTCTTCGGTGAAGTCTCTGCTGAAGTGAAGGTTTGGGTCGTTAAGGCTGACTAAGCTGACAGATTCCTTTTTCAAGCTTTGAAAAAGAAAAGCCGTTCCTTTTGGAACGGCTTTTTTTGTAAATTTTTCCTATGCGCTCAATCGTCATCGCTTTTAGTTTTTTATTTCTTTCAACTTCCGCGTTTGCGCAAGTTCGCGATCTGTTTGCCGAATTCGAAGAAGAAACCAAGGCTGCAGAGGTTGTTTCGTCGTCTTCCGTTTATGACAGTGCCGCGTCATCCTCCTCAGTTGCCATTGCTAGCGAAGCGCGGCAATCATCGTCGTCATCGACTCCTCGGGGTGACAGCAATGCGGTTCAGCCATCATCGTCTTCCGCTTATGATGGTGCAGTGTCATCTTCCTCAGTTGCCATTGCGAGCGAAGCGCAGCAATCCAGTTCTTCTGTCATAGAGATTGCTTCGTCGTCTTCGATTTCTCGTCGGGACATCTTGGGACCGACCAAGGTTTCGAAGGTCTACAGCATCGATGAAATGAAAGGCAAATACAAGAGCCCGCGCAAAGCTTTATTCTTCTCGTTGGTCGTTCCGGGTTCGGGACAGCTATACGTCGGAGGATCCACATTTAATTACATCCGTGGCGCGGCTTACCTTGCAATTGAAGGCGCTCTCTGGGGAAGTTGGTACTATTACTCCGTCTATAAATATGACAAGCAGGTGAAAAAATACAAGAAGTTCGCCAAGAACCATTATTCCGCATATACATATGAATCCAAAATGCACGATCTGTACAACGGACTGGACGATTCGGATGAAGAAGCGGAATTTGTGGAACGCTATCTGTCTAACCGCGAAACGTATTGCAAATCCATCTACGGAGAAGCTTCGACCAATGGCTGCTACGTGGAAGGTAAGGAATTGACAAACGACAAAAATCATGTGAACCATGTGAATGGTTCGTTCGACTTGTACAATGCCGGTTCCTATTATTCCTCTATTGCCGGTTCAACGTATGTTCTCGGTTGGGACGATGTGGAAGACGAAGCCGCGGTTTCTGCCTTGAATTTGTCCAATGACGATGCTGAAACCGTATCCCTTGGAACATCTTCCAATTGGAAAATCTACCGCAGCTTACGCAGCAAGGCAAATGATTATGCCGATTTGCAGGCGTGGTTCTTTGGCGGTCTGATTTTGAACCATATCGTTTCTGCTTTGGATGCAGCCTGGTCCGCGCATTCACACAACAAAGTCCTTTATGAAGAAGAACTTTCTTGGTATGACAGGCTTCATTTCGAAGGCGGATTCATTCCGATGAATTCCCAGTCCGTGCTGAACGTTTACTTCAATTTCTAAACCCATGAAAAAATTATTGGCAGTCTTTTTGGTGGTCCTTCTTTGTTCTGCGGAATCCTTTGCGCAGACGACCGTGATCGCTGTCGACGAATCCATTAGCAGGAACTCTTCCAAGAGCTTGCCACTTGCGATCGGCGCATCGACCCTTTTGCCGGGGCTTGGACAATTGTATTTGGGCGAAGGTTCCTATTCTAAAGTTTATATCTGGACGGATGTCGCACTTTGGGTGGCGACTTTCGGCAGTTATTTCTTTGGAGAACGCCAAATTGCCAGTGCGCGGTCTTATGCGTCGCGTTATGCCGGAATTTCGAATCCGCCCTCTAGCGAAAGTTTTTTGAATTTGATGGCGGATTACCGTAGCCGTGGTGGAGTGGATGGTGAAAATTCGAATCCGGATTCGGATGAAGATTACAACCAGGCGATGCTTCGCAGTGGAAAAGCGATCGATGAAGATTATCCTTATGATGAAGAACATACCTGGAACTGGGGTTCAAGCGATAATCCGGAAACGACTAAACATATGTCGCATTATCAAGACATTTTGCGCAATTACCGCATTTCGCGAATAGCTTTCCAGATTTCCATTGGTGCATTGATTTTGAACCGTGTGATTTCGGTTTTGGACGTGATGCGCATTTACCGTTCAACGTCGAGCAGTCTTGCTGAAGCGAATCCTCGCCATTGGAATGTGTTTCCGGAATTTCGACCGGAAGGTCCCGGGGCGACGTTCCTGCTGACTTTTTAAATGCTCTTGAAAGTTTTTCCGACCGAGATATCAGCTCGGAACGGAACTTACCCGCGAAATGCGGTTGCGTCATCCGCTTCTCCACTCGGCTCGCGCAGCTCGCTCAGCGGTAAAAACGGGCCCCAGCCGGCTTTCATTCGCTTCGCTCATACGCCGGGAGTAACGCTGAACTCGTTCCGAATCGGACGTCGCTCCCGCAGCTCGCTCAAACCTTAAAAACGAACCGTTGCTATGGACGGTAATGTTGTAAACAAATAAACGGAAGTCGTGGGAAAATTTGCAACTTTTCGTAACAAATAGTTACATTTGACTCAATCCGTTGGAGGTGTGCCGACGGGGTAGGAGAAAAAATGAATCAGAAGAAAATCTTGGCATTGGGTGCCGCTTTGATAGGCGCTCTTTCTTTTTACGCTTGCAGTAGCTCTAGCTCTTCGAGCGGACCGGAATCGAATTACGATTATGAATTTAGCAGCTGGGAACAGGCTTTGACGACGGCCTGCACAGCGGGACAAACGGCTTTGCTGAAGGGCGGAAATGAAGACGGTTCCGATGCCGCGCTCGTTTGTGAAGAGACGATCCTTGGTTTGACCTGGAATTTGGCAACGACTCCGGCTTCTAGCTCGGGGGCTACGGGCGTTTTCCTCGATACCATCGAAACCAGCGACCCAGTCTTTGATGGCACTTATAAATGCTCTGCCGCTAACAAATGCTCGCATCTTTACGTTTCTTCTGCAGATGGCTATTGGGAATGCCAGCAGGATGACGACGGCTCTTATAGTTGGACTTGGGCTTATCTCGGTTATAGCATTGTGAGCAAGTGCGGATTCAGTTCTGAAGAGGCGTCTTCGTCTTCGGAAGAAGTTTTGCTGTCTTCTTCTTCGGAAGAAACTCCGCTTTCTTCTTCGGAAAGCTTGGATCAGTCTTCTTCGAGCGAAGAAGCGGCTGAAGAATCCAGTTCTTCGGAAGCGGAAAGCGCTTGCGAAAGCGTTGGCCAATGCGATGCGATGGTCAAAAGCGATGTCACGACCTGGCACTTTGTGGTGAAGGATGATTTTGGAAATGACGCATCTTATGTCTATTCGAGCGATGGTTCTACATTGAGCTTGACCATTACCTATTCGGATGGAACGACTAGCAACCAGTCCTTCTCCTATTATGACATGTCGAAGGAAATCGGCGTAGAAATGGGCTATAGTGCGGCGAAATCCACGTGCACGAGCCACAACGGAAATGAAACGCAGGTTTGCCAGGAATAATCGGGTTTATCGATTTGGTTGGGGGGGCGCCCGTTGGGCGCCTTTTTTTGTGAGCAGATTTATTTAAAAAAGAAAAACCACTCAAGAAGAGTGGTTTTTAAGAGAGCGGGAAAAGGGACTCGGACCCTCGACCCCGACCTTGGCAAGGTCGTGCTCTACCAACTGAGCTATTCCCGCGGGGGTGTCCCAAGTATAGAAAATAAAATGCAAATTGTCAAAGGGGTTCCTTTGAAAAAAATCATTTTTTTCGCATTTAGGAAATGGAAAATTTTTTGGATAAAAAAGAAAAAACCACTCAAGAAGAGTGGTTTTTTAAGAGCGGG
>JAGDBD010000120.1 GCA_017959225.1 Fibrobacter sp. | reverse complement strand
TAGCATATTCAACTGCACCCTGAGCCATGTAGCGGAGGATGGTGCCGTTAGCGTAGTTACGAGCACCCTTAGAGACCTGCATGATCACCGGAGACTTGGTTTCAACGGCGGCCTGCACGATGGCCTGCATCTGTTCCATGGTGTTGAAGTTGAAAGCCGGGATAGCGTAGCCACCCTTGACGGCCTTAGCAAACATTTCCTTGGTGTTGACCAAGCCGAGTTCCTTGTAAGAAACTGCCATTTGTGTTACCTCTGTATTTTGTGGCGTTTTGACACGCCGATTGTTGATTAGACATGGCTAATGTAGAAAAAATACTCCCTATCAAGCGATTTTTTTGAACAAAAAAGCCAAGATTTTTGCCATCAGACGCCTTTTCAATACAAAACGGGAATTTACCGTTTCAAAATTAAACAGCTTAAGAAAAAAGTGCGAATTTTGGAGAATTTTGGGCGTTTTCTGGATGATGGCACGCATTTTGCATCTGGAGAAGCGGTAAAAGCATAGCCTGCCGGGAATGTACCGGCAAGGAGGTCAAAAATGGCTGATTTTACGAATGATTCCGAAAAGGTCCTTGCAAAAGCGCAGGAACTGATGGACAAGAAGTCCCATTCCTATTTGGGAGTGGTGCACCTTGCATATGGGCTTCTCGAAGCTCCGGATGCCCGTTTGAAAAATCTCTACCGCGCCAAAAAAGCAAATATCAAGGAAATGCAGGCAAAGCTTGCACCGTTCCTCGATTCCGTTCCAAAGCTGATGGACGTAAATCCGGATGCAGGCCGCCCGGACGAGGACCTTTCCCGTGTGTTGAGAGCGGCTATCCAGACTGGCCGTAAAACGTCCCAGGCAGCAAGCCCGAGCGATATGCTTGTGGCGTTGATGCGGTTTGCGCAAGAACGCCGTGTCGCTAAAATTTTTGAAGATGCTTTAGGCAGTGCCGAAGTGGTGGAAACCTGGCTTTCCGATCCCATGAGCGCAGCTGCTGTAGCCGAAGAAGAATCTCCACTCAAGCTTTACGGCAGGGAACTGGTCTCTCTTGCAGAAGAGGGAAAGCTCGACCCTGTGATTGGCCGTGAAGAAGAAATTCGACGGGTCATTTTGATTCTTTCACGAAAGACAAAAAACAACCCGGTTCTCGTAGGCGAACCGGGCGTCGGTAAAACAGCCATTGTCGAAGGGCTCGCCATGCGAATTTACAAAGGCGATGTTCCTGACGCATTGAAAGGGAAAAAGCTCTTTTCCCTGGACCTTTCTGCGCTGATGGCCGGTGCAAAATACCGTGGAGACTTTGAAGAACGCTTGAAAAACGTTTTGACAGCTCTTGAAGAAGACGGCAACACGCTTCTCTTTATCGATGAACTTCACACGATTGTGGGTGCAGGAAAAACCGAAGGCAGTATGGACCTTGGCAACATGCTAAAGCCAAAGCTCGCCCGTGGGGAACTCCACTGTATCGGTGCGACGACAACGCAGGAATACCGCCGTTACATCGAAAAAGATGCAGCCCTTGAACGAAGATTCCAACCGGTGACCGTTTTTGAACCGACAGAAGACGAAGCGATTTCCATTTTGCGCGGTGTCAAAGAAAGCTTTGAAAGCCATCATGGCGTACGCATTCACGACAACGCTCTGGTTGCAGCTGTCAAACTTTCGAGCCGTTATATCGCTGACCGCTTTCTTCCCGACAAGGCCATTGACCTGATCGATGAAGCGGCAAGCATGGTCAAAACCCAGCTCGATACGGTTCCGGAAGATCTTGACAATTTGCAGCGTAAGGAATTGCAGCTAAAGATCGAAGAAAAGGCTTTGGCAAAAGAATCGGATGACAAGAGCAAAAAACGCTTAGCAGAACTCCAAGACGAGCTCAAAACGACTTCGGCGGCGGTTTCTGCTATGCAAGCCCGTTGGCAAGAAAAACGTGCCAAATTCAACGAATTGAAGGATGCCAAAGAACGTTTGCACAAAGCCCACGAAGAAATGGAACAGGCGGAAGCCCGTTACGACTTGAATCGTGCCGCAGAACTCAAGTACAATACGATTCTAAAACTTGAAAAAGATGTGGCGGATTTGGAAGCCAAAGCGCAAGCGGAGGCCCGCAACGGAGAACTTACCGAGGAAGTAAACGAAGAAACCATTTCCCAAGTAGTCAGCCGTTGGACGGGAATTCCGGTGACGCGTCTCCGTGAGACGGAACGTGCAAAGCTTTTGCATTTGGACGAACGTTTGCACGAACCCGTGATTGGCCAGGATGACGCAGTGTCTTCTGTTGCGGAAGCCATTTTGCGAAACCGCAGCGGCCTTTCGAGAGAAAATGCTCCAGTTGGAAGCTTCCTTTTCCTCGGACCCACCGGTGTGGGCAAAACGGAACTGGCAAAGGCTCTGGCTCAGGAACTTTTTGACAGCGAAAACGCCATTGTTCGAATCGATATGAGCGAATACATGGAAAAGCATTCCGTATCGCGTTTGATCGGCGCTCCTCCGGGATATGTGGGTTACGAAGAAGGCGGACAATTGACGGAAGCAGTCCGTACAAAGCCTTATTCCGTGGTCCTTCTCGATGAAGTCGAAAAGGCCCATCCGGACGTTTTCAACGCCCTATTGCAGGTGCTCGATGACGGCCGTTTGACAGATGGCAAGGGCAGAACGGTCAACTTCAAGAATACACTCATCTTGATGACGTCAAATTTGGGATCGGATCTGTTTGCAAACAACCCGCAAAAGGATGTAACCCTTGACGACGTAATGCCTCGACTGAAAGGATTCTTTAGACCGGAATTCTTGAACAGACTCGACGAAGTCCTTGTATTCAAGAGCCTTTCGAAGGATCAGATCCTTTCGATTACAGGCCTTAAATTCAAGGATCTGGCAAAACGCGCCGCCCGGGAAGGGTACATTGTGAACGCATCGGAAGCCGCATTGCAAGCGATTGCAGACAAATCGTACAATCCGGAATTCGGAGCGCGACCGATTCAACGATTCATGGAACGAGAAGTGGAACGGAAGCTCTCTCACGCAATCATTGCCGGAAAAGCGAAACCAGAAGTTCCATGTACCATCGATTTCCAGAATGGTGAATTTGTCATCAAGTAAAACTTTTTTCATCAACAAAAAGGTTCGAAGCAATTCGGACCTTTTTTTATAATTTATATGCCATGAGCTCAGACATTCGAATCAGCGTTTTACTAGCAACCTATAATGGCGAATCCCATTTACGCGAACAACTCGATTCCATTTTAGGACAGACTGGACCTGAGTTTTCCATTTACATTTCGGATGACGGCTCTACAGATTCCACGCCGCGGCTTTTGCAGGATTTCGCAGAACGGTATCCTTCAAAAATTCATCTGCTTGCACCGAATGCTTACGAGCATGGAGCGGCTTCGAATTTTTTGAATCTATTGCAGAATGTAGATTCAGACCTGTACCTTTTTGCAGACCAGGATGATATCTGGACAAGCGACCACATACAAAGTCTTTACGAAAAATATCAAAGCTTGAATAATTTCGAAAAGTCTAGGCCCGCCCTTGTATTTTCGGACATGAAGATTATACATGCCAATGGACGTTTTGCAGCAGAGTCATTTTTAGACGAAGAACATTTGCCTAGCGATGTGCAAAAGTCCCATTTTTACTTTGTACAAAATAACGTCTCGGGCTGCGTATCGCTTTTTAACCAAGCGTTAAAGAAATATGTTCTAAAAGATCCGGATCTGTTGCGAAAGAACCTTTCAAAAGTTCCCATGCACGACTTTTTCCTCTCGACTACAACCGCTTTTTTTGGAAAAATTCTTTTTGTGAAAAAAGCGCTTTCGCTGTACAGAATGCATGAAAACAATACGCTGGGCGTTCAAAATGTCACTAGCGGCGATCATATTTTGAAGCGCTTAAAGCAACAGTCCGCCGACATGAATCGCGCCATGCAATACGCCGGATTCTTTGCCGATTATTTTAAAGAATATCTGGACAAGGGAAATTTACGCGTCTTGTTGCGCTTTTCAAAACTCGCATCGGAATCCAAGATCAAACGGATGCTGTTCTTGTGGTGCCACGGCTTTTTAAAATTCGGATTTTTGAGAAAGTGCGTTCAGCTCTGGAACGCTTAATCCTTAAAATTCAAGGATTCCGTAAACGCCAAGGCGCATCCGGTCATTGTTCTTTTCTTGTAAAATACCTATAGAAAGTTCACCCATCACATGGAAGTAGGGGAGAATTCCGATTTGCACTCGCGGAACGATATCCACCATGAAATCGTCCAACAAGTCTCCAAAGCTTCCCGAAGATTCGATCCCGATCATCGCAATCAAAGCCGGAGTGAATTTAAATCGGGGAGTGACGCCCAAAGCGAATTCCGCAAGTCCGTCATCGCTGACGATCCGATCAAAAAATCCCAAACGGGCTTCGTACAACGTCGAAAAAATCCGCGACATGGGATGAAGCGACGTGTAACTGAAAACGAGTCCCGCTCCACGCTTGTTTCCGACACCAATCAGGAAGTCCGCACCGATGGTGGAATATTCTAAGATCCGATATTTTCCGCCTACATCCACATAAGACTGGATGCTTTCCAAATTATCTTCAGAGTCAAACAAAAGCTTTGCACCGATTTCCCAATAATCGTTGATCGCAAGTTGGGCATTCATCGGCAGATAGCCGTCTTCCTGGTAATTCGTGTAAAAACCGGCACCGATCGATGTGCGATCGCGGACCATAAATTCCGGGCCGAAAGTATAACGCGCATCCCAAATGCGGTCCAACGCCGAAGCCGAAGCCACGAGGAAAATGGTCAGAAGCAGGGAAATGCGGAGTAAATTTTTCACGGTCAAAAAAATATTAAAAAACTAACGGAGTTTTGAAGACCATGCGTCAATAATCGTCGAAAGGACCGCGTTTTTTGCTTTATCGATAAAAGCGGTCCTGTCTTCTGGCAAAACAGGCTTTTTTTCTGAGACGGCAAAATGGATCCGTTCACCGTCGGGAGTCAGCGAAAATTCCAAGTCTCCATGGACGTGGATCGTATCGGTGGAAAGGATTTTCAAGGCTTTGCCGTCGATGTTCAAACGGGTGTGAAGCTCGACTTCGGAAGTTCCCGGTGTAATTGCGAAAGCGGAATCATTAAAATGGATAGGAAGTTCTGCAAGGGAATCTAACCGAACAGTTCCTTGCGCAGATCGAAGCCAAAGCGTATCTTCCGAACCGTTTTTTATTTGAACGTTAATTCCGAAGTAAAGCGTGCCGAGGCTATCGGGAATGTTTCCCTTGGCAATATTTTGAACCAGAAGGATCGCTTTAGAATTCGGCAGTAGGGAATTCGCAGGCTGCTGTCCAATGAATTTGTCTAAGTCCACGTAAACAGAATCGAAGCTTGCCCCGGTGACTTCCAACTTGCACTTTTTTAAAATGCTCGCGGCTTGAACCTTCCGGGTCGCTGCGCAGCCCGAAAGGGAAGCGAAAAAAGTCACGGACAAAAAACAAAAAAGGGCAAACTTCTTTAACTGCATAGGTTAAAGATAATTCATCGGATATGAACCTTCAACAAATCCATGCCGCTTTTTGCAATGTAAAAACCGGGTTTTAATTCGTTCAAATTCAAGTTTCCTTGAGCTTTGCGGATCATGTTCCCGTTAATGTCGAACAGTTTGATGTTTCCATTCGCAAGGAGTTTGAATCCTTCGCGACGAAGATTCATGGAATTTGCAAGGCCAGTCGAATTTTGGACATGGCGGTTTTGAATGGCATCCGTGTCACCGTTATCCACAAAATTATCGTCATGGGTAAGTCCCAAGTTCACATAGTCCCCAAGTCCATACGCTTTACGCATGATGTTCAGCACATCCAAGTCGAATACAGAACCATCCGTTCCGCTCTGTCTACGAATAATGGTCATGTTGTTTTCTCCTTCATGACCGGTATCCCATGCAATAGGAACCACTTGGTTTGTTTTAGACGAATTCATGAAAGCTTCGTAGTAGGCGAGACGGCCTCTGCGATGTTTAGCGTAATTTTCACCTGAAAGGACTCCGATGCGGTCATTGGCACCGAATTCGCCGATAATCACCGGCACACCTTTATCCACATAGTTTGCCTTCATCTTGGCAAGAGAAGCATCCATCTGAGATTGCGTGCATGGGTCTCCCATGGCATTGGCCCAAGCGTTATAGCCGCAGTTATGAACCACATCATCGCCCGTGGCAAGGTTGTCGCCAGTACCCCAGTAGTACTGCGGCTGCACAATGGCGCCCCAGTCGGCGGGCTCGTTCATAAGCGTGTAAGTGTACGGGTCATAATAGTGCACTTCAAACATCAAGCGGTTTTCGATTACATCTTTGGGGAGCTTGTCCACTCCATAGACTTCCACAGAACGATCAATGCTTGTGGAAGGTCCCTGAATAATCAATGTGCGGCTTGCATTGTTGCCACCGGTGGCACGGACAGCGTCCACAAATGTCTGGTGATAGACTTCAAGTATTTCGGATTCATGTCTGTAATTGTCGTCGGTTGTTGCAGGCTCGTTAGCGCTAGCGAAAAGCAGACGTTCATTGTAATTCTTGAAATGTGTGGCGATTTGCGTCCAGTAGGCTTTCTGCTTCGCGTTCACCTCGTCTTTCTTTTCATCTTTGAGGTTTTCTTCCAACCAGCCGCCGTCCCAGTGGATGTTGAGGATCGTGATGAGCCCAGCACGCATGGCCCTGTCTACCACGACTTGTACAGAATCCATCCAGCTCTGGTTGATGACACTGTTTTGAGCGTGGCTATCCCAAGCACAGGGAATGCGGATGGTGCTAAAACCCGCCGCTTTCACGGAATCGATGTAGGCCTCGGAAGGGAACTTGTTGCCCCAGCCTGTGGGATTTCCCGGAACTTCCATCGTGTTGCCGATGTTGATTCCGAAACCCATTTTGTTGAAAATTTCGTTAGCCGTTGGAAGTTCTTTTCCGCACAACGGGCTGGTTACAAGGATCGAAGCGGCTGCAGTCGCAAGCCAAAGTTTACGTTTTTTCATGATTTTTCCCATAAGAATACACTTATGGAGATTTAAACCTTTAACACCATCATTTTCATTTGAATTCAAATTTTTCGTTGATAAAATATCAACCGCTCCAACTGTACTAGACAAATGTCCGATAATGCGCATTATGTAAACTAAATAATTCAAAAAAGAATCCCGGAATTTGCCGGGACTCTTGAGCTTTATTCTCCGAGGCAGCCGTCCAACTTTTCGACAATCGCTTTACGATCCATCTTTTGGCCGATGAACACAAGGCGAATTTCGCGGTCACCGTATTTTTCGTCCCACATTTTCTGAACGTCCGGTTCTTCCTTGAGAGCGACTTCCTGTTCGCTGGGCTTTAACGAAGCGATCCAACGGCCAAGGCAGCGGGCGCTAGCGTCTTTACCGGCCTGTTCAAAGATGTACGAATAGGTGCGATCGTCTTCGAACCACATAATGCCCTTGGCGCGGATAATGCTGTTCGGGTAGTTGTCGAGGAACGCTTCCAGCTTTTCACGAACGAACGGGCGGCGGGCTTTGTAAACGAACGTGCCAATGCCGTATTCGAGAGCTTCGCCTTCTTCCTCTTCTTCTGGATTATTCAACTGCTGAATCCATGCTGCGGAAGATGACACCTTTTCGAAGTTGAAAAGGTTCGTGCCGAGAATTTCCTTGACATCCACCTTGCCGAAGTTGGTTTCGATCATCTTGGCTTCCGGCTGGAGTGCGCGAACCACAGCCTTCACATGCTTAAGCTCTTCGGCAGAAATGCTGTCCACTTTGTTCAAAACGATGGTGTTGCAAAATTCGATTTGCTGGACGAGAAGGCTTGCGAGATCTTCTTCATCCATTTCTTCTTCGAGGAGCTTTTCTCCCCCGCCGAATTCCGTGGCAAGGCGCATCACGTCTACGACAGAAATGATTCCGTCCAAGTGGCACGGAAGATCCTGTCCATCACGACCCTTGAGTTTAGAACCCATGTGCGTAATCGTCTGGGCAATGGGAAGAGGTTCGCAAATGCCGCTGGCTTCGATCAAATGTAATCGAACTTATTTTGTTCAAGAATCTGGGCGATCTGTTCCAAAAGATCCGTTTTGAGCGTGCAGCAAATGCAACCGTTCGACAGCGGAACGACGGAATCCTTCTGCTGAATGTTGCCGCCTTTTTCGATCAAGGTCTGGTCAATATTCACTTCGCCGATGTCGTTGACGATGACTGCCACCCGATAGCCCTGCTGATTGCTCAAAACATGGTTCAAAAGGGTGGTCTTACCGGCTCCGAGGTAACCGGCGAGGAGTGTAATTGGTACGGATTTCATTTTTTTTGACTCCTTATATATTTAAACCTAAATAAAGCCCCGCTTTGCCAGCCCCTTCCGTGGGATCGAAGCCGTCGAGGATATAGCCGTAATGAAGGCCCATTTCGAGTTGAGCAGCCGATGTGCGGAACATGACGAGACCCGTTTGAGCGGAAGCTGCAAAGCCGTAGGAATGGCGGTCCTGGTCAGAAACGTCGTGCAAGAAAGCTCCGACACCGAAGCCAAGTCCCACAAAGGGAGAAAACCGAGTCGCCGTAAAATAATAACGCGGTCCAACAACAATGTCCATGTGATTGATCAACGGATTCACGCTAAAGGCGTAGTCGCCTTGCATCATGATCGCCCACTGGGGAGCGACTTCAAAAAGGACTTTCGCATCGAAAGCAAAAAGGAATTTCGCTTTTGCATGGGTATCGTGCCAAAGGGCGGGACCGATACCAAAAGACTTGTATTTGCGAACGCCTTTGCGGTCCACGACTTCATCTTTTTCTTGCTCAGTAATCTTCCCCACTTCTTCGTTGGACTTCGCGTTTTCGGATTTTAAAACGGCAGTCGTGACCCGTTCAAGAACCACATCCAATTCATCGATGGATTCCGCTTTCAGCTTGCTCGAATTTTTAGCAGTTCCCCGCTTTTCAAGTTCGCCCACAACGACGATGGAATTTCCGAGGGGCATCAAGGAAATTTTAAGAAGATTCTCCGATTCTTCCACTGGGGAATCCCCATTTTGCAAGACAGCGTCTCGGACAAGCATTTGTACCGTCTGGGAATCGACGCCGGAATTTGGATTGTTCACCACAATTTGAATGTTTTTTGCGTAAAGGGATGCGACAAAAAACAAAGAAAGAAGAATCCGTTTCATAGAAAACAATTTACAAATTAAGGAGATGTTTTTCCGCTATCAGAAAGGACGTTCGAAAAATTCACGATCGGAAGCGGCAAAACTTTTTCCGGATTTTCCGTGCCGCATTTAGGCGCATTTTCCAGATTTTTTTGGAAAAGATCTTCAAAAGCTTTCAAGGAAAGCTCCGGGATTTTCGCTTTTAAAAGGTGACGTTCCGCTAAAGAGTCCGAATAGGCGTTCAGCGGAATCGCGTGATAGTTCCCCACTTCTTGCTGAGTAACGGAACCTTCGAATGAAGCGGAAGAAACTTCAACGCGCGAAAGGTTTTCTTTTTGAACCTTGCGCACGGTAAACTTGGCAACGCCTCCCAGGTTCGTCGAAATATCCTGCTGGTTCGAAATGAAATTCCCTAAGGACCAGTATACGAGAGCGCGGTTCCCTGCTTTGGTCGTGTAAATTCCGTAAGGTTCGATCACATGAGGATGTGCGCAGACAAGAATATCTGCACCGGCATCGATCGCAAGTTCTGCATAGGTTTGTGCTTCTTCGGTGGGAAGATCCACATATTCCGTTCCGAAATGCATGAAGGCAACGGTCACTTCTGCAGACGCTTCTGCCTTTTTGACCATTTCCACCCAGTTGCCGTTTGAATCCAAAAGGTCTACCAGATAAGGACGGTCGGACGGAAGCTTTTGTCCGTTTAAGCCATAGGTGAAGTTCACAAAAGAAAAACGGATACCGTTCTTTTCGTAAACCACCACGGAATCTTTTCCGGCTAAAGTCTTGTGGATTCCCAAAGCCAAAACAGGCTTTCCTGTCCAAAAATCGATGGTGTAATCCACCGCCGAAGCTTTACGGTCGATGGTGTGATTGGTCGCATGGGTAATGATATCAAACCCCGCTTCCATTTCGGCGATGCCGACTTCTTCCGGAGAGCCAAAGCTCGGGTAAGAAGCGTAACCGTCTTCCCGCGGAACAAAGATCGTTTCTTGGTTGACTGCGGCAATGTCTGCGGACTGGATGTCTTTTTTCCACGGTGCAAAGATGTAATCAAAATTGCACTTGGAAGAATCTTCTTTACAAGCTTTAAAAAGTGGCGTGTGAAAAAGCACGTCTCCAATCGCAAAGAAAGAGACTTCCGTTACCGTAGAATCTTCTTTTGGCAAAGTGGGAACGTTAGGTTCAACCGTTTTTTCCCCTGTCGTCGTAGTATCTGTAGTTGCCTTTTGAACGGGCATTACAGGCTCTTTGTTAGAAACTTCATGGGTTTCTGCACAAGCGATCAGCGACAGTAAACAGGCCAAAAGAAGAAAGCGCATGATTACCCCAGCGATGTTTCTACAAATTTCAAATCCGGATAGTTCTTCATGGCAAGAGTCATGCGGTATTCATTCGGGAAGAGGCAAACGAAACGTTCTTCCTTGTCCCGCATGCAGTCTCCGCCGTTTTCATTCACAAATTTTTCCACATCGGCAGGAGCACCCACAATCCAGCGGACGCCGAAAGACGGAATGCGGTCTAGGGAAACATCTGCGCCATATTCCGACATCAGGCGGAACTTGAGAACGTCGAACTGCAATTCTCCGACGACACCGATTACAGGAATTGCCGATTTAAACGGTTGGTACAACTGGGTTGCACCTTCTTCCGTCAGTTCCTTTAAACCTTTCGCCAGCTGTTTGGACTTAAGCGGGTTCAAAAGCGTTACTCGGGCAAAGTATTCCGGTGCAAAATCCGGAATTCCCGAAAAACTCATTTTTTCGCCTTTGGTCAGGGTATCACCGATGTGGAAAAGGCCCGGATCGTTAATGCCCACAATATCGCCTGCCCACGCTGTATCGATCACTTCTTTGTCTTTTGCAAGGAAAGCAGTCGGAGCCGCTAAACGTACGTCGCGTTCCGTGCGTACGTGGTACACCTTGTCTCCGCGTTGGAACTGGCCGGAGCAAATGCGAATGAACGCTGTACGGTCACGGTGTTTAGGATCCATGTTCGCCTGAATCTTAAAGACAAATCCCGAAAAATCATTTTCGCTGGGATCTACCGTCCGCTTGTCTGTTTCTCGCGGCATCGGTGCCGGTGCAAGATCGGCAAAGGCGTTCAACAGTTGGCGCACGCCGAAACCAGTCACTGCGCTTCCGAAGAACACCGGGCACATTTCACCCTTGAGGAAAAGTTCATGGTCAAAGGGATCCATGCCGCCCGTCACCATGTCGTATTCTTCGCGGAACTGGTTTACCCAGTTCTCGCCGCAAAGTTCCACAAGCTTCGGATCATCCGGACCCTGCATCTGCAAAATTTCCTGGTGACCGGACTGTGCGTCGTAAACGTTAAACGTGTTATCCGCAATGCAGTAAACACCTTTAAAAAGTTTACCGACACCGATGGGAAGGGTAAAAGGAATCGCTTTGATCTTTAAAACAGATTCGATCTGGTCGATCAAATCCAGGACAGGACGACCGTCTAAGTCCATCTTGTTGATGAACGTAATAATCGGAGTGTGGCGCATACGGCAGACTTCCATCAGCTTGATGGTCTGCTTTTCCACACCGTTCACGCTATCGATCAAAACAAGGGCCGAGTCCACAGCGGTCAATGCACGGTAAGTATCTTCGCAGAAGTCCTGGTGCCCCGGCGTATCCACCAGGTTAAACCAGCAGCCTTCAAAAGGAAAGTTCAACACGGAGCTGGAAACGGAAATTCCACGGTCCTGTTCGATCTTCATCCAGTCGCTAACCGTGTAATTGCGGTTTGCTTTAGCGCGGACATGCCCCGCTTCACGAATGACTTTACCAAACCAGAGAAATTTTTCGGTGATGGTGGTTTTACCTGCGTCAGGGTGGCTAACAATGGCAAAAGTGCGACGCTTGGCGATTTCTGGATTTATAGACAAAATGGGCCTCGTTCGTTAACGGGCCCAAATATAGAAAAAAAGAAAATTTGGATTTAAAAGCGAAGCTTTAGAATTACTGCGGATGGCGTTCCAGATCGAGAATCATCGACTGCAGCGTGTCTTCCACTGCGGAACGGAAATCGCCGGAACCGAGGCTGCAACTTTTAACCGGATGTTCCGCATCGGTACCCTTGATGATACGGATCACCGGGAAGCCGCCTTCCATTGAAAAAAGAACCGAATAACCTTTCTGCAACAACTTTTCGATCAAATCACGCATGGAACCAAAACTCCTTATAGATGTGAAAATGAAAAACTTTGCCCCAAAACGGGCATCTTCCGCTAAACTACTCTTTTTTTAAGGAAAAGCAAGATTTTTCGGCAAAAGTTCACTTTTCGACAATGGCTGTAAACAGGACCAAATCGTCGATCCCCGTATTTTCGATAATTTGGGAAGAACCTTCCGGACAAATGTGGCAGCATCCTTGGGAAAGAATTTCCACGTTTCCGTCACAAATCGCTCTGCCCGTTCCAGAAATCACATAATTAATTTCCGAACCTCTTTTTTGCGAGTGAATGCCTATGGAACCGTAGGGGTGGATGCGGTTCAAAATGAATTTTCCTTGTGGATTTTCCACGATTTTTGCGGTCATTTCCCCGGAACCGTGGTTCATTCCCGGCCCCGTAAGAGGTTTAACCTGATTGAAATCTATGAGCATGATCGATACCTTTAGTTTTTATGCCAATATACGCATAAACTTGGGGAAAGACCACTTACTTTTTTGAGAAAAATATTCCCAACCTAGCGTTTTGCTAGGCATAGCTTTGTATTTTGAGAGCATAAGAACAACAATAACGCTTCACTTTTTCCACGAGGAAACTATGAGCATATACGATTACACACTCCCCACTGCCGACGGCAACACCAAATCCATGCAGGACTTTCAGGGGAAAGTACTTCTGATTGTCAATACGGCAACAGGCTGCGGATTCACACCGCATTACGAACCCATCGAAAAGATGTACGAAGCTTACCACGACCAAGGCTTTGAAGTCATCGACGTTCCGTGCAACCAGTTCGGCGGTCAAACTCCGGAAGGTGACTCCGAAATCCACGAATTCTGCACGCTGAAGTACAACACCCAATTCCCGCAGTACAAAAAAAGCGATGTGAACGGCGAAAATGCACTGCCGCTTTTCACCTATCTCAAAAGCCAAAAAGGCTTTGAAGGCTTCGGAAAGGGCGTCAAGGCTTTCGCCATGGGTGTAATGTTGTCAAAAATTGACAAAAATTACAAGACAAATCCCGATATCAAGTGGAATTTCACCAAATTCCTCGTCAACAGACAGGGAGAAGTTGTCGCCCGTTTTGAACCCACGGCCGATATGAAAAAGGTGGAAGAAGCCGTCAAGAACCTGCTTTAATTCTCCAATCAAGGATTCGAGAAGCCATCCCTATGGGGTGGCTTTTTTGCGTTCTTCCAAAATGCGTTTCCAAAGATTATCCTGCAAACGGTAAAGACGTTGCGTTCCGTTTTCAAGGATGTAATAATGGCGAATATAGGGCACGAGCAGAATCAAAAAAAGCATGTCCAATAAAAAAATCGGAAGCGTCGGGCAGACCGTAAAAAAGAGCGTCGTTCCCACGAACAAAAGGGCAAAAAGAAGTGTGACCAGTAAATGGATCAGCCGTTCGTGCTGAAAGAACTGAATCTGCAAAATCAGATCCGTCCGGGCAGCTTCATCCGATTCAAGAGAAGACTCCCCCGCAAGGACGCTTTCCACATGGGCTATATAGTCTAAAAGACGCCGTTTCATTCGACAACCTCCAGTCAAAACTTACTATCTTTGATTCCGAAATGCAAGAAAACCACTCCCTGCACAACGCTTTACGTCAAGTCCGCCATCACGTCGGAAGGGTCATGCTGCATGGCTTTTCCGTTTCGGGACTTGCCACCTACCTTCAACTTCCGGAATACGATTTTTGCGTGGACATGGGAGAATGCCCCGTTTCCTCCATTGGAATCAATCACGTTTTTTTGACCCATGCCCATGGTGACCATAGCCGTTGCCTGATGCGTCACCACAGTTTACGTCGCATGATGGGAGTCGATAAGCCTTCGATTTATTACATGCCGGCGGATCTCGTTTCCGGTGCAGAAGCCTGGATCCATTCCGAAGCGGTTTTCGAAGGCGTTCCCGAGCAAAGATTTAAGCTGCCGGAGATCGTCGGTTTGAATGCCGGGGAAAAAGTTCCTCTCAAATATCGCAAGGATTTGTCGATTGAAGCGTTCCCCACGCGCCATGCGCAAGTCGGTCGCCAAACTTTTTTGCCTTCCATGGGTGTCACGCTTTTTAACCACAAGAACAAGCTGAAAGACGAATATATCGGTCTTGATGCGGCGGGAATCATTGAACTCAAAAATCAGGGTATAAGCATTACCCGCGAAGTCTATGACCCGATTGTAACTTTCATGGGTGACTGCCTCGGTGAAAATCTCACCGACCCGGCACTCGCATCCATTTGGGATTCCGAAGTCCTTGTGACCGAATGCACATTTGTCGATGACGGCGAAGAGTCCATGGCAGACAAAAAAGGTCACACCCATATTTCGGATCTTGTAAAAGCCCTCGAAAAATATGGGCCCACTATGAAGTGCAAATACATTGTACTAAACCATTTTTCGATGAAATATTCTTCGGATCATATTCTTGGAGCGCTCCAGAAGAAGATCCCGGAAGCTTACCGCGATAAGGTTATCGCGTTTATCTAAGGTGAACATGAATAGCGAAAAAGAAATCATCATTCCAGAATTTTACCGCGACTTGAACCAGGACAAGGCTCTGCCCTGCATGTGGCACTTTGTTCACCGTCATATTCCGGGAACGCGCAAACCGATTCAGACTGAGGATAATTTACCGGACAAGCATCCGTTAGATTGGAAAGAAATCTTCCCGAATCACAACGACCATATCGAAATCGAAATCGGTTCGGGCAAAGGCGGATTCCTTGTGGAATATGGAAAAAATCACCCGGACTATTTTATCTTGGGAAGCGAATGGGATTTGACTTGGGCGCGTTACGCAGCAGACAGAATGATGCGCAACAAGCTCGACAACAACACGGCAATGCTTCGCGGCGACGTTTTCTATTTTCTCCGCGATCGTGTGCAGAGTAATACCGTTGACGCTTTCCACATGTACTTCCCGGATCCGTGGCCGAAGGAACGCCATCACAAGAACCGTCTTTTACGCGAAGAATTTCTCGTGGAAGTCGCCCGCGTTTTGAAGCCTGGCAAACGTCTCTTCTACTGGGGCACGGACCACAAGGAATACAATGAAGTCGCGCTCGAAGTCTTTGACAATTTCAAAAGCGCAAAGATTATCGAACGCAACACGGCCCTTCCGACAGAAGGGATCATGACAAATTTTGAAAAGAAGTATCGGTTGGAAGGCCGCCCGATCTACCGTAGTATCATTGAGTTTGACAAGGCCTAATTCAAAACGGGACTTATGCTAGAACAGCTGACGATCCGTAATTTTGCACTTATCGAAGAAACCACGGTCCATTTCGGCACGGGCTTCTCCGCGATCACCGGCGAAACCGGTGCAGGAAAATCTGTCTTGATGGGCGCCTTGCGCGTTGTCGTCGGAGGAAAAACTTTACCGACGATGATTCGCCACGGAGCCGATAAAGCTTTCGTCGAAGCCACATTCGACATTTCGAACAATGCAGAAGCCAAAAACCTTCTCGCATCCGAAGAAATCGATGCCGAAGACGATCTTGTCATTCAGCGAGAAATCCTTGCCGGTGGAAAGAACCGGACTCGTGTGAACGGTGTCATCGTCAAGCAGGGTTTTCTTCAGGATTTGGGAGAATCTCTCATTCAGATGCATGGTCAAAGCGACCAGCTGCTTTTGCGGGATCTGCGGACCCAGCTGAAATTGCTTGACGACTACTCGGGATCCGAAGCGGAACTCAAAGCCTATAGCGAAACCTGGGCAACGTACAACCGCTTGCAGGAAGAGCTTTTACGGACCGAAGAAAACGCCCGTCATCTCGCCGAACAAAAAGAATTTTTGACATTCCAAAAGAACGAACTGGAAAAAGCGAATTTGCGGGCCGGCGAAGAAGCGGAACTGGAAGCGAAAACTTCTGCAGCGTCCAAGTCCGAAGCAAAGATGCACGCCATTGAAGAGTTGAGCAAACTCTTTGACGGCGAAAACGGATTAATGTCCCAATTCGAAGTTTTTCAATCCAAAATTCGACAATTTTCGTCAAAACTTCCAGAAATGGAAGAATGGTCAGTCAAGCTGGGAGAGGCATACGATTCCCTTTCTTTTATTGAAGAAGCTCTCCGCGATGCAGAAGAATCCTCGGAGCTTGACCCTGTGGAACTCGACAGAGCCAATACACGGTTAGCACAGATTCAACGTTTAAAACGCAAGTACCGCACCGACGAAGCGGGACTGATTGAACTTTTTGCCCGCCGGAAAAAGGAGCTTGAAAGCCTTGAAAATTTAGACGCAGATCTTGCGGAAATCAAAAAGAACATCGAAAAGGCTAAAGCAAAACTTTCGGAAGCGGCAAATGCCCTCTCTGAAAAACGCTTGTCCGGAAAGCAGACTCTCGATTCCAAAGTGGAAGAAGTGCTCCATTCCCTGGGAATGCCTAAAGCCACTTTCAGCACGGATATTTCAGAAGAAGCCTATTCCGCAACAGGCAAGGATCGGGTGGAATTCTGCATGGCACCGAACCTGGGTGAAGGGCAAAAACCTTTGCGCGTTGCCGTTTCGGGTGGCGAACTTTCCCGTGTGCTGCTTGCGTTCAAATCGGTGATGGCAGAACAGGACCACGTTCCCGTTCTCGTTTTCGACGAAGTGGACTCTGGCATTAGCGGTGAAATCGGAAACAATGTCGGTGAAACCCTTAAAAGCATTGGAAAATTCCACCAGGTTCTCGCCATTACACATTTGCAGCAGGTCGCTTGCCGTGCAAGTTCCCATTTGGCAGTGGAAAAGCATGAAAACGGTGAAGGGCGTACTATTTCGAACGTGAAATTGTTATCATATAACGAGAGAATCGTGGAAATTGCGAGAATGCTCGGAGATGCAAAGTCCCCCACCTCGCTTGCCCATGCGAAGGAATTTTTGGAGGAAGCGAATGCCTCTTAAGAAAAAATTGTTGAGCTTGCGTTTGCGCGGTCGCGCTTGGCGCATTTTTAGAGCGGCGCTTTTTGTGCCGTTGATTGCCACCATCTGGACTCAGCATAATTATACAGCGGCCATGATTACCCTGGTCGTGCTGATTCTTACTTGGCTGAACAATTGGCAGCTTCGCGTTCAGGAATTCGAAGAGCCTTATTACCAGCTGTGGCTGAACGTGATCGAAGGGATCCTTTGCGTCACGGTCATGACGAGTATTCTTTTACGAGATTTCTTCGTTGACGGCGATTTTAAGATTTTACTAGCGGTAGGTTGCGCCTTTTTGCTAGGGCGCGTGATAGCGCACTCGCTTTTAACCCTTTCCGTGATTCGAGAAGGCAAAAAAGTTCCGGGTAGACATGCCTGGTCCAAGATTTCCGCCGTGGCGATTATTGCGACGATGCTTGTGTACATTTTGGGTCTTGAACGTTACCAGCAGATTTTTATGGTGGCAAGCATCTTGCTGATGAGTGCCGCATCCGTGGAATTCCTTTATTGGTTCTACCGGGATCCTGCGCACCGCAAGCCTCTTTCGATTGCAAGCCAGCTTACCATGACGCGCATCGTGCTAACTCCGTTCTTCTTGTGGGTCTTTTTCTACGACAACAACTTGAATTACGAAGATAACCACATCATCTTTAAAGTACTCGCCCTGGTAATGGTTTTAGGCTTTATGCTGACAGACTATTTGGACGGGCATCTCGCCCGCAAATGGGGCGAAGTTTCTACTCTCGGCAAGTACCTGGATCCTTTTAGCGATAAGATTTCCAACATGACGATTTTCATGTGTTTTATTGCAACGGATTACGCTCCGGTCTGGATGGTCGCATTGATTTACTTCCGCGAAGCCAGCGTGGAAACCCTCCGCACTTTGGCTGCAGCAGAAGGACTCATTATGCCGGCGCGTCGAAGTGGAAAGTGGAAGACCGCGTTGCAGGGCATTGGAATTGTGACAATTCTTGTCTGCGCACTGGACCCTATTCAGCAGATCGAAGGATTCAAAGCGGTGTGGGAAATGTTGCCGCAGATCGTGATGGGCGTGATTACCTTTGTAACGATTGCAAGCGGTGTCGATTACTTTGTATCGTCGAAACATATTTTGCAAAAGTATGTTTAAAGCGAAGCTTTCCTTTACTTCACCCTTGACAAGAAAATAATTAATTACTATATATGGTCCTGTACTGGAAACGGTACGCACCTCGACGCGGGGTGGAGCAGTTGGTAGCTCGTTGGGCTCATAACCCAAAGGTCGCAGCGTTCAAGTCCTGCCCCCGCTACTAAAAAGACTCGGATAAACTCCGGGTCTTTTTTTGTTTTATGAACGATATTCCTTTTTGAACATTTTCCATTTGAATGCAAAAAAGGCGTGAAATGTCACGCCTTTTTCGATGAAAATTTTAACAGCCGATTTATGTTCGGTGAAGTTCCAACGCCACAGCGTCGTCCAATTTGACCGATGCGATGCGGGAAATTCCCTTGATTTCCTGAGTCACACCGTAAAGCATGTCGGCAGCAGCCATGGTACGCTTGTTGTGCGTCACCAGAATGAACTGAGTCTGGTTTGAGAAGTGACGCAGAAGTTCCATGAAGCGACCGATGTTTGCGTCATCCAACGGACCGTCCACTTCGTCCAGAACGCAGTAAGGCGAAGGCTTTTCCATGTAAATGGCAAAGAGCAGCGAGACTGCGGTCAGAGCGCGTTCACCACCCGAAAGCGCCGTTACGCCGCGCATCTTTTTACCGGTGGGTCGAGCGTTCACTTCGATGGCGGCTTCTAACGGATCGACGCCTTCTTGCAAAGTAAGTTTTGCTTCGCCATTGATCATGATACGGCTGAAGACGTCCTGGAAATTTTTTTGAATGTTGTGGAAGGTGCTGAGGAAGCGATCCCGAGCGATACCGTCGAGCTTTGTGATGGTACGTTCCAAAGAGGCACGGGCTTTGTCCAAATCGTCGAACTGTTTTTCTACTTCTGCAAGGCGAGCCTTCTCCGCATCGAAATCTTCCATGATTTCGGTGTTGACTGGTCCCAAATTTTTGATTTGGACGCGAATTTCGGAAATTTCTTTTTTCGCTTCCTTTTCTTCGTACTCGACTCGGGGAACGTCTTCGGCGTGGTCAATGTCCACTTCCCATTCCGCAAAAATACGTTCGCGCATACGGTCGATGTTTTGGCCGAGCGTACTGATGCGAAGGGTCAAATCGTTCAAATCGCTGGAACGTTCCAAAAGCTTGGAGTTGATCTGGCGAACTTCCGAACGCCAATCATTCATGTCGCCGGCGACAACGTCATAACGTTCGCGAGCAGCATCCCGTTCCGCTTCTTTTTTGCGAAGTTCTGCATCTTGAACTTGAATCTTGTCGGCAATTTCCGATTCTTTCGTCACCAGTTCTTCTTTGCGGACTTCCACATTTTCGATATCGGTCTTGCGATTCGAAATGATGTTGTCAAAGAATTTAACCTGATCGCCGATGACACGGATTCGTGCAAGGCTTTCTTGCAAAGTGGATTGTGCAGAACCCAGCTGATTTCGCAATGTGCGAACATCATCTTCTTTATCTTTGCGGATCTGGTCCTTTTCTTCAAGGACTTCCATCACTTTTGCATATTCATCTTCCAAACGGGCGGATTCCGCTTCCGCTTCAGCCAGTTCCGCATCGTCGGAACGTTCCGCTTCCGCTTTCTGGATCCGATTTTCAGCATCTTGCAAGTTGGAATCCAAACCGCCCAAACGGCGTTCCGTATCAGCGAGCATCGACCGATGGATTTTTTCAGCAGCTTGCCCAGAACGAATGGTTTCGTTTGCTTCGCGAATCAATTCTTCCGTTTCGGAAAGCATGGAACGTGCTTCTTCCAAGCGCTCGTTCAAATTTTCACGGGAATCTTCCAAGCGTTCGATTTCAGAAATCAGGTTTGAAAGTTCTTCTTCGTCTTTATCGACTTCCGCCTTTCGAGCGAGAACTCCAAGCGCTTCGCTTTTTCCACGACCGCCAAAGACAAGCCCGTTGGACGACACGTAACGTTCGTCTTTCGAAAGGAACCAGAAATTTTCGTTTGCAAATTCTTGGGCAAGGCTCTTTGCCGTAGCAAAATTATCCACAAGGATCGTACGGGAAAGAAGCTTATCGACAATCGGCTTTACAGAGGAATCCGCATTCACAAATTGTGCGGCCACGCCGATCACGCCCGGACGGGACGGAAAATCTGGAATCGAAGACGAGCCAAAGGAAACGGCGAGCATCGCACTTCCGGCACTTGCAGAATCCAAGGCGTCCAAAAGTCCGTCCAAAGAATTTGGATCATTTGCAACAACCGCATTCAGCGAACGGCCCAGTGCAAATTCAATGGCGCTCGCATATTCCCCATCCACATGGATTAAAGATCCTAGCAGACCTTTAACTTCGGAAGCACGGCTGTTCACCAAATAATCGGCTCCGGACCCCGCTTCGGAATCCATATTCTGCAAAACTTCAATGCGGGATTCTAGCCCAGCTTTGCGGGCCTTTGCCTGGGAAATTTTTTCGTCGATGGAAGAAAGTTCTAACTTCTGATTTTCGATTTCTTCTTCCTGGACGCTTTTGCGTTCGGAGAAGTTTTCGATGTTGCGTTCGGCTTCTTCGATGCCGTTTGCAAAAGTCCGCAAGGTTTCTTCCAGTTCACCCTTTTTGCGTTCCAGTTCCGCACGTTCCGAATTCCATTTTTCAATGTTGCCACGGAGCATGTCGGCTTCGGCATCTTGGCGCTGCCACTTGCTGCGGAGCGAATTCGCTTTGTTCAAACTGGCAATGCGCTGTTCGGAAAGCGAACGGGACTGGTCCCGTAATTCGTCTACGGTATCGGTCAAAATTTGGAGTGCTTCTTCTTCTCTGGCCAGTTCCTGTTCCTGCTCCGAAATGGCATCTTCCGAACCCAGCGATTGCAAATTTTCTTCAAGCGTCGCTTTTTCTGCTTCCAACTGAGAAATGCTGTTTTCCGCCTGGGTGATTTCATCGCGATATTTTTGCACGTTCATGTCTGCCGTGCCTTGCTGTTCGCGATTGCGCGTGAGTTCGTTGTTCAAATCGTTCAGGGCGAATTCTTGTTTTTTGACCTCGTTTTCAAGACCCCGAAGATTTTCTTCGTCCCCAGCGATTACCAACTGACGTTCAGCGATTTTAGCGTCCAGTTCCGTGAGGCGGGTTTTATCGGATTCCTGCTCGTTAGAAACCCGCGCTTTCGCTTCGTTCAAAACGCTTAAATTGCGGCGGTTTTCTTCGTGACGGTCCAAGCTCACCGAAAGATCCAGTTCCCGAAGGCGGTTGCGCAAGCGCTTCCATTCGTTTGCTTTCGCAACCTGTTTTTCGAATTGACGGACGGTTTGCTGCTCACGGCGCAGGTTGTCTTCCACGCGTTCCATATCGGTACGGACGCGTTCCAGCTGGCTGATGGTTTCCTTGCGCTGTTTCTTGTACTTACTCACGCCAGCGGCTTCTTCAAAAAGCGTGCGGCGATATTCCGGGCTATCGGCAAGAACGTTACGGATCATCGTTTCGTTCATCTGGGAATAGTTGCCAAGACCGAGGCCCGAGTCAAAGAACAAATTCTGAATGTCTTTTAAACGGCATTCCTGATTGTTGATCAGGTATTCCGTCAGCCCATCGCGGTGGGCGCGGCGGGTCACCATCACTTCCGAATATTCCGAAGCCAGATCCCCGTTGCTGTTGTCGATTACCAAAGAAACTTCGGCAATGCTCATGGCGGCACGTTCTTCTGTACCCGAGAAGATGACGCTCTGCATTTTATCCATACGGAGCACCGACGCACGCTGTTCACCGAGCACCCAACGGATCGCGTCCACGATGTTGGACTTGCCCGCTCCGTTCGGTCCGACAACCGCCGTTAGACCGTTGCCCGGAAAAGTGATCTCCGTACGCTGTGCGAAGGATTTAAATCCGAAAATCTTTAATTTGGTAATTTTCACGTTATGTCAAAAATAATTTTTTAGTCAGATTTATTCGAAATGATGGTCCCATTCACCATCTTTTTTTGAAATTTTCAGAAGTTCGCTGCCCCCATCAAAATCGATATTCCCCAGATCGACGATATTCCATGCTCCTGTAGAATCTTTTGCCTGAATTATAATATAAAATGTTCCGACAAAATCCTGTTCATGCACGTAAGAAAGTTCTCCCGGCAGAACGGTATCCGGAATCCAAAGAACCGTATCGTTTTTTCCGACCACCGAAAGCCGTGCAATTTCCTGATCCGTCATGTTCTTGATTTGCAAACGTTCCGTCGAATCCAGCACAAGGTGAGTGCAGGCACATAAAGCTAAGGCAATAAACGAAATACAGACGAGGAGGAACTTTTTCATTTCGCATTCTCCCGGACGATTCCTGTTGCCGTAATTTCATGGGGTGAAGAGGAAGTAGAAGATGTCGAAGATTTTCTTCGGGACTCTTCAAATTCCTTTTCACGCTGTTCCCGTCTTTGTTTTTTGACGCTTTCATCGGTATCGACTTCACGGGTCATCATCGGCGTAGAGCGAGATCCGTTTAAGCCGACAAAAGTATCGCGGATTTTTTCAATGCCGAAATGGAACTGCAAAACAAAGGTTCCCCGCAGACCGAAAACATTTTCGATGTCGTCAGCATGGTTGTAAGCAACTCGGATGAAAGGCATCGAAAGCCCACCGCCCCACAAAAGATGGCCATCCGGTTTACGGTAACAGGTAACGTCGATCGATACCACCTTGGAAGGATCCGGGTAATACTTGAGCGCAACAAAACGGAGAGCGGGATCCGGAAAATAAACGGCCACTTCTGCATACAAGCGCTGTGCAATCAAATTCTGTTCCCAGAAAATGCGCAAGGAATCTTCACCTTCCCCATTTCTGTCGTAAACGGCAACGTCAATATTTGGCAAATAGGTCAAAGGTCCAGAGTCCCTTCCACCCAAAACTTTTTTGGATTCGAGGTTAAGGGTTACACGGGCATGGCGGAAGCTTGAATGATGAAAACTCGTCTGTGCCGAAATCGGTCCAAAGGTTGCAGCCGCCCATTCGTACAAAGTATCGGTTTCCGGTTCATAAACTTTACCCACATATTCCGGATTCGTGTACTGAATACCGCCTGCAAATCCGAAATTGTATTGTGGGCGGGCAATCGATACGCCGGCCGTTTGAACACTTCGGATTAAAGAAAACTTTCCATAATTGGGGAAAACAAGAAAATCTTCGCTATCCCAGCCATGCCGTTCAATCCACCAAAGAACGCCTAGATCCCAACCGCTTTTTCCAAGGCTTTCGGCAAAATAGCCTGCAAAATTTTGGCGGAGGATATAGCCTTCATGATCTCCATATTCCGTAGTCAACTGCGACTGGCTTGGCAGCGGAAAATAAAGCAAATTCGCTCCGAGATATCCATTGGATCCCGGATGAAAGACCATGCCGAATTCCCGAAGTTGTAAGTCGCGGATGGCGGCTCCCCCATCGGAAACTCCGGCTACGGTCAAATGTCCCGCATGGGCAGAAAGCGCGAAAAGGAGCGTCCAAAAGAGGATGCCCATTTTCGTCTTGATGCGGAATATGCGGAACGCTTTCACGAGAATTAGTCCAGCGTATGAACCAGCAGACCGTCACGGAGTTTCGGTTCAAACCACGTGCTCTTCGGCGGCATGATTTCACCGGCATCTGCGATTGCCATGAGCTGATCCAAGGAAGTCGGATACATGGCAAAAGCGACTGCGCATTCACCGGAGTTCACACGCTTTTCCAGTTCGCCAAGACCGCGGATACCACCGACAAAGTCGATATTCTGAGCGGTTCTCGGATCTTCCACGTTAAAGAGCGGCTTCAAGACCAGCTTCTGGAGCAGTGCAACGTCTAAGCTGTCCACCGGACCCAGGTTCTGCAGATATTCCGGTTTGAATTCGCAAGCATACCATTTGCCGCCAAGGTACATGTTCACCACGTTCTGTTTGGTCGGATGAGCCTGTCCCGGAAGTTCCGAAATCTGGAAAATCTTTTTGAGTTCTTCCATGAACTGTTCCGGAGTACGACCGTTCAAATCCTTCAGCACACGGTTGTAATCCAAAATTTTCAGCTGTGTGCTGGGGAAAAGGATAGCGAGATAACGGTTGTATTCTTCATCACCCTTGTTCTGCGGATTCTGGGATGCGCGGTAACCGGCTGCGCGAGCGCCTGCGGCACTGCGGTGATGACCGTCTGCGATATAGCTGACCGGAACAGCGTCAAATGCGCGGCAGATCTTTTCGATTTCCGCATCGTCTTCGATGACCCAGACCGTGTGACCGAAGCTGTCCGCTTCCGTTACGAAGTCGTACACGGGCTTCCGGGCGATAATGTCCTTGAGCAGGGCAAACTGGCCGTTGTCACGGTACGTGAGGAACACAGGGCCCGTGTTGGAATTGGTAGCAAGGACGTGGCGAAGACGGTCGTCTTCCTTGTCTTTGCGGGTAAGTTCATGCTTTTTGATGACGCCTTCGAAATAATCCTTCGCAGGAACCGTGCAAACAAGACCGTACTGTTCGCGACCTTCCATGGTCTGACGGTAAATGTAAAGGCAATCCTTTTTGTCGAAAGCGATGACGCCTTCGGCGATGAACTTGTCCAGATTTTCCTTGGCGTGGGCATAGACTTGCGGGTCATAAGCGTCCACGGAATCCGGGAGTTCAAGTTCTGCACGGGTAATGCGCAGGTAAGAGTGCGGAAGGCCTTCGGCCATTGCCTTGGCTTCTTCACGGTTCATCACGTCATAAGGCAGTGCGGAAATATCCTTTGCCTGGGCGGGATCAACAGGGCGGAGTGCTTTAAACGGAAAGATATGCATGTGTTTTCCTTTTTGCTTGGCTTCTTTAATAATAACTTGATCTTCGGCGATCAATTCGTGGATATACTGGTTCTTGACTTCAATGTGCTTACGCTTGCGGTAAGAAACAATAAAATAGGCGGCGATGCCAAAGAATGCGCCAAAAATAAAGGCGATAATCGTAATGCCGATCATAAAAGCGATCACGTGACCCGCCGCTTCGCTCCAAAGACGCGTCACGACATCCACCGCATTGCGGAAGGAAAGCCCTTTCAACTCTTCCAAAAAATCAAAGGTGATGGCATCTGGCTGCCAGATTTTTTTACCGAGAAAATAACCCGACGGATAAAAGAAACCGAACTGAGTCAGTGGATTTGCAACGAAAGAAGAAATGACTCCAGGGACCTTGGGAAGCTTAAACAAAGCGCAGATCGCCACAGTCAAAATAATCGCGACACCGATGGTTGGCCAAATTCCAATAAAAACGCCGACAAAAACCGAAAGAGCGACTTCTAAAGCGTCCATTCTTTTGGGAAACATTCGATTAAAGTACACACGGGAAATTCGCGTGGCTCTGGACTCTTCCGATTTATTTCTTTTAACCTTTTTAACCTTCATTGAACTCGATTCTCCAAATACCAAAAATTCCCTGCAAAAATAGAAATTTACGAAAGGTTATCGAACCTTCTTCGTCGTATTGCGCGCCACAACGGCCCGCCCACCAGGGAAACCGCTTACAAGACGGCGCTGCACAATCAAGAAAAGGATGATCACCGGAAGCGTCGAAAGGGTTGCCGCCGCCATCACCAAATCGTAACGAGTCGCAAACTGACCAAAGAAAAGTCTCATGCCTACAGGAATCGTCGCCGTCGAAACATCCATCGAAAAAACCCAGGCAAACATCAGTTCGTCCCAAGCGAGAATGAATATATAAATGCCCGTAGCGAGAATTCCCGGCAATGAAGACGGCACAATAATACGGAAAAACGCCGAAATCGGAGTGCATCCATCGAGAAGAGCCGCTTCTTCAATTTCACGGGGCACGGAACGGAAAAAGTTCTGCAAAAGCCAAGTCGCCATCGGAAGGAAAAGCGCCGAATAAAGGACAATAATCCCCGCCCGCGAATTCAGCATATGAATGGATGAATGGAGCTGCAAATAAGAAGCGATCAAAAACGCGGGAATGAGCAAAAGCACATTGGGAATCACCTGGCTCCAGATCAGTCCCACATTCACAAAGAGGCTATGACGAATGGGCACTCGGGCAAGTCCATAGCCGGCCAGAGAACCGAGGATCAAACAAATCAAAACCGTAGATCCGCAAATCACAAGAGAGTTGATCAAGAATGTTCCAAAGGGAATCGTTCTCCAGAGATCTTCGTAATTGCGCCAGTGTAAATAAAGCCCTCCCGACGGAAGGGATTCCGTTGCGACTACAGCGCTTGTCCCGAGTTCAATGTTTGAAAGTTTTCCGCCTTGCATGCCCACTAAAAGGTTGCCGTCATCGAAAGCAAGGCTTGTGGCGGTTCCCGAAATGGAATATGTTTTTTGGGTGTAATCTTCGCTTAACAAGTCCCAAAGATTCATTTCCACGAAGCCGTTCGACAGACCAAAGAAGACGCGATTGCTCACGCTTTTAATGGCGGAAATATCCGACTGGAACAGGCGGGAATCCCCGTAGAGACGTTTTACAGCTTGACCTGCACGGAAGTCAAAAAAGACGATTTCACGTCCACAGGCAAAAAGCATGGAACTGCGGCTTACCACCGAAAGGCGTAAATCGCGACCGTTGTAAAATGGAAGTCCCGATTCGCCAAAGATATAATTCGCTTTGATCTTTTCATTTTGCACATCGATCAAAGAAAAGCCTTGGTCATGGGCAACGAGAACTTCCTTTTCAGAAACTCGCAAAATGCGTTGAACGGAACTGGAAGGAAGTCCGGATTGCGAAGTTATCCAGCCGATTTTCCCCGTTTTTTTATTGACAAAGGCGATTCCAGGGAAGGATTCCCACCACATGCCTACGCAGAGAATGTTCCCGGCACTTGCGATGGAAACGCCATGGTCACTGGCCGGAACTCGGTCCACCCAAATAGATGTCCACGGAATTCGGCGGTAAATCGTAAGAGGTGTGGGAATGCGTTCCGCTAGACACCAACGGAAAAGTTCACGATTTTCTTTTTTTGAACGGTAACGCTTTTTTAAAAGCTTTTCAATGGCAGGGTTAACCCAGTCTTTTTTTTGTTGCCAAATCGAGATGACTTGGGCAAGGCTCTGGGGAGAATTTAAAATCATGTTCAACGCTTCAATGACGCTGGAATCCCGCGGAAAAGACTGATTGAAAAGTTTTGCAAAGGTCATGTCCGAATTTTCCACCAGCGGAACCGTGTCGAGCAATGCGCCTAGACGTACGAATTCACCTTCGGGCATCTGGTTTGCCACATAGCGGAACGTGGAAAAGTCATAGTCCTTGAAAGACCTTGCAAAATCGGACCATCCCCATTTTTTTTCCACCTTCATTTTGGAAAGGTTGATTTGCATCAAACCTTCATCAGGCGAAAACGCGTACAGGCTGGAATCCGCTAAAGCATAGTTGACGGATACCGCAGAAAGGTCCAGGCTTTGACGGGAATCTTTGTCCAGATTTTTATCGGAATACTTGTAAACTTGTCCGTGTAACGTTCCTGCCACCACATTCCGGTCCGCAGTCTTTTCAAAGAAAACCACATCGTTCGGATAAGGATCCGGAAAAATCTTTCCCTGCTGAATTTCACTGGAGCCGAGCAAAGAACTCCACACCATCCAAAGGATCGGTGCCACGTTCAAAATAGCGAATGCCCACGCAAGGAACTTAACCATTTTTCAGTTCCCTCGCAAAATTGCGGTACCAGATGGAAACGCATATCAGCATAAAGAGCATCGAAACAGTGCCAAGGGCCGCTCCTGCGCCAAAGTTCCAAGTCTGGAACGATGTCCTATACAAGAACGTCATGATCAAATCGCCAAATTTTCCCGGGAAACCGGAACCGTTGCCAAACATCATGGCGACCAAATTAAAGCTGTACATGTTGATCACAAGACATTCCAAAACCACAACCGCAAAAATCGGTCGTAATATCGGAAGGGTAATATGCATAAAGCGCACCCGCGGAGGAATGCCGTCCAGTTCGGCTGCTTCATTAATATCGTGAGGAATCGCCGAAAGTCCCGAAAGGAACATCATCATGCAAAACGGCCAGTTTCGCCAAATGGCGGGAACGATAATCGCCCAAATGGTATTCGGACCGGTAAGCCAGTTCGGTTTCACAAGAGATCCATCCGGTAAGTAAGTCCAAGTCGCTCCAAAAATTCCCGAAATCTGATCCCAATGCAAGTAATCAAAAAGGATCATATTGATAATGCCTTCGTCCTGCTGCCACATGAATCCCCAAAGAAGGCCCACGATATAGGTCGGGACAACCCAGGAAATCATCAACATAACCCGGACGACGCCTGCCGCAGGGAATTTCTGAGTAACGAGTAAAGCTCCCAAAAGACCTAGCACAATGCAACCGCTAGAAACGCAGAACGTGTAAATGAGCGTGTTTCGAATGGCATCCACAAGGCTCGTTCCCATTCCAGAGGAAACGGATTCGATAAAGTTCAGAACACTAAAAGAGCCGCTTCGAAGTTCCTGCGGATTCGCCTGTCCCGAAAAAAACGGGAGAAGCATGCCGAAAATCACCGGAATAAAAAAGAAGAGAACGGCATAGATGAACATCGGCAGTAAAAAGAGGTAACGTTTTCTCATCGGCTACCCTCCTTTTGACGATGAATAAAACGGTCCACTTCCTTATCGGCTGCGCGGATTTCTGCAATGATGTCTTTTTCGGGCCAAACCTTTTCCGGACTGGCCGTGATCAAATCGAAAATGTTTCCGAAGCGGCGCAACAAAATTTCCGTTTCGATTTCGCCCCAGTAAGGAACTGCCGGATAAGAGCGTAAATGCAAAACCATCTGTTGGAAAACATCTCGCTTTCCATCATCCTTAAAAAACGGATATTCATAGGTCGATAGCAGTGCCGGCATAAAGCCCATGACACGAGCGATTTCAAGCTGAACGTCAGGTCTTGACGCCAAATAACGCACAAGAGCCATGGAGGCGCGCTTATGCTTCGTATAGCGCGAAACAGAAAGATTCGAACCGCCCGCAAAATAATAAGGCGTTTTACCAGCAGGGGCAGCCGGCGGAAGCATCACGGAATAATTACGGGCAGTCACGTTTTTAGAAGATCCCCCTAAAAAGCGGGGACTGTCCAAATAAAGCGTTTTATTTGTCACGTCGAACCAGAATGCAAGCCTTCCTTCATCGAAATCCATGCTCACCTGGTTCGTATTCTTGGACAGATTTTTGCGGCTGTTGTATCCGTCACGCACAAGGCTCAAATAATAGAGGATTCCTTCAATGCTTTCTTTGGAAGCGAGCAAGCTTTTTTGCCCCGTCGAATCGAGGAAATCGCCGCCAGCACCCCAAATCCAGGGCGCTAAATTGTGGATTACGTTCCAGTCATGCTTTCCCGGATAGCCGATAGGATCGATGTGCTGGCCATCGATTACAACGCCTGCATTCCGGATTTTTTGTAATGCAGCCCGGAATTCTTCCCAGTTTCGCACCTTTTTCGGATCTACTTTTGCTTCAGCTAAAACGTCCCGGCGGTAAAACAACGGGCGAACGTCCAAGAACCAGGGAATCGATGTCGCTTTTTCGACGCCCACAGGTCTTGCAAATCGCATGGACACCGCTGCAAAAATGGAATCCCCACCCGATGCAGCGATTAGCGAATCCATCGGCATCAGAGCGCCCATTGCAGTCACTGCGGCAGCCCAAGTCGTCGGCATCTGAATCACATCGGGACCGCTGTGGGTGGAAGCTGCGGTTGTGATTTTTGTCCAGGCGACGCTCCAGTCGAGAACCGTCACCTGCACTTCGATGCCCGGATTTTCCAGTTCGAAATTTCGCAGAACGTGCTGCATATCCGCCGTGGGATCCGGACTGTTCGGCATAATCCAAAGTTGCAAAACTTCTTTTTGCATCGCATCGTCCGACGAGCACCCTGCAACAAAAATACAGAGCGCCATAGCCAAAAAAGAAATGGCTCGACGGAAGATCAAAGGAATTTTACCCCTGTGGAAATATCAAAGAAATGAATGTTTTTTTCGTCCAGCGTCAGGTAGATTTTTTCGCCCACCGCGAGATTTTCAAAAGGCGGAACGCGAACGACCAAGCTCAAATTGTTGCACTGCACATAGACAAGGGTTTCATAGCCCAAGTGTTCAAGCACTTCAACAGTCGCCACGATGGTTTTGGGAGCCGCTGCCGTAATCGTGAAAAATTCAGGACGCACACCGATCAGCATACGCGGAATGTTACGTATCTGCGAAGCGAGCTTTTCTGAAACCGGGAAAGAATAGCCGGCCTTTTCAAAATAGAGCCCGTCGCGCGTCCATTGCGCAGCAAAAATGTTCATGGGCGGAACGCCGATAAAGCTTGCCACAAATTCGTTTGCCGGATGTTCGTAAAGTTCCATCGGTGTTCCCACCTGCTGGATTTTACCGTTGGCAAGGCAGACGACCCGGTCACCCATGGTCATGGCTTCGTTCTGGTCGTGAGTCACAAGCACCATCGTCGCCTGTAAACGGGAATGCAAACGTCCGAGTTCCACGCACATCTGATTCTTCATCTTGGCGTCAAGACCGGACAGCGGTTCGTCAAAAAGGAAGATCTTGGGTTTGCGGACAAGCGCCCTGCCCAAAG
>JAGDBD010000119.1 GCA_017959225.1 Fibrobacter sp. | reverse complement strand
CAAGCCACCTGTCGCCGATGGTACCTGGCCTTCGGGCCCGGGAGATTAGGTCGCCGCCGGATCCCTGGGCCCCTGCGAGAGATCGCGGGGGCCCTTCTTTTTTTTTGCGCGCGCCTCCGCCGCGCCGCGGGGGTCCCCTGGGAATCCCCGGCCCCGCTAAATGTTCTTTATCAACGGTTTTTTGTACTATTTTTTGGAAAATGAAACCGTTGAAACTGTCTCTTCTGTTATACATTAAAGAACCTTTTTCCCTGAAAAAGGGTGCATTTGATTCTTTATATTCGCAGGTAGCTGTAGAAATTCGAAAGCTCCTTGAAGAAAACAAAATCCATTTTTCTCTTTTTTTGCCAGGGAACGTTCTGCAAGCATGGAGCAAGCAGAATATTGCAGATATCGTTTGGATGCGAAATGCGATCCGGGAAGGAAATCTTGAAATCCTCGGAGGGGGCTTTTTTGATGCAATGCTTCCCCTGTTCCCCACGGAACTTCAAGAACTGCAACTGAAAGACCATTTTTCGCTGGTGGAAAAAGTTTTCCAAACAGAGCCAATCGGATACTTTAATTCATCCATGGCTTGGGAAATTGGAATGACAGAAACTCTTGCAAAGCAAGGCTTCCGTTATACGCTTGTTTCCGAAAAAAGTCTGCAAGATACGCTTGGCCGAGCGACTCGTGTTTCTGGTTGGTATGCTGCGGAAGATCGGGATTCGGTTATGCGCCTTTTGCCTGTGGCAAAGGATTTGAGCGAATCATTGCTGCTCGAAAAAGACGAGTTGAAATCTAAACTGGACTTTTTTGCAGAAAGCGATCTTCCTTGGGTTGCAAAAGTTCCGATTCCGGTGACGTCCAGTGAAGAAATTCAAAAATTCTTTGCTCGCTTAAAAGAAAACGTTGCGGAGTTTACATTCCAGCTGTGGACGCTTTCCCATGTGCTAGACGAACCGTTTAGCGGCAAGGTGAACCTGATGAGCGATATCGGAACGGAGCTCGGTCTCCCTGTGGGATCTCACAGTTGTCGGGAACTTTTATTGCGCAGACCGGAAGCGGATTTGATGCACAAGTCCCTGTTGATTGCAAATTCCCATGCGGCGACTCTTTTGCAAAAGAAAGACCTATTGTCTGTGCAACGGAAACTTTTGCCCTTGATGGCTCCGGAATATTATGCGGACCGTTACGACAACGAAGGCGTACGTAGCCCGGTGGTTCGGTGGAATGGAAACGCTCGCATTGTGGCAGTGGAAGAAGAAATTGAAGATCTTGCAAAGCTAGATGGAAGACGCGTTGAAGTTTCTGATTTTTTGCGCAACGGTAATCGGCAGATTCTGGTGAACAATCCGGATTTGCAATTTCTACTGGAGCAGAGAAAAGGAGCCGCTTTGCGCTCCCTAATTTACAAGCCTGCTCAGTTAAATTTGGTGAGCGCATCCCAGCAGAATGGAGATGTGCCACGGGCTTTTGTGGATCATTTGCTGCCGGCGTCCCTTGCGGACATGAAGCAAATCGATGCGGCTCTGAATGATGGTCAGGGACTTCTTTCTTCTCCATATGATTATGAAATCGTGCGGAATGAAGATTCCTTGTCGGTGCTTTTGCGCTCCGAACAGATGGCAAGCCTTTCCGGAAAAAATCCTGTGCTGCATGTGGAGAAAAAATTTTCACTGCTGCGTTCAAGTTCCAAGCTGAATGTTTCTTACTCTATTGCCAATGGCACGTTCTCGGAATTAGACGGATATTTTGGTACGGAATTGAATTTGGGCATTCGGAAGGTACATGGAAATCGCGCGTATACGTTGAAAATCAACGGAAAAAATATTTCATTAGACGCCAGTGTCCCTTTGCTTTACCCGGAAGCGGATGAAATTATATTGAAGGACGGTCTTTTGTCATATGCTTTCCGTTTCCGTTTTTCACGTCCGGTTAAAGTGGCTTTGAACTGGATTATGGGAGCTTATCAATCCGCGGCACCGACTGTTGTGCAGGGAATTCGACTGTTTATTTTTTGGAATTTGAAAACGCAGGGTCAGTCCGATGAACAGATGGATATTTGCATGGACTTTTCAAAGCGAGGATTCTTTGTATGAATTCGGAACAGATCGATTTATTTGTAGAAGAATCCGGCAATGAAGTGTATGTGCGTATTAGCGGAACTTTCGGCTTTACGCAGTTTGCGCCGCTGCGTGAAAAAGTCAACCGTTTAATGGAAGGCCCGGGGAAAATCTGGTTTTTAGACATTGACAACGCCCGGTTTACGGATAAGGAATATCTAAAGCTTTTTCTTTCTTTTTTGGAAAAGGCGAAGGAACGGGATGCGGAACTTGTCCTTGTCTTTAACGACGAAGAAAATAAAAAGTTCTTTGAACCCTACTTGCACATTTTTTCCATTACTGGAAACTGCAAAACCTATCGCCGAAAGGGAATCCTTGCTGCGATTGGAGCCCTTGGAGCGTATTACAGCAAGCAGACCGGCATTCGTTTAAGCCCCTTTATTGCGCTTGTGTTGATTGTGGTTCTTTTTTGCTGGTTCTTTACTTTGTACGGAATCATCCGCGGACAAAAAGAAGAAATCCAGATGCGTGATGTACGTTTGATTGAAATGGAGCAAGAAACCCAGCGAATTCGAAATGAACTGGATTACTTACAATCGACCATCGGCCCGTTAAAAAATCTGGGCTTGATTGTGGATTCGACGACTTCTCAACAGTCGAAAGTGCGCATTCGCAATTGGACAAAGTATTTGGACAAGCTTGAGGAACGCCGCCGTGAAAAATAACGTGCGGCTGTCGGCAATTCCATCGACGATTGCGATGATGGTGGTGGTGGGGCTTTTAGCGGGCTTCATTGGCCATTGGGGGTATTACTCCGTAGAAATGAAGCGTCAGTCTATTCAGGAAGTCCGCTTGCAAAAAGACATGGCGGAACTTTCTAAATACAGAAATTGGACTCTCGATTATTGCCGAATTTATACAGCTTTAGAAATTTTGTCCAAGAACAAAATGTCACAAGAGCAAATGCGGCTTTTGTGCGACGAAATTTGGATTCTTTCCCGAAATTACGGATTTAATCCGTTGCTGATCCCTGCAATCGTTTTTCAGGAGAGCATGGGAAATCCCAATGCTAAAGGACGGTATCGCAGCGGTGCGGAATCGGGGGCGTACGGACTCATGCAAGTGAAAGTGATGACAGCCCAGGCGATTGGAAAACGGTTTGGGCTTCAAATTGAAAATGCAGACGATTTGATGCGTCCGGAAGTCAGCGTGGTAGTGGGAAGCGCCTACCTGATGCGCCTTGTGGGTCGATATGGAAATTTGAAGAAAGCGATTATCGCGTATAATTTAGGACAGGGCAGTGTGGATTCTAAAATTCGCAGCGGAGAACCCCTGCCGACATTCTACTATGAGGGAGTTCTTGCGAAATATCGGAAATTACAGCAGCTTGTCGATGAACGGATGGGCGAAACTCCCACGGATTTCTAAATTCTGAGCAATGATTTTTCGGATTCTGCCTTTTTTGCTGATTGCGGTCGCTTTCGCTACGGAAGTGCGGTATGACTGCGAAGGCTTTGTGGAAAGGGGACTTTTGACGGATCCGATGCTTGCTGAATCCCGTTTTGCGACTGAAGCGAAAAAGAATAAAATTTCTGAAATTAAAGCAGCGGCGGTTCTTTCCAAATTTGAAATTTCGATGATGGTGGGTCCTGCTCCCGGTCTGAAGGAAACTGTGGACGATTGGGGCGATACTGTTGACACATGGGATTTTACCAAAATGGGTCCCTTCTTTGGCACGGAAGTCAAAGCGATTCAGCCGTTGAATTACGGCCAGTACAAAGTGGGAAAAAGAGCTGCGGAAGCGGATTTGCGTCAAACGGAAATGAGCATTTTGGGCAAAGAGCATGACAAAGGCGTTGAATTGCAGACCTATTACTACAATTACCTTTTGGCCATGGAAATGCAACGTCTTGTTTCCGATGCAAAAAAACAGATGGATCGCGCCGAAGAAAAGCTCGAAGAAGCTTTGGACGATGACGATCCCCATGTTTCGCAGACCGACCTGTTAAAGCTCAAAGCGAACCGCCATACTTTGGACGAAGCGGTCATCGATGCGGAAAACGGTCTTGCTCGTGTAAAGCTCGCTGTTCGATTCTCCTTAGGTTTAGATTCCAATGAAACTTTTGTTCCGCTGGATACAGTCCTTGCGGAACGGACGGAATACTTTCCGACTTTAGAAGAAGCGAAGGATTTGGCCATACGGCACCATCCGGATTTAAAACGTTTGAATGCTGGGCTTGAAGCTAGGCAATATCAGTTGGAACTGGCCGAAGCGAAGCTCGGTCCGCAGTTCTTTTTGATGGGTGAATTTACGTATGTGAAGTCTTGGGCCGGAAACCGTACCGCTGTGCAGAAGAATGCCTTTGCTCAGGACGCGGTGAACAAAATTTCGGGCGCAGTCGGTTTTGGTGTGCGTTACAATTTGAACTTCTGGAACAGCTGGAGTTCCTATGTTTCGGCTCGGACAGAACTTCGCGGATTAAAATTGAAAGAAAATTATGCGTCGGAAGGAATTCTGCTGAAAATGGAAGAACAGTATATTCTGACGCAGGGTGCGAAATCCAAATTGGAAAGTTTGCGTTCCAGCTTGAGAGCGAGCGAATCCATTTTGAAGAGTGCCGCAATGAAGTATGACCTGGATCCGTCGAATACGGGCGATTTGGTGTCGGCGTACACGGATAATCTTCAGCTTCAAAAATCTTATTACTATGCAGTCTGCAAATACAACATTGCGTTTGCAGAACTGATCAGCAAAATGGGACTTTCCCTTGCTGAATATCATCAATTAGACTTGGGGAAATAAAATGAAAATCAAACTGTTGCTTTCGATGCTTGCGCTCTCCTGTGTCACCGCTTTTGCTGCGGATCCGGTGCAGGCGATTTCTAAAAACGACAAGGAGCTTCAGACTCTTTTGAAAAAGAAGAGCTTGACCAAAAAGGACAATGAACGCGTGAAAGCTCTGTTGAGCGACGTGTTCAATTTTAAGCTTTTGGCCGAAAAATCTTTGCCGAAAGAAACCTGGGAATCGTTGGATGAAGCATCGAAGTCTTCTTTTGCAGCGGAATTCCAACGCATGGTCCGAAACTCCAGTGCGAAGCGTCTTGAAATGTACCGCACCGACAGCACGATTTATGACGCTCCGAAAATGAAGAAGAACAATACGGAAGCCAATGTGACGGCACACCTTTGGTACAAAGGAAAAGAATCCGTTTTGGTTTACAAGATGAACTTGGTCGATGGCAACTGGATGGCTTGGGACTTGGTCATTGACGATCTTTCGACCGCCCGCAATTACAAGGAACAGTTCGCCACTATCTTAAAAACAAAGACTTTTGCGGACCTTCTTGAAACCATCAAGAAGAAGGCAGACGAATCCGAAGAATGATTTTAGACATTCTCGTCATATTGGCTGTGGTTATAGGAGGCGGACTTTTACTTTTCCCGGTGAAAGTCCGTTTTTCATTTCGCGGTCAAAAAAACGAGAACCGTTTTGCAATTCATTTGTTCCACAAAAAAATTTTTAGTACAGAAGAAGACCGCTCTGCGGAATCCAGTGAAATAGATGATGCGGAACTGCGAGCGAGCGAAGAAGACGATTTTGATGCTGAAAATCCATGGAAAAACGAAAGTTCAAAAGTTGTTGAAGCTAAAGCTCCCGTAGAAGAAAAATCCGAAAAGCCAGCTCCGAAAAAAAACGAAGAACCGGTAAAAAATAAAGCGGAGCAACCGTCAAAGAAAAAGGCGAAGCCGTCCAAATCTTCAAAGAAAAATTCCGGTAAGGATTCTTCGGACGAGGAATTCTTGACGCTTGTACTGGAACCGGGGTTTGACCGCAAAATTTTAAAACGATCCTTTTGGATGAGCCGTTCTTTTTTTCGCATATTCCACTGCTACTTTGAACCGACAGTCGTCGATGGAATTCGGTTGAACGATTATGAAGAAATGGGGTATGCAATGGGCGGCTTGAATTTTATGTGCGGAGTGGTTCCGCTGTTTCGCAATTGGGAATTTTTGATGGATTGGGAAGGCAATCGTCCCCTTCGGATTGAAGGCGGCTTTGTGGCTTCGTTTTCGATCGCTCGCATTGCAGGCTTTGCACTGGTGAGTTCCGTGTCGGTGGTGGAACTCGCTATAATTTATTGGATGAATCATCGTCGTTACAAAAAGAATCCGGAAAGTTTCCGTTTGATTTTTTGGCGACGTTGGATGGTGAGGTTTTTATGCAAAGATTGACAGTAGAAAGACTGCTTTCTTATTTGGGATTTGGAACTCGCAAAGAGTGTCGCGCGCTTGTGCGCTCGGGGCTTGTGTCTCTTGCGGGTAGAACCGTAGAAGACCCCTTTGAAGAATTGGATTCCAAACCGGAAACCATTACGGTGAACGGCGAAGACGTGCCGACTGTGGAAGAACTTTACCTGATGATGAATAAACCCTGTGGACTTGAATGCAGCCATCAGCCCCGGGATCATGAATCTGTATTTGATTCTTTTCCGCGTCGCATGCTTGCGATGGGTTTGAATTGTGTGGGACGTTTGGATGCGGATTCGCACGGTCTTCTTTTGCTTTCGAACCAGGGACAGTTTATTCACCGTGTGGAAAGCCCGAAGAAGGGAATGCTTAAAACTTACGTGGCAAAACTCGCTCGTCCGATTACCGATCCGCAGATTCGCATTTTGAAGGAAGGCGTGCAATTGAAAGGGGAAAAGAAGCCTTTTATTGCGCGAGAATTAGAAAAGATTTCTGATACGGTGGTAAAAATTTCCATTGCGGAAGGTGTTTACCATGAAGTGCGCCGAATGTTTGCGGCTGTTTCGAATCACGTGGAAGATTTGGAGCGTATTTCCATTGGGAATGTGAAGCTCGATCCGCAGTTGGAACTAGGAAAATGGAGATTCCTTACGGCAGGAGAAATCGCGGAATATATGTGATTGCTTCGGGCTGCGCCCTCGCAATGGCACGTTAAATGTCGTTGCGAGGAGCGCAGCGACGCGGCAACCTAGCCGTTTGTGACTTCGGAAAGTTCTTCTTTTGCAGTGGCAACGTGAGCAGATGCTGCAATGGCCGTTTTAAGGTCAGCGGAGAACTTGAAGGTCGGGATCACGCGCTGCTGCAGGTATACGATTTCGCCTGTTTTCGGGTTGCGTGCCGGTCGGGCTTTGCGTTCTTTATTTGCAAACGTCCCGAATCCACGGATCTCGATGGAATTACCCTCAGCGAGGGATTCTCCAACGAGGTCCAGGAATTGTTCTACAACAACACGTACCTTGTTCTTGACGATGCCTGTAGCGCTCGTTACGTCTTGAATTAAATCTTGTTTTGTTACATTAGCCACGTTCAAAATATAAGAACCTTGATGGAAAAAATCTACTTTTGGTGCGGTACTTTTCCTTTTTTTCGTCGTTTACCCTTTGGCTATTTAGTGGACAAGTGTGAATAAATGTTGAAAAACGAGTTTCAATTTGCCGGTATCCGTGTTTCCCCGTGCACGGTGCTCTCTCCGATGGCCGGTGTGACGGATGCGCCTTTTAGACGCCTTTGCCGGATTCTTTCGGAAAATCGGATGGGACTTCTCGTTTCGGAATTCGTTTCGACAGACGGGACTTCCCCCTTTATGTTGAAAAATCGGAAACAGCTGAATTTTTACCCGGAAGAGCGCCCTTTTGGAATCCAGATTTTTGGTAGAAATCCGGAACGTATGGCGGATGCTGCAAGAATTTTAGAATCGCTTAAGCCGGACTACATCGAAGTGAATGCTGGCTGCCCGGTTCCGAAAGTGGCGGGGAAGGGCGGCGGTGCAGGACTCTTAAAAGATCTGCCTCGCTTAAAAGAAATCCTTGCCCAGGTTAAAAAGACAATATCCGTGCCGATGACGCTTAAGTGCCGAGTCGGTTGGGACGAAAATTCCATCAACGTAATGGAAACCTTAAAAATCGCAGAAGGCGAAGGCGCGAACATGTTGACTGTGCATGGCAGAACCCGTGTGCAGGGTTATAACGGTTTTGCCAATTGGAATCTGATTGGCGAAGTGGCGAGTGTTGCGAAAATTCCGGTCGTTGGCAACGGTGATGTGAACAGCGTAAAATTTGCCTTGGAATGCCTTGAAAAATATGATGTAAAAGGGGTTTCCATCGGACGCGGTGCGATGCACAATCCGTGGCTCTTTGGCGAAATTGCGGACGCTTTGGAAGGCAAGGCTCCTCGTGTGGTGAGTGCGGAAGAAGCTTGTAACGTATTCAAAACGTATTACGACTTTATGATGGAAGAAAGCACTTCGACCCCCTTCGGGGCGCTGGGCCGCTTAAAACAGTTGGCTGCACGACTTTGCAAAGGCTTTGAACCGGAATCATTAGAATTTCGGCAGAAGGTTTTGACGAGTCAATCGCCTGAAGAATTCTTTGAACGCGTGGAGCTTTTTAAGGATTACGCGAAAGCGAATGCGATGACCTTTGCGCCAGAGCGCCTGATGAACTTAAACGGTCGTAAGGAAGATACGATTTCCTTTGAACGGCAGTTTAAAGGCTGAGGCGGTACTTTCTCCAGTCGCCGAGAACGGAAATATCCTTTGCGAGGCCTTCGTCCGCTTTTTGCAGAATGGATGTGTCGCCGATAAATCCCGAGACCATCTTTCCGTTTGAAAGTTTGATTTTTCCCATGCTGAGAGGGGCGGGGATGTTCTCCACGAACTTTCCGAATTCTGCAGGGGAAAATGCGTAGACTTCGACATAAAAGCTGGTGCTTCCGCCGGAAACCAATGCCGGTTTGGGAATGTTCCCATCTTGAAATGCGAACATGGTGTACTCGGGGGCGGTCGTTGTCGCTTCGATGAATTCCGCGGATTCGAGCTGCCCGTGTAACGGTTCGCCTTTTAAATGCGCACCGCAGACGGCGAATTCGATTTTAGAAGTGAAGAATGGGGACACTTTTTCGGCGACGTCCAAGAGTTTGAAATCGTCGAAGGCTTTGCCGACGAGAGTGACGCCGAAAGGAAATTCCGAAACGCTTGGGTCTGTGCTGGGGGCTTTGCCTGCAGGAATCGCGAGAGCGGAATAGTCCAAAAGATTCATGTAGTTTGTGTAATAGCCGAGATTGGAGTTGAGTTGAATCGGGTTCGCCTCGACTTCGGCGGTTTTGTAAATGGTGCCTGCGGTCGGCGTCAAGATAAAATCGACCTTGGAAAATTCTTGATCGGCGATTTTCTTTTTGGCCTGTAGGGCGTGGAAGCCTGCAAAGACTTGGCTTGGGTGCGGTGTCGTCTTGGGACTGATGATCGCCTTGGTGACGGGGTGAATTTCGTTTGGATGTGCTTCGATGAATTTTCCGACAGCGTCATAGCGTTCAAAGACCCAAGGCCCTTCATAAAGCAGGTGAGCCGCTTCGAGGAATGGGGTAAAGTGGATGGTGACCTTTTTACCGCCGGCTTTTTCAAAAATTTGGACAGCCTTGTCGAAGGCTTTCTTGTAACCTGCGTTTCCAAAAAATTCAAGTTCGCGTTCTTCGGGAACGCCGAACGTCCAGGATTCGGGAAGGCGGGCGGCGAAACCGTTTGGCTTTTTCCACGGGGCAATGCGAGAGTATGGTTCTTCGGGATCTTCTTCGACAGCGAGATGAAAAACGTACCGAGCGTCAGCAGGATTCAGTGCGAAGATAGAAACGCAGTCCAGGCTTTTGCAGGCCGGGATGACTCCGTTTGTGCTGAGAAGACCTCGGGTCGGTTTGACTCCGACGAGGTTGTTGTAGGCGGCAGGAACGCGCCCGGACCCGGCGGTATCTGTACCGAGGGAAAAACTACAGAGTTCGTAGGCGAGGGCGGCTGCGGAACCGGAACTCGAACCTCCCGAAATATATTCGGGTGCGAATTTGTTGGGAATGGAGCCGTACGGAGTGCGGACGCCGACAAGACCTGTGGCGAATTGATCCATATTCGTTTTTCCGAGAGGAACGGCTCCGAGTTTGATAAGACGTTCGACGACAAAGGCGGATTGTGAAGGCCTGTAGGCGTAAGCGGGGCAGGCCGCGGTACTTTCAAATCCCCCGCAGTCGATGTTATCCTTGATGGCGAAGGGAATTCCATATAGCGGAAGGCTTTCGGGATCTTGATCTTCGAGAACCTTTAGGTAGGCGTCCAGCTGGTCTTGGGAAATTTTTTGAATCCAGATGGCGTTCGGCGCTTTTTCCATTTTTAGCAAAAGGCTTTGGAAAAGCTCTCGCGGGGAGAGAGAATGGGAACGGTAAGCGGATAACAGGGAAGAAATTTTCAGATCCATAGTGACCTCGACTTTATAAAATCATTTTATAAAGTAGTATTAAATTTGAATTTGGCGGGAGAAAATTTCTTTTTAAAAATGTGCAAAAATGGCGAAGAAAACTTGCACACAAGTATGTCAACGTATGTGTAATGTAATTACAAAAATGTTGGACGAAAATTATTCGATTTGAAGGAACTTTTCCGTCGCGATTTTGGTGAGACCGAGAAAGTATTCTTCGGAAGAATCTGTGATGAAGAAAAGCCTTGGAAGTTGCGGTCTGCGCAGGTGATTGCGCATTTGAACTTCGAAATTTGCCTGGGATAGTTCTTCGGCGAGCCCGCCCGTAAAGACGATGACGGCAGGGTCTAGGAAGACGACTGTGGCAAAAAGAATCTGTAGAATGTAGGGAATCGCGTTCTTTGCGTTACTAAAAATTTCGAGTTGTTTGTTTCTGGCAAAAGGGAATGGAAAGTAGGAAAGTTCGCCTGCTAAATTCGCGTTCCCTCGTAGAATGTTCCCTTCGACAAGGAAACCTCCGGCAGGCGGATTCCCTTTGGGAGTGAAGAGAATGGCGACGTTCTTTTCGTTGGCATTTTTTTGAGAATATCCCAAGGCTATGGCATTCATGTCGTTTTCGATAACTGTCGGAATGCCTGTTTTTTCTTCAATTTCACGGCTGAGATTAATCCCGTTGAGGTCGGGAAAGTCGCTGAATTCAACGGTTCCCTGGCTGACTCCTCCTTGGATGCCGATGGAAATGATGCGGATTTCGGGAGAATGTTTTAAGATCTTTTGAATGTTTTGAAGAAGGGTGCGCAAGTCGATGTGCTTCCCTTTCAATTCGCCTTTTCCATGGAGGTCGCCCATAACGTCCGTGATTCGGTAATGGATGCTTTCAGCGCCACTTTCAAAGAGAGCGTAGAGGCATAGAATACGGAATTTCTCGGATCGATATCGGTAAGACATGGCGGGGCGCCCACCGCTCGATGTGCGAAAATCTTCTGCGATGACTTCTCCATTTTTGACAAGTCCGTTTAGGATGTAGCCGCAAGTCGCAACTGTCAAATTTGTGGCTTTGGCAAGCTCCGGTTTGGTAATAGAACCGTTTTTCAGAAGAATTTGACGGATTTTTTGAATGGAATCGTTAGCCATGGTGTTGATTTTGTAAAAGGAGAAACAATTTTGTCTAAACTTTATAAAATAATTTTATGAAGTTGTCAATGTGAGTGAAAAATTTTCTTTCCGATTTTTGGAAAAGTGTCTTTTTTGATTGAATTTCGTCGGGTTTGAATGTTTTGGCATTGATTTTGCGAAAGGGAAGGACGAACATCCCTTTCAGTGAGGTCAATATGAAAATGTTCAAATGGATGATGATGACGGCTTTGGTTTTGGCTGGCGCTATCTATGCAGATAAGCCGGTTCTGAAAATTGCTTATAGCGATTGGCCCGGTTGGACAGCTTGGGAAATTGCGGATAAGAAAGGCTTTTTTCAGAAGCATGGTGTCAATGTGAAACTGGAATGGTTTGAATATGGACCATCAATGGATGCATTCGCGGCGAAAAAGGTAGACGCTGTCGGTGTTTCGAATGGCGATGCCACCGTGCTGAATGCAACGGGAGCCCGTAACGTAACCATTCTCATTAATGATTACAGCAATGGTAACGATAAGATTGTCGGAGCTCCGGGAATCAAGTCCATTCTGGATTTGAAAGGCAAAAAGATCGGCGTGGAAATCGGTTGCCTTTCCCATGCGCTGCTGATCAATGCCTTAGAAAAGAATGGTTTGAAGGAATCCGACGTGACGTTAGTGAATATGCCGACCCATCAAGCGGTGCAGACGCTGGAAAGCGGTGACGTTTCGGCCGTTGTTGCTTGGGTTCCGCACTCGGTGAACGCCTTGGATAAAATTACCGGGGCGACGGAGCTGTATACCAGTGCAAATGAGCCGGGCATTATTTATGACGTCCTCGCCGTTTCCCAAGAATCCATGATGAAACATAAGGATGAATGGGCTAAGGTAATCGCTGCTTGGGATGATGTGGTTGCCTACATCAACGATCCGAAGAATGAAAAGGAAATGGTGAAGATTTTGGCAGACCGCGTCGGTGTTTCGGAAAAGCTTTATTCCCGATTCCTTGGCGGGACCAAGTTCTTGCGCGTGGGAGAAAGCCTGAAGTTCTTCAACAAGAAGGATAATGGCTTTGGATCGATCTACGGATCTTCGAAGTGGGTGGATGAATTCTTTGTGAAGAATCATGTCTACGACAAGAACGTGGATACCAAGCGCTACATCGTTCCGACTTTCACCGAAAATTTTGTGAAGTCATCTAAGTAAACGTTTCTCCATCTTTAATCTGGGAATGCAAAATATGAACTGTCCCATTGGAATTAGAAAGAATCTTGGCAAAAGAGGAAGTTTAATTCTCGCAATCCTTTCGTTTGTGCTTCCGTTGGCTGTGTGGAGCGCGGTGAGCTATATCCCGTTTCTCTATCATCCGCTGGTACAGATCACGGATGCTGGCGACAGCATGTTTTGCGAGCCTGGAGATGAAATAGCGAAAGAAAATTTTGCGGAAGAAAATGCGAATCTGATTGCCGCTGGCGAAAAACCGATGACCGGTGTTCGCAAAAATCCGACTTATTTGCCGGCACCGCATGAAGTGGCAAAGGCTTTGGTAACCGCATTTAAAATGCCACCGAAACGCGAAGGTGATCTGTGGTTTCACGAAAGCATTTTCCATTCGATTAAAATTGTATTTCTCGCCTTTTTCCTTTCGAGTTTAGTCGGTTTGCCTCTCGGGGTTTTGAGCGGGTCGATACCGTTTTTTGAAAAACTGACGGCACCTTTTATTGAGTTTTTCCGCTACTTTCCGGCGCCTGTATTTGGAGCCTTGGCTGTGGCGATTCTCGGAATCAACGATGCCCCGAAGGTGGCGATCATCATCATCGGTACGTTCTTTCAGCAGGTTCCGATGTTGAGTGCGACGATGCGACGAGCGGACCCTGCTTTAACGGAAGCGGCACGAACGCTGGGAGCTTCTCCGGCCCGCATTTTGATGAAGGTGATCATCCCGGAAGTAGCGCCGAAAATTTACAAGGATATGCGCATTTTGCTCGGTTGGGCATGGACATATTTGATTGTTGCGGAAGTTGTCGGAACAAGTTCGGGAATTACTTGGTTCATCAATCAGCAAGCGAAGTACCGTAACTTTGACAACGTTTATGCGGCGATCGTCATCTTGGGCATCATCGGGCTTGGTTGCGACTTGATTCTTGATAAGATTGGCAAGGATCTGTTCGCTTGGGAAGGTGGCCGTGTTGGATTTTTGACGAAAGTTCGTCGCGAATTGACGTCTCCTAGAAATTATGTGTTTTCGTTCTGCTTAACTCCGGAAGAAAAAGCCTTGAAGGAAAAAAATCATGGAAAGCTCTGAATTCATTTTAGAAGCGAAGAACATCGTCAAGGATTTTGAAGAAAGCGATGGAAGTACGCGTCGCGTTTTGGATGGAATTTCTTTTGGCGT
>JAGDBD010000118.1 GCA_017959225.1 Fibrobacter sp. | reverse complement strand
GTGCTGCGTGGACAGATTCGTTCGATTCATGAACAGCTCGCACAGATCGCCGAGGACCGTATTCAGGTTTTACAGGCGATGACCGGTTCGGAAACTTTCCGTTTGCAGGACTTGGTGACAGCGATGGAAGAACAGGCTACGATTTCGGCAAAGCTCGTGTCGGATTCCAATGCAATGAACGATTCCAAATTGAAACTGCTTTCCTTTGCGAACGCTTACGATTCGGTGGCTATCGATTCGAGCTTCCTTCCGTCCATTGAAGAACTTAAGGGCATCTTGAAGGATATGCCGATGGAAGCGGAAAAATACGCTGACGTGGCTGCCGCAAAAGCTAAGTGGCAGGTGAACGAAAAGAAAGCGGAACAGGATGCTGCCGGTGAACGGGATTACATTTCAAAAATCGGCATCGGTTACAAGTATGTGCATGCGAAGTACAAGTATAAATGGGTGACGCAGTCTTGCACGGGATCTTCTTGCGTGGAAGAATGGCAGTTGCAACGTACCGATGACGATCGCAGAACACAAGACAAGTTCTACGCTTCGGTGGCGATCCGCTTGCCGTTCTTTTCGGGCAAAAGTTCTTCCAATTTAAAACGTCAGATCGATGTGCTAGAAAGCGAACGCGATTACCAGGAAGCGAAACGGGATTTGACCCAGAAGGTGGAACGCCTTCGTGAAGAAATTCTCGGTCTCATTGCGGAACGCGATGTGCAGCAGAAGTTCGTGGAACAGGTGGACCAAGGTTCTCTTTTTGAAGACTTTGCAACGAAAGCCGGTAACGATCCGCTGTTGTTACTCCGTGCCAAGGAAAGTTCTTTGGAAAGCCAGTTGAAGATCGTGCAACTGGACATGCAAATCTTCGCCATCTATTTGGATATGCTTGACCGCATGGGCGCGCTTGCGCGCACCGACGTTTCGAACCATTTGAAAGCGGGGCCTGCAAAATGAGTGAAGCGCGTGGATTCAGCCTGCTCGAAAGATTCGAGCTCAAGTATCATATTCCTGTATCACTTGCCGATGAAATCGGTGAGTTTTTAAAGCCGTACTGTGAAGAGGATTATTATTCCAAAATCACACCGGGTAAATTTTACTGGATTACGAACTTGTACCTGGATTCACCCCGCTGGACTTTTCTCGGTTGGAAAAAGGCTGGGCTATTGGATCGTTTCAACATGCGTGTTCGCACGTATGGAGAACATCCTACGGATGATGGTGCTTTTCACTTTGAATGCAAACGGAAAATTGGCCGGGTCTGTTACAAGAGCCGCGGCACGATGACCGGTATCAATCCTTCGTTCGCCTGGAACCATCCGGAAGAGGAATGGCCTTGCAAAACGGATAAGGACCGTAAATATATCCGTGAATTTTTGAACAAGACCTGGTTGCACAACGCCCATCCGAGGCTTTTGACGCAGTACAAGCGTCGTGCCTGGTTTGGACTTCGCGAAGAATATTCCCGCGTGACGATTGATACGGGTATGCGCTTCCGTGAAGAGAACGGTTTTGATTATTCCGTGAATACGCAGGAAATGTGGTCTACGGGACTTCCGAGATTTTTCGAAAAAGATTGCAATGCGGTTCTTGAACTCAAGTGCCCGGCCTTGCAAGTGCCCTTTTGGATGCTCGATTTGATTCGCCGGTTTAATTTAAAGCATGGAGCTTTTTCTAAGTTCGGAAATGCGGCTGCCGAATGGAGACGTGTGTACGAAAATCCGAAGGATTTCCGCGATACGCGCTTCCCCTATTTGGCGGGTAACTTTGAAGACTCGAAGGAGGTCTTTGCATGAAGAAGATTTTACCTTTAGCGGTTTCCGCTACCCTGCTTTCTTTGCTTACCATGACTGCTTGTACCGAAAGCAGTAGCGGTAAAACCCGTACGGTTTCGATTCCTGCGATGACCGTGACGGAACTCATGTATCACCCGGCAGACGGTTATCCGGAATTTGTGGAACTGACTCTTTCGGGAACATCCCTTTCGAGTATGTCTAGCGTGAACTTGCGTTTGGACGGTGCTGTGGAATTTGCGTTCCCCGACGAATCTTTGGATAAAGGCGAAGTCATCGTTGTGACGGAAGACTCTGCGCTTTTCCGCAAAATGTACCCGGATTACACGGGCCGCCTTTTCCAGTGGAATGCAGGATTTAAACTTTCGAATTCCGGTGACGTTTTGGAAGTGAAGCTGGACGGTAAGGGCGACTTCGATGCCCGTTACGACAACAACGCTCCTTGGCCAAGCCTTGCTGACGGTAACGGAAGCTCTCTGGTTTATGTAGGGGAAAATCCCGCTTATGCGGAATCCTGGGCGGCGAGTAAAACGGTAAATGGAAATCCGGGATCCACGGAGGATCCTTATTACGCAGCGTCTTCGGTTCGCATCAATGAAATTTTGCCGTATCACGTGGGAGGTTCCGAACCTTGGATTGAACTTTACAACGCCGGTTCTGCCGAAGTGGATGTGGGCGGATGGAAAGTAGTTCGTGTGGATGCCGAAGATAGCGTTCGTTACATTCCGAGTGGAACAAAGATTGCTGCCCAAGGTTACCTTGCTTTGAACACGCTTTTGACTGCGGACGGTGACGAAGACGCGGTTTCGTACGTAGCCCGCGGAGAATCGGTTTACTTGCGTGAAGTGCAAAATGGAGAATCCACCGGTGTAGAATCGGGACTTGAATATTCCGCTGTGCCCAAGGGACTATCTGCCGGTGTGATCGAACTTTCGGACGGTTCCACTCAGCAGGGAACTTTGCAAACTCCGACGGAAGGCGCTGCCAATGCAGAAATCGCCCTAGGCCCGATCTTTATTAGCGAAGTCTTTTATAATCCGCTGGACGGCGACGTGGAATTCCTTGAAATCGTCAACAAGGGAGATTCTACGATTACGCTCCGAACGATGTTGAATTTGAAATATTACGGTTGGAAGATCGGCGGCATCGGTTTTGAATTCGGTGAAAATTATACGCTGGAACCGGGTGAAATCGCCGTGCTGATTCCTTCTTCTTATACGGATGCGGACGGATACACTTCGGTGGGCCTTTCCGAAAGCGATTTCCGTGAAAAGTGGAAAGGTGTTTTGTCGGATTCCGTTCAGGTGTTCCAGTACACGGGCAAACTTTCGAATCGCGGAGAAAAGGTTTCGGTGGAAGAACCTTCCGAAATCGCCACTGTTCAAAAGAACCAGCGGGATACGACGATCGCATTCTATCACGTTTCCGATGGAATCCTTTATTCCGACGGCGGGCTTTGGCCCGAAAAGGCGGACGGCGAAGGTTACAGCTTGAACCGTATCGATTATGCGGTGACCGGTTATGAACCTTCGAATTGGGAAGCGAAAGAGCCGACTCCGGGTGCATTGTAAAATTTTCTTTTGCGGTGGCAGATTCGCCGTGAAAAACGTCTAACCCTTAGAGGGTTCCACTTTTACAGGAGGAACCCTTTTATGTTGGAATCCAAAAAGCGGAGCGTTGAAACGCCGCTGAAAACGGGACTTTTTGTGGATGGTTTTACCATGCGCAAGGTTAACGAGTATTACCGCAATATCCATCCGGAATATTCGGGCATTAACTTTTTAGGGCTAAAGCATTGGGTGGCGGTCCAAGTGAGCCGTTACTTTTGGCCCGGGCGTTCTATCGAAATGATGGCGCACTATTACCACCCGTACCGCAACCCCGAAGAAGACAGAGATTACCGTCACCGAGGCATGATGCATTTTTCGGACGAGCTTCACAAGGCGGGTTTTGAAGTACACTTTGCAGGCATCAATTACGCAAACGATCTTTGTCCGAACTTAGAACTAAAAGAAGACGTGATGCTCTATGCGAGGTATCACCAATTGGATGCGCTTGTGTTAGTCAGCACTCAGGGACAATATGCATCGCTTCCGCAAATGCTTTCGACCATGGGAATCCAGACTCTTCTGTTGGGTTGGAATTTTGTCTATCACAATCGGGATAGGGAAGTGCACTGGCATACCGATCAGGATCTGAAGCGGCTTTCTACTTATTACGTTCCCATGGAACTGATTATGAAAAAAGCCAGCACCGATGTGCTGGCTCAAGAACTCTTTCTATCTCCCAAAGCGAAGTTTAAAGCTTGTCGCGGAGTTTCTTCTGGTTTTCCGAGAGGAACGTCCAGGTTACCTTTCCGCCAATAAACCAAGTGTCGCCATTGTTGTCCGGGTCGCCAAACTTGTAACCTTCTACGTCAAATTCGTCGAAACGGACAACGCGGTAACCGCCGTAGCCGCCGAAAGAGAACGGGCCGAAGGAAAAGCGAAGTTCAAGCTGGCTGTTGAACGTCGGAGAAAAAACGCTGTAGTAGCGGTTGCGAACGTCTACATATTCGTTGTCTTCGGTAATGAACGTGTACTTGGAACCGAAGTGAATGTTCAACAGGCTAAGACCGATACCGACGGAAGGAATTAGGTTGATGACTGTATTTTCGCCGAACAGCTTCCAACCGAACATCCAGTCGATTCCGTAAGAGAACCATTTGACGTCGTAAAGGTCTTTGCCTGCGCTGTTTTTGGAAGCGGGCTTTTCGGAAACCTGCGTCGGCATGAAGTTGATGTCAAACCAGGTGAGGAACTGGTGGTACTGGGCACCGATTTCCACGTGCATGCCCAGATAATAGTCGTTGAAGTGTTCGTACTTGGAAATCTGGTCGTCGGCCACAGCGACCTTGGTTGTGTCGCCGGTTTCTTCATCGATATCATCGATCATGTAGCCTTTTTGGCTAAAGAGGGCGCGGTTCAGATAATTCGCATAAGCCGCACGCATGCCGCGGTAGTCGGCCCCGAAAGAAATAAATCCGCGGATATCGTGCTTTTCGTAGAAGCCTTCTTCAGGTTCTGCGAATGCGGAAGTCGTTATTGCGCAAAGACTTGCGACAAGAAGAAAAATGGAAAGCGTTCTGTTTTTCATAACATTAAAATAGCTTAAAAATCCATTTACGAACGGAAACGCTATAAAATTCCGCTGGAAAAGTCAAAATCTGGGGGACTTTTTTGGAGTGAATTTGGTCTTTGGGCGATTTTTTGCTCCATTTTTTTATGTTTGGGGTGTGAAAAAGAAATATATCCTCCGAATTTTGATAATTCTGCTTGTTTGCGGAATCGTTTACCTGTTCTTTTCCCGATTGAATCTTCCGGCGGAGGTTCCCCCCACGTCGGCGGAAAACTGTACGGAAGTTCCGGACAAGACTCTTTTGTATGCGGAAAACTTCGGCGTGAACCGCTGCGGGGACTTTCGCGTCGTATGGGTGAAAAACGGTGCGGCAGAACCTCTCCGTTGGGTGTTGAAAGATTCCCTTTCGCCGGAACGCGTTCCTGAAAATTTGCTCGCTTATCCGACGGTAAAAATTCCGGGTCAAAGAATCGCCATCTTTTCTTCGACTTACCTCGGATTTTTGACGGTCCTCGGCGTGGAAGACCGTGTCGCAGTGATCGATGCCAAAAAATACATTGCAAATCCGGAATTCTATGCGCGTGTGGATTCTCTCCATATAAGGGAAGTGGGCGAAGGCATGGAACTTTCGCCGGAAGCGGTTTACGAATCGCAGACGGATATGATTTTTGCGTTTTCCATGGGAGCTTCGATTCATGACGTGTTCCCGAAGCTCGCCCGTTTGAAGATGCCTGTGGTCCTCACTTCGGAATGGACGGAAAATACTCCCCTTGCCAAAGCGGAATGGCTCAAGTTCTTTGGAATTTTCGTGGGGAAGGAAGCTTTGGCCGATTCGATTTTTGAAGAAAAGGCTAAGCGTTACAAAGAAGTCCGTGAAAAGATCGACTCCCTGTTGCAAAGTGAAAAACGGCCCGTGGTGATGACGGGAACGCCTTCGTCCGGAACGTGGTTCGCTTCTCCGGGAAGAAGCTTTATGGCGCACCTGATTCACGATGCCGGTGGACGTTACTTGTGGGAAAGCGATACTTCCCTAGCGTCTTTTTCGATGCCCTTTGAAAAGGCTTTTGCCGATGGACAAAAAGCGGATGTGTGGATGAATCCAGGGGCGGCGACGACTCTTGCTGAACTTTTGGACCGCGATCCCCGCGTGGAACGTTTGCCTTTGTGGAAAACGGGTGAAATTTACGAGTACGATTTACGAAAAGGACCTGAAGGTGGCATCGATTTTTATGAAAGTGCCGTCGTAAAACCGGATTCTTTATTGTTAGACGTGGCGAAAATGCTTCATCCGACTTATTTTAAAAGTATCGTTTCCAAATGGTATCGTAAACTTTCTAATATTTAGGTGATATGACGGTTCATTCTAGCATAGGCGATTGGATTTCGGCTTCTTACGAAAGTGAAGTGCCTTTTCTTCAGCAAATTCCGCGTGAATCTGCGGACTTCTTTTTGCTGAATTCTGAAATCCGTGAATATGAAGCGGGCGATGTGATTATTGCAGGCGACCGCGACGGAGAATCGTTTTGCGTATTGCAAAGTGGCCGTGCACAGATCTGCGGAAAAGAACTGGCTGGTGGGCGTCGCAATTCGCTCGGCTGGTTAGATGCTGGCGCTTGCTTTGGTGAAATGTCCATTCTTTGCAACGAAAAGACGAGCAATACCGTTATCGCCTTGGAAGACTGCACTGTGTTGCATCTTTCCCGGGAATCGTTCATCAAGTTTCTGGAAAAGAATCCGAGCATTATGGTTTGCCTGTACAAGATTGCGGCAGACCGTCTCCGTGCAAAGAACCAGGCTCTTGACGAATTCGAAAGCCTTTCGCTGCTTGCCAGTGCCAAGGTGCTCCCGTTTATCGATTTTGCGCAGACTTTGGAAAAAAGCCGTGTGACGGGAACCGTTCTTTTCGAGTGCAACGGAGCTACCGGTTTTATCGCGTTCAAAGAAGGCCGCATTTGCTGTGCCAAGAGCGGTCGTTTGACCGGGCCGGATGCGCTTGAACTAATGCTCTCCTGGAGTGATGATACCCTTTTCAAGTTGGATACGCACCTGATGCCCGATACGATCAACATCAGTCAGCAGTCCGACACAACCAGTTTAATTTTGGACGCTTTGCGAAACATTGACGAAAAGCAGTCCCAGCAAAAGAATTAATTCAACCAAAGGAAAAAAATCGTATGAATTATGCAGACGCAGGTGTTTCCCTTTCTCGTGCAGACGAGGCAATGGTCGGTGTGAAAAAGTCCGTCCGCTCCACGTTCAACCAGGGTGTTCTGGGCGACGTCGGTAACTTCGGTGGCCTTTTCACGCTGAAGCATCTCGGTCTCAAGGATCCTGTCCTTGTAAGCTCTGTGGACGGTGTCGGTACAAAGCTCAAAGTCGATATCGAAATGAACACTCCGACTCTTCCGGGCCAGGACATTGTGAACCATTGCTGCAACGACATTCTCGTTCAGGGTGCGCGTCCGCTCTTCTTCCTTGACTACGTTGCCATGGGCGCTCTCGATCCGCAGGTGATGACCGGCATTGTGGAAGGCATGTCCAAGGCTTGCCGTGAAAACGATATGGTTTTGATCGGTGGCGAAACGGCAGAAATGCCGGGCATGTACACGGTCGGCGATTACGATATTTCCGGTACGATCGTCGGTGTTGTGGAACGTGAAAATATCATTGACGGTTCCCGCATTCATCCGGGTACAAAGATTCTCGGTCTCCCGTCTACCGGTCTTCACACGAACGGTTACTCCCTTGCCCGTAAGGCTCTGTTTGAAGTGGCCGGTTACAAGGTGGATTCTCGCGTGGAAGGTCTCGACAAGACCATTGGCGAAGCTCTCACGGTTCCGCACCGCAGCTATTACAAGAGCCTCATCGATCTTACGAACGCAAAGAAGATCGATGGTCTCGTACATGTGACGGGTTCGGGCTTCCAGGGCAACATTCCGCGTATTCTCCCGGATAATGTGGACGTGGTGATCGACCGTACTTCTTGGAAGGTTCCGAAAATTTTCCAGCTCATCCAGGAAGCGGGTTCCGTTGAAAAGGACGAAATGTACAGCACGTTCAACATGGGTATCGGTATGCTCGTGTTCGTGGACGATTCGAACATGGCCGATGTCGAAGCTCACCTCAAGGCGAAGAATGAACCGTTCTACCATGTGGGCGAAGTTGTGGAAGGTTCCAAGAAGGTTCTCTTCCGCGACTAACTTCGAAATTTCGAAAGCTTATAAGAAAGGCTCCCGTTTCGGGAGCTTTTTCGTGTTGAAACTAAAACCCGTTGGCGAGGTAAGCCTTCCAGGTTGTGGAAAGGATCGTGTCGAGGTCGGAATATTTGGCTTCCCATCCGAGGATTTCTTTGGCTTTGGCGGGGTTTGCGATTAAGCTTGCCGGGTCGCCAGGGCGGCGTTCCACAATGCGGTAAGGAACTTTTTTGCCGGAAGCTTTTTCTGCTCCATGGATGATGTCGAGAACGCTTGCGCCAGTCTGTGTTCCGAGGTTCACGACGAGGCTCTTGTTGTTCTTTTGCAAATAGTCAAAAGCCATTCGGTGGCCGCGGGCAAGATCGTTCACATGGATGTAATCCCGGACGCCCGTTCCGTCAGCGGTATCGTAATCGTTTCCGAAAACGAGAACTTCTTTGCGCTTGCCGGTCAAAGCTTCCATGACGACCGGAATCAGGTTTGCAGGATTCTTTTCGAGTCCGGTGATGCGACCTTGAACATCGTAGCCGGCTGCGTTAAAGTAGCGGAGCGCGGCGAACTTGATGCCACGAAGATCGTCATACCACTTGAGGAATTTTTCAATGGCGAGCTTTGTAAAACCGTAGTAATTTTCCGGTTCTGTGGGGTGATTTTCGTCTACCGGCATGTATTTCGGAGAACCGTATGTGGCTGCGGAACTCGAAAAGACGATGTACTTCACATGGTGTGAAGATGCTGCGTTCAAAATGTTCACGGAACCGGTAATGTTGTTTACACTGTATTTTTCCGGATTCGTCATGGATTCGCCGGCGGCTTTGAATGCGGCGAGATGCACAAGTCCTTCGGGTTTAAAACTTTCGAAGAATGCGTCGAGTTCTTGTGGGTTTAAAATGTCGCCCTTGGTAAACTTTGCATCTGGAAAAAGGTTCTGTTCTAGGCCGGAAGAAAGGTTGTCAAAAACATGGACTTCATGGCCTGCGTCCAAAAGTTCACGCACGGTATGAGATCCGATATAGCCGGCTCCGCCGATAACTGCAATTTTCATAATTCTGCCTCTGACCTTAAAATAGATAAATGTTTTCCGTTAACCGATGCTGTCGAGAATTTCAAAGCG
>JAGDBD010000013.1 GCA_017959225.1 Fibrobacter sp. | reverse complement strand
TTCTTCCCGATGGGCGTTTATGAAGCTTGGCTTTTTACATATACGAATGAACGTTACGACGTTTCGTTTGCCCCTTTGGAAGAAAAAGTGGTCCGCGTCATGAGTCCATGGGAAAACATGACTCCGTCGATGATCGTAAACGGGGACACCGTTAAGATGGGGCCGTTTTCAAAGGATACGTGCGGCTGGTACCAGGGAGCTTATTACAAGCGAGTGACGGATTGGGGCATTACCCTGAAGCAGACTTTCGGTTTTGACGTTTACACTTCTGCCGGTGCAAAAGAAGGCGAACCGATTCAATTGGATTCCCTGATGGCGATTTCGGACACAGCTTGGGTTTATCCATACCCGACGCTCTCCAGTAAACCGGCTTTTTCGACGACATTCCCGGGAAGACTTGGCATTTGCCCGACCATGCAGATTTCTGCATTAGTTGTTGACTGGGCGGGAGAAAATCATCCGGATAGCATTGACGTGGATTTTGGTGGTATCTATGGGGGCAATGATTATACGATGGTTACCTACATAGATTCACTGGGAAATATTGCGACAAACAACAAGTGCTCTGGCCATGTGACAGGAATGGTTCAAGATACTCTTGTGAATGGGAATCCGGCTCGTGTGGATTCTTTGATCTTCCCCTGGGGGCAGTGTTCTGCAGCACGTGAAATCGAAAAATGGTTTGTTCCGGAAACTCTTGCAACGGATGCTTCGGGCAAAAAATATACGAATGCGGTCTGCCACGACATCGATTTGTCATTGGATGAAGAAGGTTTTTGGTTAGCCGATATTACGGAAGCAGGAAACTGCAACGATCCGGTTAACCCGGGCTTTTATCCGATCGACGATTTTGAATATTTGGATTCCGCGAAAACGATTCCCAATCCGAAGTTTGAATCGGATGTGCAAGGCTGTAAACACAATTACAGCTTCTCTATGAAAATTTCTGCCCAGTTCCAGTATGTGAAAGGACAGTATTTTGAATTCCGCGGTGACGATGACGTTTGGGTTTATATCAACAACCGTCTTGTTGTAGATATCGGTGGATGCCACAGCCCGGTAGAAGGCGCTGTGAATTTGGATACGCTTGGCCTTGTGGAAGGTAACGAATATCCGTTCCATATTTTCTTCTCGGAACGCAATGCGACTGGGTCGAACTTTAAAATGCGCACTTCGATCAATTTGCAGACGGAAAAGACTTATTATCCGGTGGAAATTCCGACGCAGGATGGAACGATCCAGTATGAAATTTGGCAGATGTTAGTGGACGAATCGTTGAGCTGTGACGTTTCTAGCGTAACGAAGGTCGATACGATTCCGGCGGCTTCGCTCTTTATTCTGATGGGGCCTGGGCTTCCTGAAGAAGGGGACACGCTGGTTCCGGGAATCAATTATGGCGGCATCTTGATTTCAGAAAACATGGCCGGTTTTACGGTTGATACGACAGCCGTTGTGCGGTCGAGAACACTTGCTCCTGGTACATATACGCTGTATTTCTACTTGGAATCGGATTTGACGCAGTCTGCTAAGATCTATTTTACTGTTCCGGAATATCCGCTGCCGTCTATCGCCTTTGCGGATTCCCTGTGGAATGAAATCAATCCGGATACGGTAAAGCTTGGCCAGTATGCGTTTATTCCATACCCGGTGCAGGTAATCGTTTCTTACATGGGAACGCTTTGCGATAGCGGATGCGACGCACCGTTGTTCTTCTCGACAAAGGATTCTTTAGCGTTGACCGATGAAATGGGCGGTCTTTTGGATTCGATTGTTCCGGTGAAGGGTAAAGCGCAATTCTATGTGATGGGAACGGCAACGGTGGAAAATGGATCTTTCCAGATTTCGGGCCCTTCCTATGACAACATTTTGACGTGGTCCAATGTGAATTTGGAAAAGCCTCCTGTGCCGATTCCTTCTGGAGGACTTATGTATGACCGTGACGGAGATGGCGTTGCGGATAGCTTGGTGCTTTCATACGGCGAACCGATTGTCGATGAAGATGTTCCGGATTCCGTATCGTGGCAGTTCGGAGATTCCACATGGCATACGATCGTGAAGAAGGATGTGGAAAAATACCGTTTCTTGGATTCGCTCCTGATCTTTGAAAACGATTCCCTCCTAGATTTCCTCTTTACAGGAAGTACATCGGGGGACGTGTACGCTGGAAGCTATACGACACTTTTCAAAAAGGCAGTGACGGATTCGACGACCGGGATCACGGATACGTTACCGTTCCGCGTTTCCGGAAAAATTCATGACCGTATGGGACCTGTGATTACCAATGCGATTGTGACGCCTCGTAGCGAAGATATTTACCAGCTGGCAATTGTCTTTAGCGAAGCCATCGATACGAACAGTGTTCCGTTTGATTCCGTGTTTGAATTCAAGGCTTGGAGAAACGGCGTAGAATCTTCCAAGAATATCTACCCGCTTTCGGGAACGCGGAGAACATCCCGATATGAAATCATCTATTCGAATAAGAATGGCGTTTTGCCTTCGGTGGGAGACAGCGTGCGGATTGCTCCGAACGTTCTTTCGGACGTTTCCAAAAATAAGTCGGCGGAAAACAATCGCTGGGTACGCATTGTCGGTGAACAGTATATCGTTGTGGAATCCACAAAACTTTTCAACAGCAATCCGGAAAAGGCGGAAGCTTTCAAGGATTCGTCTGCTGTGATTCCGTACAAAGTAACGCTTGGAATCCCCTTTGAAACGGCAGAAAAGCAGATTGGAATTCCGGGATTTTTGATCCGTTATGATTTGGGAGAACTTTCCGCTTCGACGGGCGTTGGCCCGGACAGCCTTTATGTGAAGTATGAAACGGACTTCTTTACCAATCTCGGCACTTACGTCAATTCTGCCAGTGGAACGATCCGTTGCACAGACGAGATCTTTAACGGCGACTGCACCCAGAACCCGGGCAACATTTACCTCGGATGGAACATGCGCAGTAAAACGAAACGTTTGATGGGAACGGGCGCCTTCATTGCAAAGCTCAAACTAAAAATCGGAGCTATCGGTGGAGATTCCCAAAAGAAGGATATCGTGCGCACGTGGGGCGTACGACGGACTTCTAAATAAAAGCTGTTAAAGGGGATATTTCTTTACGGCCTCTTCCAATTCGGCGGAGGCCTTTTCCCATTCTTCGTAAGCTTCGTCGGTCTTCTTTTTTGCTTCGCCAAGATCCTTGGCAATTTGCGTAATCAAAGCGCCATCATTTTTTTCGCTGGCATCGACCAGTTTTTGTTCGAGTTCTGCGGCGAGAGATTCCTGCTTTTGAATTTCTTCTTCCCACTTCTTAATGCGTTTTTCGATAGGACGCACTATTTTGGATCGTTCTTCCACATATGCGGCTCGGGCGCGGCGGCTGTCTTTGTCTTTTGCGACAGGAGCGGGCGCGTTTGAAGAATTTTCGATGGCGACTTTTGTGGTGCTTTCGCTTTTTTCTTCGGCCCAACCGACTTTTTCGAGGAAGTCTGCGTAGGAGCCTTCGAACATAAAGCATTTGCCTGCATCAAAAACGATCAATTTGTTGGCGAATACGTGAAGAAGTTCTTCATCGTGGGAAACGACGATGGCGGTTCCTTCGTAATCTTCCAAAGCGTCGATTAGACTTTCGATGCTTTCCATGTCCAAGTGGTTTGTCGGTTCATCGAGCAGCAAAAGGTTGCAGGGAGTGGCAAGAATTTTGCCGAGCAGTACACGGCTGCGTTCGCCACCGGAAAGAACTTTGATCTGCTTTAACGCAGCGTCTCCGCTGAACATCATAAGCCCTGCTAGGCTTCGCGCCTTTCCACGTTCCGCGCTTGTGATGGAGGATTGCAGCTCTTCTTCCACCGTTTTATTCAAGTCCAAACGGTTGATGTTTGTTTGCCCGAAGTAGTTCAGAATAACGTTCGGATTCAAAGAAATTTCACCGCTGACCGGTTTCAGCTCGTTTGCAATCAAGTTCAAAAGGGTCGTTTTACCGCGACCGTTCGGGCCGATGATGGCAATGCGGTCACCCTTGAAAATTTCTGCCGTGAGATCTTGAATCAGGGTCGGTCCGCCGTCAAAATGGAAATTCAGACTTTTAATCTGCATCATGCGTTTGCCAGGAAAGTCCGCCTGGTTAAACGAAAATTCCAAATTGCGCTCATGCTCCAAACGAGTGACTTCTCCAAGGCGTTCTACGGCTTTGATTTTGGACTGTACCATTGCCGCTTTGCTCGCTTTAAAACGGAATCGGTCGATGACTTTTTCGAGCTGTTCCCGTTTGCGAGCTTCGTTTTCTTGAGTCCGTTGGGCAACTTCTTCTTCGATGGCGATGGTTTCTTTGAGCTTTGCAACCGTGCCCTGGATCTTGCGCATTTTTTTATGGTAAATGCCCACGACGTGGGTGCAAACGCTGTCCATAAATTTGCGGTCGTGAGTAATCAGCAGAACTTCGCCTTTCCAGCCTCTTAAAAAGCGGGCGAGCCAACGGGTAGAAACAATGTCCAAGTAGTTTGTCGGTTCGTCGAGCAGAAGCATGTTGGGCTCGCTCGCGAGAACCTTTGCCAAATTCAAACGGATTTGGAATCCGCCGGAAAGCAGCATCGGGTCTTTTTGCAGAGATTCTTCGTCAAAACCAAGACCGAAAAGAATGGTTTCTACCTGATGTGTATCAAGCCAACCGTCTTCATTGACTTTGAGAACGGAACAGGCTTCTTCGTGCACGGTTTTGTGCGAAAAGGCGATGTGCTGTTTTAGATACCCGAGTGTGTAATTTTTGGGAATGTCGATATTTCCACCGTCGATGTATTCTTCTCCGAGAATCATCTTGAAAAGGGTGGATTTTCCGCATCCGTTGCGACCGACGATTCCGACACGTTCACGGGGTGCGACGAGAAAACTCGCATCGCGGAAAAGATCTTGAGTTCCGAAAGACTTGGTAATATTTTGTACTTGAATCACGGTGCAAATTTAGAAAATGGAATGGGTGGCGTTGGATGGATGGGGGGAAATTGCTAAAGTATTGAATTATGAAATTAATTGTAATCTTATCTGTTCTCTTCGCCTTGAGTCTTTTCGGTGAAAAAATTCCGATTCAGGATGGGGCAGGTTTTGACGGGGAATTTTACCGTCTAGTGGCTGAAAATTTTTCAGCCGATTTTTGGAATCAGGGCTACGACGCTTTTCGCATTCAGCGCATTTTTCCGTTTTGCGCAATTCATTATGGATTTAAACTTTTACACATTTCAACAACGCATACAAATTTGATGCATGCGATGCTTGGATTGCATGCTTTGAATTTATTGCTGCAAGTATTGCTGTTTTGGCGGATTTCAAAAATTTTGCAGTGGAAATCAGCGACAAAGGGAATTCTGTTCGCCGTATTCTTTTTGAATTTTTTCACGCTTAAAAACTGCGGGTATGAACCGTTTCAAAGCGATGCTTTTGCCATATCGCTTTCGCTGTCGAGCTTGTATTTTTACTTGAAAAAGAAAAAGCTTTACAATTTGGGAATCGCCGTGCTGGGGGCAGTTACATGGCCGTTGATAACTTTGCAGGCAATACTGCTTGTCGCATTTGACAGGCCACTTTCTTTTGAAAAAGAAGGGAAGACGTTCCCGGGGAAGTTCGCGTTCTTTTATGGTGCTTTAGCTCTTTTGACTATTGCCGCTTTGAAGCGAAGCGGTCATGGAATTGTCGTCACGAATTTACTGATGCGAGATTCTAATTGGGCTTTGACCATGGCTTCGCTAGGGTGTGCTTTATTTGGGCTCTTTTGGATTGTCCGTTGTATTCCGCGGTTCCGCATGAATGTCTTAACAATCAAGAATTTTGGTGACTGGAAATGGCTTGGAATCTTTTTGTCGGTTTGGGTGGGCGTGAAGCTGTTTTTGAGTTTCCATGTGAATGAAGAATTTTTCTGCAGCAACACCATTTTTGCTTTGCAAATTTTACTCAGACCATTAAAATATCCGCTGATTTCTTTTGTGGGGCATGTGGCATTTTATGGAATTTTACCGATTCTGGTGGCGTTTACATTTCGGTCTTTTGCAAAGACGATGATGGAACGTTCTGTGGGTTTTGCTATGATGTTTGGAATGTTTTTACTGCTTGCGCTTGACAGTGAAAGTCGCCATATGGCTACGCTCGTTCCGTTTTTACTTGTTCCGCTGGGGAACGCTTTAGACAAATGGGAACTTAAAAATTTTCAAGTGGCAGCTCTTGTTTTGCTTCAACTTTTGCTTTCGCATTTTTATGTTCCCATCAATTCCGAAGGACTTTTAGAAGAACTGGAATCTGGAAATTTGGCAGGGGATGCTGCCATGCGCTACTTTATGAATTTTGGCGCTTATATGAATTTAGAATCCTACCTTTTGTGGCTTGGAATTTCCCTGATTACAGCTATTGCGTGCTACGGAATTTTGAAAAATCAAATTAAATCCAAAAAGAAAACTTCTTTGTAACGATCAACAATTCTAATTTTAAAGCATATGGATAAGAATGTGGAAAAAATTGTGATGATCGGGGATCGCATTTTGCTTAAGCCCCAAGAAGCTGCTTCAAAAACGGGAAGCGGTCTTTACCTTCCCCCCGGAGTCCGCGAAAAGGATGCCGTTCACACGGGAACTGTTGTTAAAGTCGGCCCGGGCTACCCGATTCCGTCGAACGATCCGGATTCTTTTTTGAAAGACGCTTCGGACCCCATCAACTATGTGCCGCTTCAGGTGGAAGTGGGGGATCAGGCTTTGTATTTGCATGGAAATGCTTTCGAAATTGAAATCAATGGAGAACGTTACGAAGTCGTTGGGCAGAATGCGATTCTGCTTGTGATTCGCGATGACGGTCTTGCTGAGCTTGGAGTGTAAATGAAATCGATGCCGGTGAGAATTCCCATAGCGCTAGCGATCCTTTCGGCTGTAATCGTGCCGATGGCTTCCTTTGCATACGTGGGACTTTATGCCATGAATTTTACCGGCTTGCTTTCCATATTTTCGACGACCTGGATCGTTTTAGACGTTCTCCTTGCATTTTTCTATTTGTTCTTCACGTGGGCGAACGTCCGTTTGTTGCATTCGGTCATAGGCTCTCTCCCGGAGCTTCCGGAAACGCGGACGATGACCGGACTGTGGAAGTGCATGGCTTATTTCGCAGGGACGCTCACGATTCTTACTCCGTTGTATTCCGTATTTCCGAATTCGTCCTTAGCCATGTATGGCTGGACTTTTGCTTTTAGCGTAGAACTTTTGGCTTCGATTTTTTTGGGATGGGTGTTGATGCGTTTTGCGTTACGGGGCCGCAATCCGATGCTGTTTGCGATGGCGCTAACTCTTGCTTTAAGCTGCGCATTCCATTTTGGAGGCTTCCGCATTTTTCAGTCGGCAATGGACCGAAACATTTCGGAAGAACAAAAAATGTCGGAAGAATCCATTTCGGGGGAAGCCATGCTTTTTTCGCTTTGGGGCTTGTCTCCTGCGGAACTGGATAATTTGGATGATGATTCCTTGGCGGACATTCAGGAGGTTTCGCTGGGGGCTGTTTTGGCTTTGGGCGTAGGCTTTGCCGGTGTTGTCATGGTCCATTCTGTTTCGGCGGTAGTCTTTTACGTTTTGATTGCTTTATATTTTGCACGTAAAAATTCATTCCGTCCGAATTCCAAATGGCGCCGTCGCCGCTTTAAACAACAAGAAGTTCAAATATGCTGAAAGTTGCTTTGATTACGGCAGGCCTTCTCGCCTGCTCGAATCTTTTCATGACCTTTGCTTGGTATGGCCATTTAAAATTTTTAGGCAATAAACCTTGGATTGTAGCTGCAATTGCCAGTTGGGGCATCGCCCTGTTTGAATACATGATCCAAGTGCCGGCAAACCGTTACGGTTACACGGAGCTGAACGTGGTGCAGCTGAAAGTGATCCAAGAAGTGATCGCTTTGACCGTGTTTGCGCCTTTTGCAGTTTTCATGATGAACCAACCGCTCAAGTTGGATTATCTGTGGTCTGCGCTTTGCTTGATTGGCGCTGTTTATTTCGCTTTCCGTTGATTACTGGATTCCGGTAGAAGCTTGAGCAATTGCCGCTTCGTACTGTTGCAGTTCCTTGCTGAATGCGCTCAAAGCTTTATAGCGTTTTAAAATCAAATCCATGAAGGACTTGTATGGGCGCATGGGCAAAAACGGATCGTTTTGGAATTCCGAACTTTTGGTGTATAACGCTTTTAAGCTTTTGAGGCTTTGCAGAGTTTGCGTGATGACTTCGTAAAGCTTTTCGTGGGCGCTTTGCAAACCGAGCTTGTTTTGTTCTATGATTTCCGGATCATTGGTTTGCAAAATTTCGGAAGGCAGTTTGGCGTAATCTTCGTAAACGGCAGCGACACTAGAAGTGTTCGTGTTGCTCTGCATAATGCTCGATGCCCGCATACCGTTGCGTTTGGCTTTGGAATCGATAGAAATTTTGCAGACGTCACCGCCCATGAAGTTGCACTTGGCACGGGTTTCCGTGTGGTGCAAGGCGTTTAGCGGATGGAAGTCTTCATTTGTGCCGATGCGGGAAAGGGGCGCATATAGAGAGATCGGCTCGTTAAAAACCGTAATCGAATAGCAGATGTATTCTTCGCCGTTGATCGTCGTCGTTTTATAACGATTTCCGCTGGCGTTTTTGTAATGCTCGGCAGAAATCAAAAGCTCTTGTGTCTTTTTCCGCAAATTTTCTGGATCAGGCGCATAGGCGTTCAAAAAATCGTGCATTCCGTCTGAATAGCCTTTGCGTATCGCTTCGCTTGTCGCTCGCTTTCCCCATAGATCTTCAGAAAGGAACAGCAAATCGGAAATGTTCGTTTCGGAACGGCCAGCGAAAAAGGCTTGGGCGCGAGCCATTTTTGCGAGACCGCGCCAACGTCTTGCAGAAATATAAACGTTGCTGCGTTCGCATTCGGCAGCAATCGCTTTCAGAATAATCAGGCTGTCATCTGAAATCTGAATTTTTTCAATTTCTTCGGACCAGGTTTCCATTTCTTCCGAAGAAATTTTCAAGTCATCGGAAATGTGGAAGTTTTTTGGATCGCCTGCATCCGAAAGCAAATCTTTAAGCGCATTCGGTGAAACGGAATCCGGGAAGGAAATCACCAGGTGGATGTTGTCGGAAAGTCCTGCTTGAGAAAGCGAAGCATCCGGGCGAAGTCTTCCGGAAAGAATCAATTCGTGGGCTAAATGTTCATCGATAACAGCGTGGATTGCGCTTGTCATCGGAGGAAATCCGCTGTCGAAACTTGTAAAGAGAATGATGTTTGCCGGATCCGTCGGCAAGTTGAAACTGCGGCGTCCAAAAGTGCGAACGTCCAGATTTTTAAAACCGGCGAGCATGTGGCGCACCACGGAGCGTTTTCCGGAGCCTGCACGGCCGTACAAATAAGTGGATTGCCGAGTGAGAACGGCGAGGTAGAGCAGACGTAAAATGCTTTCACGTTCAATCAATCCCTGTTCCGCTTCGCTTAAAAGTTTTTGAATTCTCTCTGCAAGTGTCATAAATTTTCCTTCCACCAAAAGAAATATAGCCGATTTTTCTAAACTAAAGATATGTTCGACGCCATTCTACTTGTGCAATTAGGTTCTCCGGAAGATGCTTCCCCGAAGAGTGTTGAAAAATACCTGGTGGAGTTTTTGGGAGACCGCCATACGCTTGGAAATCCGCCGTTTTACTGGAATTGGCTTTTAAAACATATCATTGCGCCTAAACGTTCCCTCCGGAGTGCTAAAAAGTATCAGGAACTTGTGGAACGGGCTGGTGTTGGCGAAATGCCTTTGATCTATTATACACGCCATTTTGCAGAAGGAATTTCCCGTGAAATCGGACCAGAAATTCCGGTGCGTTATGCATTTGAATTCGGCGCAAAGCCTTCCATTACAGATGCCCTTCAAGAACTCGAAGCGCTTGGCAAAAAAGATATCCGCGTGATTCCCCTATACCCGCAGCGTTCCTTGGTAACGACGGTTGCAGTACGGGACCTTGCTCTCGCGGCTTTAAAAAAATTCCCAAAGCTTCGTATGCATTTTGTGGACGGTTTTCCGCTGAATGCAATTTGGCTCGAAGAAACTCTGCAAAGCGTTTTAGAATGCTGGGACAAAAAATGTCCAATTCTTTTTTCCTTTCACGGCACTCCGCTGAAGTGGGCAAAAAACGGCGATCCTTATCATTTGGACTGCGAAGCAGAAGTGGAATGGTTCCGTCAAAAATTGTCTGCAATGAATCCGAACGTTCAAGTCGAAATCTCGTACCAGAGCCGCTTTGGGCCAGTCAAATGGCTAGGGCCTTTTACGTCGGCACGGGCGGAAGAATTTGGAAAAGAACATCAAGATTTGCTGGTGGTATGTCCGTCTTTTACTGCGGACAACTTGGAAACGATCCATGAAATCGATGTGGAACTTCAAACTATTTTCAAAAACGCGGGCGGAAAAACTTTCACACGTGTGCCATGTTTGAACATTCGACCGAGCTGGGTGGAACGCTTTGCAAAAGAGATCGTGCGTATAGGCTTGGAAGGTTAAGAATGCGAACAGGCTTTCTTATTTTCCTTTTGATAGGGCTTTTTCAAATTGCGATAGCGCAAGAAGATTCGCTAAAAGAAAAAGACTCTTTTCAGAGGTTTGCAGCGCTACCGGTTTTAGGTTACGCCGAAGAAACCGGGCTCAAGTACGGTGCCATGATGATGGTTTTTACGCGCCCGGATTTTCCGGGTGCCGATGCGACGTCTTTTGATTTTGCGGTCATCGGAACAACCGAAGGTCAATTGGAAGTCAATTTTTCTCCCGACTTGTATTTGCTGGGTGGACTTCTCCATTCCGACATTTCATTTGTTTATTGGAATTGGCGTGCCAAATATTATGGGATTGGAAATGATCCGGACCGAGATCGTTACACGCGTTACGACATGGATCTTTTCAAGGTAATCCTTCCTGTAGACATCGGAATTTTGCCGCCGCCTTTTTCACGGTTTCTGAGTTTTGGCCCGTACTTTTATTTTGAAACGAATGACGCTTCTTTCCATTCGGGAGAAATTTCATCTCCCCGTTATTCGGGAGGAATACGTTCCGGCATGGGTTATCAGATTACGTTCGATTCCCGGGACAATGTCAACTGGCCGGTTTTCGGAGCGTATGGGCAGTTCCGTCAGGTGTTCTATTCCAAGGCTTTTGGCGGCGATTACAGCTTCTTTGCGCAGACGGTAGACTTACGGGCGTATACATTTCTCTTTTGGGGAACTTCCGTAGCGATCGGTGCCTATTATGATATTCGAAAAGGGGACGCTCCGTTCGACATGCTTTCAACGTTAGACGGAATCAAAAGGTTTCGTGGTGTAGAACGGGGCATGTATCTCGACAAGCAAAGTTTTTCTACGCAGTTAGAATTTCGGAAAACTCTTTTTTGGAGATTGGCGGGAACCATTTTTGTGGAAGCGGGAAAAGTCGGACCTTACTTTTCAAAGCTCGCTCGGAACGATTGGCATTTCGCACCGGGCTTTGGAGGACGTCTTTTGCTAAACAAATCCGAAAAGACATACGCCCGAGGAGACATTTCCCTCGTGGACGGAAAGTATCTGGGCCTTACCATTTATTTGCGAGAAGCCTTTTAACCATTAACAAAAAAGCGCCGCATTTCTGCGACGCTTTTCAAACATTCTACAAAGATTAGTCCGACAGCTTGTTCCAGTCGAGGACGCCTTTGCGGTAGAGGTAAAGGTACCCGCTTTCGAGAATCAAAAGGAACGCAAGAAGCACAACGAGAAGGCTCCACGGGCTCGAAAGGAAAACGACTGCAAGCGGGTAAAGGAAAGCGACTTCGATATCGAAAACGAGGAAAAGCATGGCGACCATGTAATACTTGATCGGGTAGCGTTCGCTTGCAGTACCTGCGACGTGGGCAAGACCGCATTCGTAAGCGGTGCCTTTGATGGTCGTATTTTTGAGTCGGCCCGGATGAAGAACCCAGTTCGAGAAGAGGAGGAGCAGGGGCACTGCCACTGCCAAAACGACGAGAATCGTCAGTGCAAAAGTCGAATCGAAAATTTCAACGTTACTCATAGTATCCTTTAAAATAGCTATTTCAAAAGCAGTTTGCGAGCTTCTTCCGCCAAAATGTCGGTGGAGTCCATCTGAATGACTTTTTCTAAGGCTTCTCGGCCTTTATCTTCGTCCAAATGTTCCCTTAAACGGAGATCTCCCACGTAAAAAAGCCCGCGGCGAAGGATTTTTTTGTCCTGTTCCACGGAAATTCCTTTTTCATACAGGTCCGCAGCAATTTTTGGCAACTTCTTTTTGGCTGCTTCCGAGCCCCAGGACATCCAGATCATTCCGGGAATCGGAAAAAAGTAATGGGGGTAGAGCATGGCTTCCACGGTCTTTTCGATGGTCGGAACGTCCAGTGGGTTTTCGCGGAAAAGAAGTCCAAAGTATTTCAAAAGAATTTGGCTTGCGTGATCGTACTCCGCTTTGTTCGCAAGGTCGATTGCATCTTTTAATTCCTTTCGGGTGCGAACTTTCGGATCAACTGTAACGGTTTCTTGTGCGGAATGGAGAGTGCTCGCTTTAGAATTTCCGCTGAAACGGGGAACGTGGATTCCCAAAGCGGCGCCGATACCAAAAAAGACAACTTCGAGAATGGCGACCCAGCCGTAAAGATTCGCATTCGCATTCCAGTTCGTCAACACATCGGCCACAAGGATGGCTAGAGCTCCAGCGGTCATAGGCTTAGCGACGGCGTTCTTTGGGCCGAAACCTGCGATTCCAAGCAGCATGGCGAGCGAAAGGCTCATGCCCATATAAGGCGTATTTGCATAACGATCAAAGTACGAGAGGGGAAGAGTTCCCATGAATGCAAAGCCTGCAACAAGAGTTCCCATTACAAGGAAAATGACGGATTGCAAATATCCCCAACGCTTTTCGAGCCCTTTCATCGCAAACAAAAATCCTATGGCGAAAATCACAAAAGAAAGCGCCCCCGGGAACAAGAACCAGCACGTAAACAGCGAAGCGATACTCGAATCTTCCGGAATAAAAAACAGCTGGTATATCGAAACGTCCTTGGTGTAACCTTGGATGTAACGCTTAAGCTCCTTCTTGTAAAGCTTTTCGTCGGGGGCGACTTCGTTTACCGCGTAGGACTTTTTACCGGTCGTTTCCCACCAGACTTGAAATTCTTCGGTCATTTGCGCAATGCGCTTTTCGGGCACAAGGGTTGGATTGTTTGCGTGGAATTTTTTCAAAAACGCTTCCAATTCTTCCTTGTAAATTTTGTCGGTAGGTTCTACGCCGACATCTTTGAATTTCTTGGCGCCTTCGGAATTCCAGTAGGCGTCGAATTCTTTGACCGCAGCCCGTTCTCTGGACCATTCCGCAAGTTCAGGTGCATATTGAACCTTGAGATTTAGCACCCCTAAACCAAGTACGAATAAAATGCAAAGCGCAAAAGGCGACTTGCAGAAAGCAAGAAGACGAGTCATACAAAGCCTCGAAAGTTATTGCCGATTTATTTCACCGCGGTATTCCCGCAACTGATTCCATAAGAAGTCCGTGTTCACGTCACGGTAGCCGAGAGCGTTCACCCGTTCGCGGAGCTTGTGAGCGATGTTGAAAAGATTTTCACTTTTCTGCATGCGTTCAATGCTGTCAAACGTGGTCAGCTGATCGATCCAATCGTGAATTTCCGGGAAGCGGTCGTCGTAGAACGTATTCTCGCGACCGGTACGCAGATATTCCAGATAGCGTTCCGTAATGTGGTAATGGTCTTCTGTAAAAATTTTGATGGTATCCGGGAATGGATTTTTTCCCGTGAGATACTCATGCATGATGATGCCAAAGCTAAAGTAGTCCACGGAGCTTGAAAGATTTTCTCCCATTACCGCCTGTTCCGGTGCGCTGTACGCCGGCGTCATCTGTCCGCCGTATTCTGTGACGCTTTCCCGGAGTTTTGCCTGTGCATAACCGAAATCGCACACCAAAATTTTGTGGTTGTTGATGTGGGTCGGATCTTGGCACAACAGAAGATTCTTCGGCTTTAAATCTTTGTGGACGATTTGATAGTAGTGCAGCTGACTGATCGTGTTCGCCAGGTAGGCGATTTGCGCTACGCGAGGAACCAGGTCGTCCTTTGAAATGTCCTGCTTGAACATTTTGTCGAGGGAACAGCCTTTGATTAGCTCCATCTTCAAATAGGGCAGTCTACCGGCAACGCCTCCGCCTAGGCTTTGAACGACGCCTTCCACGTTGGTCGCACGAATCAAATTGTTGATGCGAATTTCATCTTCGAACGAACTGATGATCATATTCAAACGATGCAGACGGTTCGGTCCGGGGGGCACGTAATACTTGCAGAATTTGATAACGATGTTGCGTTCTCCATGGCGCTCGTCGTCGCCTGGGCGTTCAATCCAATAACTCGCACGGAACAAGTCGTTTGTTCCGTCTAGAGTCAAACGCTCAAGCAACTGGATGCGTTCCACCGCACCGCTGTGCAAGTACACAGGGTTATGGTCGAGCCACCACTGGTAATCGTCCATCGTGTAATGCTCACGTACAGCGAGCTTTCGCGATAGACGGTCAAAAAATTCTGCAAAACGATTTTCGATCACGCGCGCAATTTAGCTATTTATGATAGCCGAAATAGTGGAGACCAGCCTTTGGCGGGAGCTTCTCGTGCTGTTCCAGGCTTTGTGTAACATAAGCGTAAGCATCGCCGATGTCGCTTGTCATGTGGAAAATCTTCAGGTCTTCCGGATTGATCATGCCGGTTTCCACCAAAAATTCCCAGTTCAAGAGGTTTCGCCAGTACTCTTCGCCAAACAGCACCACAGGCACTTTGTTGTGAAGCTTGTTCGTCTGGATCAGCGTGAGCGTTTCGAACAGTTCGTCAAGGGTTCCAAATCCGCCGGGGAAAACGATCAAAGCGCGAGCCTTGAACATGAACCAGAACTTGCGAATGAAGAAGTAACGGAACTGCAAATTCGCTTCCGGATCGATGTAGGGATTGGAATGCTGTTCAAACGGCAACTTGATGTTGAAGCCCGTCGAAGGGACGCCTGCGTCATGGGCGCCGCGGTTTCCTGCTTCCATAATGCCCGGACCACCACCGGTGCAGATCGCATAACGGCTTTCTTTATGCTTTTTAATCCAAGTTCCAAAAAGCTTGGCAAGCATATGGGCAGCGTCATAGTATTCCGCTACTTTGGAAAGTCTTTCCAGTCGCTTAATCTCCTTCGGATCCTTGGCGGCTTTGAGTTTCTTCTTCAAGTCCTTTGTGCCGATGGTTCTTGCCGAACCGAACATGACGATCGTGTTGTCGATTCCAGCTTCTTCTAAAACAACACCTGGAGCGCGGAATTCCGAAAGAATTCTCACTTGGCGGCCAGCGTCGCTTTCCAAGAACTTTGTATTCAAATAAGAAAGTTGGGGCTCAATTTTTTTGGAAGCCATAAAAAACTCCTTGTTTCATTCATTTTCAAAATACACCAAAAAACAGAAGGGGTATCATTTTTTTTGAATGCAAGTTTTTTAGATTGTTTGGAACTGCTTCGCCTGCTTTTAGGGAGTCAAAGTTCCATATGATTTTCCTGGCCATTTTCCTTTCCCTCACACTCTATCTCTTTTTCCATTTTCGCACGGTGATTCCTGGTGTGCGGGGAACCCTGTTTTCTGCGGCGATCATTCTGCTGTTTGTCGGGGGATTCTCGTTTCGAGGTTCTTTTGCCGGAACGCTTTTAGAAGCGATTTTTACGGTTTGGCTTTGCGAAGCGGCGCTTGTCTTTGTTCTGTGGGACTTGTTTCGCCTTGGGCACTTGGCTTTTTGCCGTAAAAAGTTTGATTCCAAGTTTTCGTTAAGAGGTCATCGGATCGCATTTGGCTTAGGTGTTTTGATTTCTGGAGTGTTCTTTTTGATTGGCGTTCCGCAGAACGAGAATTACCAGATTCGGGGCGCAAACGTAGCGCATTCATCCGTTGAAAAGCCTTTTACCGCAGTCTTTTTCAGCGACTTGCATGTAGACCCTCTGTTTTCAAAGAAAAAGCTTGTGCGCTTTGCCGCGGAACTCGATAGCATCGCTCCGGATTATCTTCTTTTCGGTGGGGATCTTGCTGACGTAACGGACAAGGTCCTTTCCGAAATGGGGTATGATTCTCTTTTTCAAGAGTTAACGAAATCGGCAAAAATCGCAGCCATCGGAATCAATGGAAATCACGAAGCTTATGCGGAAAGATCGGGGTCACAGCCTGAAAATTGGATGCGTCGCAACGGAATGATTGTTTTGGACGATTCGACTGCTTGCACTCCGCTCGCCTGCTTTACCGGCAGAACGGATTTCCAGGTGGCGCGGTCTCGCGATGTGGACCGTTTGCCGCTTTTAAAGCTTCTTCCAGCGGACACTTCAAAACCTTGGATTCTTTTGGACCACCAGCCGAAAGGGATCGAACCGGAATATTCAGGGAAGCTTCCGACTTTAGCCATTTCGGGCCATACCCATAATGGGCAGTTCTTTCCTGCGACGGCTTTAATCGGGCTGTTTTGGCGGTTGGCCGACGGCTTTGGAAGCCTTGACGGAGTCCCTTGGATTGTGTCGTCTGGAATTGATTCTTGGGGGCCTCCGGTACGGGTAGGCAGTCGAACGGATATTTGGGTCATTCATTTTAACCCTTCCCGTTAAGGCGCTTCACAAAACAAACGAATGGATTTTATATTTAGACTATGCTAGTTAAAATTTGGACAGATACATTTATCATTACGGGTGAAATCGATACCATGCGTGATGAACGCCTTACCGATTATGTCCGTGAAAATAAAGAATTCATCGCTGTGACTCAGGTGAACGTCACGGACCGGGAAGGCAAGGATTTATTCCGCACCCACTTCTTGAACGTGAGCACAAGTCACATTGAAATCATTCTCCCGGCAGAATGACCCCCTTTTGCGGAATGGACTTCCGCATGGGGAATTACTTTGTTTGCAAAGGGGAATTAGACCGCTTCGCCGAAGAAAACCTTCAGGACTGATTCCGGCGCATGGCGGCAAGGTCTATCGTGCAGCGTGAAGATGTGCGTTGTCTTTCCTGTCGTGCGCAGTTCGCCGTTGACGGTTACCTTGTAAAAGAATGCAAAGCGCAATCGGTCGATCTGAGCGAGCTGCAAATGGACGTCTACGGTTTCCCCGTAACGGCAGGGCTTAATAAATTGAGTCTCAATTGAAAGGAGCGGGCTGTGGTAGCCTTCCGCTTCAAAGGAAGAAAACGGAATGCCGTTCTCTCTGAATATTTCCGTTCTAGCCTGTTCAAACCAGATAGCGTAGACGGAGTGGTGAACGATTGCCATTGCATCGGTTTCCGCATAGCGGACTTCGATGTGGGCAGTGTGTTCGATCGGGCTGTATTTGATTTCTTTTTCCATGTTGCAAAACTACATAATTTATTGAGGGGATTCGTTTTAGGTGGCGTTTTGTAACTATCCACATTAACAAACGGACTATTTACATTTTGTCCACATTTTTGTGCGAGAAAAAGACCAAAAAAATGGAAAAAATGATTTTTTTCATGGAAGTTTGGGATTTTTCCTTGACAAAATTCAAGAATCCATCTAGATTTGCCGCACTCCAAGTTTGACTTTTCGGAGTCAAATGAGGGATGCTTGCCAAAGTAGCTCAGCTGGTAGAGCAGCTGATTTGTAATCAGCCGGTCGTAGGTTCGATTCCTATCTTTGGCTCGACAAAAGGGTCGTTGCCCGAGTGGTTAAAGGGGACGGACTGTAAATCCGTTGACTTACGTCTACCGTGGTTCGAAACCACGACGGCCCACGCTAAAATTCTTCCCCCGTTACGAATGTAACGGGGGAAGATTAATGCCCAGGTAGCTCAGTGGTAGAGCACTTCCTTGGTAAGGAAGAGGTCTCGAGTTCAAATCCCGATCTGGGCTCTAAATAATTCGGA
>JAGDBD010000012.1 GCA_017959225.1 Fibrobacter sp. | reverse complement strand
CTTGGCACCAGCCTTGAGGTGAGCAGAAGCGAGTTCTTCGGTCAGGAAGAAGCCGGTGGATTCCACAACGACGTCAACATCGAGGGCACCCCAAGTGATAGCGGACGGATCCTTTTCGGCGAAGATCTGAATCTTGTTGCCATCGACGATGAGGAAGTTGCCTTCCACCTTGATGTCGTGGTTGAACTGACCGTGGACGGAGTCATACTTCAGCATGTATGCGAGGTAGTCAGCGTCGAGGAGGTCGTTGATACCGACAACAGTGATGTCCTTGGAGAAGTTTTCCACAGCAGCGCGGAAGACCATACGGCCGATACGACCGAAACCATTGATACCGAGTTTGAGAGCCATTATTGGATCCTTCTTTTTTTTGTTGTGAAATTGCTAACCACTTTGCAGTGGGGCGTTTCTGGCTTGAAAGATACAAAGTTCCCAACTTTTTGTGTAGTATAAACCGAAAAAAAGGGGGCTTTTGGGGGCGGAAAACCGCCACCACAGGACCGGTATGAAGCTAAGTCCTTGATGGCTATAATATTATAATGGGAGCGTTCTGGATTGGGGGAATGGCCTTTGAAAAGGGTCGAAAGGCTTTATCAAATTCTATATTCAAAGGAAATGAAAAAATCCTTTTTTAGATCTGGTTTTGGCCTTTGTGCGGCCCTTTGGGGGCTTTTTTTCTTTGTCTCTTGTGCAGGAAGCGATATTCCGTTAAAAACGGATCCGGCGACGGCTTCGGTTTCGACTAAACGGACTGCGGGAAACTCTACCCGAGGACATTTGAACGGTGGATCTGTCCAAAGCGCTGAATTTGAAACGGAAGCTTTGCCGACTGCGAAAATTCGCGAATTTGAATGGAACGGGTTTAAGTTCAAAACTCCCAGTGCCGATTGGGACCTGGTAAGCGATCCGAGCGATGAATCTGCACCTCTGGAATTTTTTAATCCGAAGACAGGGCGCCGTGCAGAAATTCAAACGATCCTTCTTTCTACCGGGGAATCTTCGAATGTGATGGACCGAGCTCGGGCCGAAATGCAGGGACGCAGTCTTTCGTACCGCAAAGCGGATTATGCTGTGGTTGCACCAGCCGAAGAAGTGGGAATGACCGGAGCGTTCTTTGAAACGGCGGGAAGCTCTGCTGAAGCGTCTTTGGCAGCGGACGGCTTTGTGGCTTCTGCCGGAAACCAGGTGTTCTTTTTGACTCTTTCGACTGCGGATTCCGTTTCTCCCCGGGGAGAATTTAAAAAGGAATGGCAGGAATTCTTTGCGGGTTTTTCGCTTTCTGACGCGCTTAAAAACGCTTCCAAGGAGCAGGAAGTTTCCAAAGATGTGGTGACGGATTATGAATCCGCGGCGCTCGGTTACAAGTTCCATGTGGCGGATTCCATTTGGCACAATTGGGCAAGCGTCGCTGCGCAGAACGGCGATCCGGACCTTGTACTTGCGAACATGAAAGAAGAAACCGCGTTCTTTGTGTACGGAACGATTATCGATCCTAATGAAGTCAGCGCACGGGATCTTTTTAAAGTGCTTCTTATTCGACTGGGTATTGATCCGGACGATCCGAACTTGGAAGTTGTACGAGTCCGCGGTGGAAATGCAAACCAGTTTTCGGAAAATTTCACCTGTGTGAGAGTTATTGACGGTTACGATTTTAAATATTCGGGACGTTATTTTTGGGATAATGGCCGAGGAGTTCTTGTAGCGGGATGGGCCCAGGGAATTCTCTATAAAAAATATGCGAAGGCTCTTGAACGGGCGATCGACGGCGTGAAGCTCCTTGAAAAACCGAAGACGGTGACCGATGAAAAGGTTTTGAAGTTCCAGGCGGCGGTAGTGAATCAGGTGGGACTTTTGCGCCTTGCCGAAAATCAACCCCTTGTGGCGCTTTCGTACTTCGAAAAAGCAAACAAAATGGATCCGACGGAACCGCTTTATTTGATCAACTGCGGATTTATTTACCAGATGAAGGAACTTTACGGTCCGGGAGTGAACCATTTCCTCAGCGAAATGGAGCTTGTGCGTAAAAGTGGACGTCTGCTTTCGATTCTCGGTGAAATGTACGAAGAAAAAATGGACTTTGGCGAAGCTCGCAAGTATGCGGAAATGGCTTTGCGTTATACTCCGAACAATCCGGAATATGTGATCAATCTTTCGGATGCGCTGTGGGGGCTTGGACAGCGGACGCAGTCCCTTGCCGTTGTCCAGAACTTGTACGATAAACAGCCTTCTTCTCGATTGGGCGTGTACCTTGCGAAAACTTATATGGGAATGGACCGTTATGCGGAAGCGGTGGAGGTTCTTTACACCACCAAAAAACGGTTCGGGATGTCGGTGGATTTAGGGCTTACTTTGATGGACGCCCTTGTGTTCCTTGGCAGGTATCCGGAAGCGCTTGCCGTAAGCGAAGAAGTTTTGCCCCTTGGCACTTCGGATTACCGCGTGTGGACGATGCGCGGTAAAGTACAGTTCTATTCCCGCAATTATGTGCAGGCGGAAAAGTCTCTTTCCCATGCGCTTGTGATGCATCCGGATGATGAAGATATCAAGAGCTTCCTTTCGGCGACAAAGGCTTTCCTTGGAAAAGCGGATAACAGGACCCTTCAAAAAAAGATCGACCCGGTGGAAATGCGACCGATTGCGCTTGCGGGTCTTGTGAATAAAGAATTTTCCGCCAAAGCGAAGAAAGACGGATTCCCGGCAGTGGTGCATTATTCCCGTGAAGCGCTCCGTGCCGATAAAGACAAGGCTTGGACGCGGACGCAGCAAAAGCTTGTGGAAATTCTCGATACCCGTGGAGTGGGGCTTTATTCGGAACTTTCCTTTGACTTTTTACCGGGCTTTGACCGTATCTTTGTGAATGCGCTTGAAATCTATGATTCGACGATGACGCTCAAAGCAAAGGTTTCTCTGAAAGGCGCTTATATCACTTATGCGACGGAACTCGGCCTTGACAATGAAATGCAAACGGCGCATTTCCCTTTAGAAAGACTTTCGCCGGGTGACTTTGTATTTGTGCAGATTTCCCGTACAAGTATTGCCAATTACGGTGTGATTCCCTTCGTGAGCTTTGAAGCATCCGAAGAAGTGCCCGTGCAAAAGACTTCGTTCAAAATTTATGCGGATACCGCACGCTTTGTGACGGAAGAATTTGGTCCTTTGACGAGCAAGTTCGATTCCGATGGTGAAGAATGGTCCATTGAAGATCCTGTCGTGATCCGTCGTGAACCTTATATGCCTGTGTACCGGGATTATGGCGCAGGATTCCAGCTGACCGGTAAGCGGACATGGCAGGATGTGGGGCGGGAATATGAAAACCTGATCCGTCAGCAATTTAAAAATGCGATCCCGGTGCGCGAAAAGGCCTTTGAAGTGAAAGGAAATCGCTTGGGTAAAGAAGCGGTTCTTGCGGAAGTGCGCTATGTGAGGGAAAATATCCGTTACCGCGATGTGCGTTTTGGCGGACATTCCCTGATTCCCCAGGTGGCAGAAACGACCCTTCGCGAACGCCGTGGAGATTGCAAGGATCAAAGCCTTCTTTTGAAGGAAATGTTGAATGCCATCGGCGTTCCTAGTAAGCTGGTAGCGATCCATTTGACGGATCCGGGGTTTGAATCCTTGCCGTCCATTCAACAATTCAACCATATGATGCTGTATATTCCGAAGGGTGAAAATTATCCCGAAATGTGGGTGGATCCTTCGGATAAGGGCGGTAACGATCGTCCGGTGCCTCTCGATATGGAAGGAAAGGTCGCTTTGGTGGTCGATGGGGATTCTAGCCATGTGGCGATTACGCCGGTCCTTGAAGATGACAAGGAGCATCAGGTGTTCCTCGGTCACCGCTTGCATATTTCAGCGGATGGTACTGCGGAATTCCGCGATTCTCTGAGCATGACGGGAAAATTTGCAAGCACGCTCCGGAATAAGATTTATGGACGTGACGCGAAGGAAACGGAGCGCTTGATTACCGATCTTTTGGCTCAAAGCGTTCCTGACGTTTCGATTTCCCGCGTGCGAACAGAAAATGTGACAAATTTTGACAAACCGTTGAAACTTGTCATTACATTCTCTTCCAAGAATTATTTTGGGAAAAGTTCAAATGGCAGCAAGGGCCGTTTCCCGAATATTTGGGAACGTGCGATCATGTACTTGCCCAAGGTTCGTACCCGATTCCTGCCCATTCGCATGCCCCACGAAACCACCTTTGAAAGCGTCTTGGAAGTGACTGCCGACGGTGGAAACGTGACCGTTGCCGATGTGCCGAATTTTGGCCGCGATACGGAATATGTGAACTTTGAAAAGGTCCGTCACGGTTACAAGTGGATGACTTATGCCATTTACGCAGATCCTTCCGAATATGAACGGATCCGTGAAGAATGGAACTTCCTATTGAATGCCACTTCGCCAGAAATCACGGTGAAGTAATCGTTAAAACAATGCAAAAAAGTCCGCAGCGATGCGGACTTTTCTGTTGAACTGAAATGGGCGTTAAGCGGTAGTTTTGGCTGTGCGTTTTTTCCAGACGATGGCAAAAACAACCGATCCGATAAAGACGATGCAGGCAATAAGTCCAAGGATAAGCGAATTGCGGACCGCATCCGACTTGTATTCGAAGTGTACCGTGGAAGTTCCTGCAGGGACAGCGACTGCGCGAAGCGTTCCGAATGCTTTGTAAACCTTGGCCGGTTTTCCGTTGACGGTAGCTTTCCAGTAGCGGTGGAAGTTCCCCGAAGAAAGGAGGAATGCCGGTTTATCGGAAGAAACCTGGTAGGTGATGTCGTCCATTTTCGGCTTGGCGATGATTTTACCGTTGCCGTTTACGCTTTCGGACTGTGCAAAACTTTCTTCCGGATTTTCGGAAAGGATCAGCGTCTTTTTGTAATCGAATCCTTCGCGGAGAGCCTTGACTGCTTGGGAATCGCTTAAAACGACATAGTGCCCGTAGAGATGGCCGTCGCTATGGTGATCTTTGAGGGGAAGGTACTGGACTCCTATGCGGTTTTCAAAAATCACGTCGCCGATGTTCATCAAATCGAGGAAGGCGTTTTGATCTGTACCTTGAGCTACCTGGTTTATGTTGTACAGGTAGTTCGAATTGTCTTGGCCTCCGCGGAAAAGACGGTAACTTGCAAGTTCGTTATCATGGAATCCGTTTGCGTTTCGCATTCCGTAAAGAGGGAAAGCGTTACCGCTTAAAGCCTGGTGGTGGGCAATCGAAAGAACGCGCGGGCGGTTTAACGTATCCGGATGTTCTGCTTGGATGCTGCGGATGACAGGATTTGTGGGCTGCACGTAATCGTTGTAATTGACGTTTTGAATGAAAACACCGTCGATGGTGTACAGTTCAATCGCAGCAATGGCTCCGACAATTGCCGCCTTTTTAACGCCGGAAAGTTTAGAATTCAAAGCGAAGAAGACGACAACTGTCGCAATCAGCGCAAGGACAAAACTCGGGATGATTTTTCCGGCGGTAAAGTCCATAATGGTCAGGTCTAAGGCTTTGAAATAATCCGCAGTTACCGGGTCCAAAAGAAGCTTTTGGTTCGAAAGGAAGAAGAATCCGGTGAGCAGGAATGGGGCAAAGATCGCGCCGAGTTCAAGCTTTGAAGAACCTTTGAATTTGAGTTTAAAGGATTTGATCAGTTCCTTTGCGTTCAAAGGCGCGCTGCGGTCAATCACGTTCAAAACGGACACAAGGACTGCACCGTAAGCAATGGAAATCAAAAATCCCGGAATGCCTAGCACTGAAGTCCAAGCGAAGCGAGCGATGCAAACGATCACGAGAAGCAGAAGGAACATCACAAGGCCGGCTTTCATACCGCGACAATTTTCGGGCTTTTTAAAAGATGTAACGACAGGAATTGCCATCATGATCATCAGCAGCGGAAGCCAGAACATGGCCATGCTGGGGGCGCGGAAGCTCTTCATGCCCGGGATGATGGCAAACCAAAGCTTAAAGAGCGGGGAATGGATTCCCATGGCATAAGAAAGGGCAACGGCTGCTCCTACAAACCAGAACGCAGCAGCACGGCGGCTTTTGCGAACAAAGAAGCCGAGGAACGCGAGGAACGTCAAAACGATTCCTGCGCTGTCGTGATTCAATTTGAAAGCGTTATGCCCCCAGTAAAACGGCAAGCTTTGAATGCGGGCTTTTTGCATGTCTGCATAAGGGATACTAATGAGGGAACTTCCGGAAAGTTCAATGCCCTGGGCGCCCTGTTTTTGTTCATAGACGCCGACACCGATAAAACCCGGAATGAGCATGCCGGCAAGTTCTTCCTGGTGCATGGACCAGCTGGCTGCATGGCCGTAATTCGTTTTTTCGCCTGTGCCGCGAACCGATTCTGTTGTCGTATAAAGATAAGGCGGAATCACTTGGAATGCGGAAATGCCAAGGGCAATGGCCAAAGCTCCTGCGGTAATCCCCAATCGAAGGGAACGGGTCTTCCAGCTAGTCGAAAGAGCGATGGTTTCAAAAAGCGCGTAAAAACCGGCGCCCCAAAGGAACAGATAAGTCAGTTGCAAATGAGAACCGAGAATCATCCAAACGACGGAAAGCACAAAAAGAACGAAGTAACCGATGCTTCCTTCTCGAATGATTTTTCGGATGGCGAGAATCGCCAATGGCGCAACGGCAAAGACCATCATTTTTCCGTCATGTCCGCCGTATACATAGCTAAAGTATTGCGGCGCAAAAGCGTATAGAAAACCGAATAAAGTTCCCCAGGCAAGGCTTCCCGTTAAAGATTTGGCAAGAGCTGTTGCGCAAAGGAATGCCACCCATAGAATCAAGATGAACTTGAATCCTACGGCACGGGCTGGGTCCGTTAAAAATTCTACCAGCACGAGTGGGTGGTAGGCGTCGCCAAAAAGGGCGTCGATGGTGGGAACGCCACCGAGTCGGGTGTCGTCCCATTCCGAAAGCACAAGGCTCTGGGCGCGGACCACTTTACTGCCGATACCGTTCAACTGGTCCGAATTCAGCATCAGCGTGCTCGGATTGAAAACGAATCCGCGGAAAATAAAGAGAAGGAGGATAAAGAAGGCGATGCCGACTCCGGCAAAAGCCCCGAATTTTTTCAGAGTATCTTTTTGCATATGGTGCAAGGTAAAAAAAAACGCACCCTTGGGAGGTGCGGATGTATAAATGTCTTTATCTACAGCAGCAAAAAATTAGTCAGCGGCATTTTCGTCTAATGCGCGGGACTGGATAATGTGGTAAATCGAGAACAAAGAGAGCAAAAATACCACAACGATTCCCAGAACTTTGATGATTTTTCCCATAGATGACTCCTTGTTTACAACAATCAATCTACTTAAAAAATGGCAAATAGGGAAGTTTTTAGCCATTTTTTTTCACAATGATGCAGATTGCGGGGAGTTTTTTCTCTTCGGAAATTTCACTTTGGATGATTTCCGATTCCACGATTTGGCAAGGTTGGTTTTGCAAAAGGAAGCGGATGCGCTCTTCGCTAAAGCCTAGCCAGAGGTGTCCGTGGGTTTCGCGGAGTTCTTCTTCGTGGTGCTCGGCGAGATCAAGAAGGGCAAGGGTGGCTCCCGGTTTCAAAAGTCGGATGGCTTCGGCAAGGGCTTCTTGGGGGCTCGGGGCGTGGTGCAGCACCTGGCTCATTAAAACAATGTCTGCGCAGCCTGTCGGAAGCGGAATTTTTCGCATGTCGGCGCAAAGGGCCTTGATGTTTGAATATCCACGTTCCCGGGCCATTTCGTTGACGCCTTTCACGGTGGTTTCGCTAATGTCGATGGCTGTGACTTTTTTGCATCTGCCGGCGAGCATAAAACTTAAATCGCCACCTTCTCCGCAACCGATGTCGATTGCATGGTCGAATTTTTCCATCAAATGGGCAAAAAGCGAAATCTGGGCCCGAAGGCTTCCACCGGCTTCGGAAAGCTTGTGAAATTTTGCCGAATAATTATTACGGCGGGAAATCAGGAGTTCTTCTACTTTACTTTCGACGACAGCCAAATCGGGAAGCTGTTCCCAGGCTTTGGAAATCATATCGAAGAGGCTGCTGCTCATGTAAAGGTCGTCCGAAAGTCCGTAAAAAGCCTTTGTTCCTTCGCGGCGGTCTTTTAAAAGCCTACAGGCGGAAAGCTTGGACAGGTGACGGCTCGCATTTGACTGGTGAATATCCAGAATTTCCTTGAGTTCGTTCACCGTAAATTCCGAGTGCGAAAGGATCATGAGGATCTTAAGACGGGTTTCGTCGGAAATAGCGTTGAAAAGTTCAAGGTTTGGCTTGAGCGGCTCCAGATTTTTGCTTTTTTCTTGCATAAAATTAAATTTATCTTTTTTATGATGAAGATTAATGCTTATATGCTCTTTTTTGCATGGATTTTGACTGCCTTAGGGGCGAGTGTCCATGGGGAAGAGGCGCCTTATGCGCTTTCGCTAGGAACGGAAGCGCCGATTCTTTCGCTAGGCGTTACCGCATATATCGTTTCGCAGTATGCTTATTCCCAAATGGAGCCTAGGTCTTGTGAACCGAACAAAGAGAATCTTTTGCCTTGGGACAGGCCTTTTGCAGGAACGTTCCACCCGGCGTTCGATGATGTGAGCGATTGGACTCTTTACGCCTTGATCGCATTCCCATTGGGATTTGAAACGGTGGAACTCGCTTTGGGAAATTCCACGGGGAGCGAAGCTTTGACCTTTTTTTTGACAGCGGCAGAAATCACCCTGTGGCAGAGCAGCCTAAACCTGATCGTGCGCAGTTTGCGCCTTTGGGGACGCCCGGAAATCTATCGGTCGGGCGCGGACCGTAGCCGTGGTGAATCCTGGGGGTCTTTTTATTCGGGACACACGGGGGCCGCTTTTTCGATTGCGGTTTTTAGCAGCCTCTGGTTTATGGAAAAGTACCCGAATTCGTCGTATATTCCGCTTGTTTGGGGAGGAACTCTTGGGCTTGCTTCGGCGGTGGGCATTATGCGCATTACTGCCGGAAAGCACTTTCCGACAGATGTGATTGCGGGTGCGCTTGTGGGATCTGTTTCGAGCTACCTTGTTTTGCGCTTGCACAAGACGTCTCGGGTAAAGGTATCGCTCGTTCCCGGGTATATCGGTGTAGGGGTTTCGTTCTAGGATTTGTTGCTTTTAGCTATCTTTTTCGCATATGATAGACGGTTTGAAAAACATGCGTTTGGCGGTATGGCATGTGGTAGCGCTTCTTGTGATGGCGATGTGGGGAGGAAGTTTTATTTCTACAAAGATTCTGCTCCATGCCGGATTCTTGTCCACGCAGATTTTCATTTTGCGTTTTGCCCTAGCTTATGTGGTGCTGTTGATTTTTTACCACAAAAAACTTTTTTCTGATAGCATTTTGGATGAACTTCGACTGCTGATCTGCGGAATTACGGCGGGATCGCTGTATTTTATTGTGGAAAACAAAGCCCTTGAATATTCTTTTGCTTCGAACGTTTCTTTGATCATTTGCATGAATCCTCTATTGCTGATGCTTGTCGCTGGGCTCATATACAAGTCGGAACGTTTGAATCGTCGGCAGATTCTAGGATCTTTTGTAACCTTTTTGGGAATGATCCTTGTGGTTTTGAATGGAAAGTTTATTTTGAAACTTTCGCCGGTGGGGGATTTGCTCGCTCTTTGGGCTGCGATTTCTTGGATTGTTTATTCGCTTGTGGTTCGACCGTTGATGACCCGGTATACGTCGTTTTTTATCACGCGAAAGATTCTTTTTTACGGCATCGTCACAGGGCTTCCGGTCTTTTTCATTTTTAGCCCGGACGTGCCTTGGATGGCATTTGCCGATCCGGTGGTTTTGGGGAACTATTTGTTCCTTGCGTTAATCGCTTCGCTCCTTTGTTATGTGCTGTGGAACAAGGTGATGCATTCGATTGGTATGGTTCTTGCATCGAATTACGTTTACACGAATCCGCTTTTTACGATCTTGATTGCAGCCATCGTTTTGCGGGAACGTATTACGATTATCGCTTTTTTTGGAGCGGCCCTGATTCTTTTGGGAATGCTCCTTGCCGAATATAAAAAGCGCTAAAATTCCATTAAAACTTACAAGTTGCGTGCATTTAAACTTCTGCACGGTGCCGATCCTATATTCAAAATATGAAACTTTGTGGTGTGGCTTTTTGTTTTTTGGTGGCTGTCGCTTTTGCAGCTCCTGCGAACGTAAAAATCGGAGCGAATCAGTGGACGGTCAAAAGTTCGGACGTGTGCCCTGCGGATTATCATGTTCCCACGTTGAACGAATGGACGGATCTTTCTAAAAGCCTCATCGGTAAAAAACAAAAAAATGCCCGGGCAAAATTTGCGGCAGGGAAAAAGACTCTCTATTTTAAATTGGACGGCTCGGAGAATGTAATCGCATACAATCCCACTACGGCGCAAATCACGACTTTGCAGCTTCCCAAAAAGAAAAAACTTGAAACCCGTTGCGCAAAAAAACGGGACCTGCTTGCGGAACACGGCGTCTTTGACGGAAAATACTTGGACAAGCGCAACGGGAGAAGTTATCCCGTTCGCGTGCTCGGATCGAAACTCTGGCTTTCCGAAAATCTGTCTGTGAAAGTGGATTCCAAAGGCAAAGGGGCAAAATCCGCAGATTTAAAAAACTGCTACCTGGAAAGTGCGGAATTCTGTGAAGATTTTGGCCGCTATTACACTTGGCAAGAAGCGAAAAAAGCTTGCCCTGCCGGTTGGCATTTGCCCGGGGATGCGGAATGGCGCGATTACCAGAAAAATTTGACCCAGTCGGATTGGAAAAACATTGGCCGCGGAGGAGTTCGCACGTGGGATTCTTACGGAGATACTTCCAATTCCGGCTATTATTGGTCATCGGCTTCCACTTCCAAGTCGACAGCTCGTGGTTGGTCTTTTACCCAAAGCTCCAAATACGTGGAAAGGGATGATTTTGAGCGCTCCACGGGCATGTATGTCCGCTGTGTAACGGATCTGTAAAAGAGCGGAAAGACGCTTGGAGACGGGACTCTAGTCGCAGAATGGGTATTCTGCGATATTTGTTTTAGCTATATTTTGGACATGCCTGAAACTTTTAATTTTCCGTATATTCAGAACCGCTTTTCGCCGGTTCGTAGAGAAACTGTTCAAGTTCATGTAGGCGATGCCCTTATCGGCGGGGGAGCTCCGATTCTCGTCCAGTCGATGACGACGACAAAACCGAAAGATGTCGATAAAACGGTAAAAGAAACGATTGCCCTTGCCAATGCCGGTTGCGAACTCGTACGCATTACCGCTCCGACTTTTGCCGATGCTCAAGCGCTGAAAGACGTGATGCAAAAGATCCGTGGAGAAGGGTGCAACGTTCCGGTTTCTGCGGATATTCACTTTCAGCCGAAGGCCGCCTTCGAAGCCTTGAAATGGGTCGAAAAGGTCCGCATCAACCCGGGTAACTTTGTGGATACGGGCATTGCGACTCTCGACAAGCAAGCGGATAAAAGTTTTGAAGAAGGCCGTGAAAAGGTTTTTGAAGCTTTCACTCCGTTCGTTCAAGAAGCCCGCCGTTTGGGCCGCGCAATCCGTATCGGTGTAAACCACGGTTCTCTCTCTGCTCGAATGCTCTATCGCTACGGCGACACCGTTGAAGGCATGGTGGAAAGCGCACTGGAATATCTTGCCGTTTGTGAAGCGGAACATTTTGACCAGGTGGTTGTAAGCCTTAAGTCTTCGACTCCGCGGGTGGCTATTAGCGCTTACCGCATGCTTGCGGCACGGCTTAAGCAGGAAGGCTTTAAGCCTTATCCGTTCCACGTCGGTGTGACGGAAGCGGGTGCTGGCGAAGACGGACGTTTGAAGTCTTCCGTCGGTATCGGAGCGCTTTTGCTTGACGGTCTTGCGGACACGATCCGCGTTTCTTTGACGGAAGATCCTGTGGCGGAAGTCCCTGTTGCAAGGCAGCTCATTCGCGTCTCTGAACTTCCGAAGGAAGAACTCCATTATCAAGTCCCGGAATGGAAAAAGGATCCTTATCACTATAGCCGTCGTGAATCGGATTCGGTCAGCTTCTCCGGTGTGAAACTGGGCGGTAATGAAATCGTCCGAGTGGGTGAAGCGGTAAACGCGGTGAGCATCACCGGCCGTCCTCGTACCCCGGAATTCGCTTTTACAGGTTTGGATTCTCAAGGAATCGTCGTTTTTAAGGACATGTTCGACATCAATGCTTTTGCTGCGGGTTGCATGGAAGTTCCGGCGGGCGCTCTTGTCACTTATACCGGCGAAAATCTCGCTTATGGAACTCGCGCTCTCGTTTCTGCAATGGCAGAAAAGAATGCAAAAAATCCCATTCTTCTTTACAAGAAAATCGACGGCTCCGATGATCAAAAGTTGAAGACCGCAGCCGACTTTGGAAGCCTTCTTTCGGACGGCGTAGGCGATGCCATGGTGATCGAAGATCCTGCGGACCAGATGTCTGCAGTGGCTCTCGCTTTTGACATTTTGCAGGCTGCGGGAATCCGTCGCAGCAAAACGGAATTTATCAGCTGCCCGAGCTGCGGCCGTACTTCGTACGATATTCAGCAGGTGCTTGGAAAAATCCAGGCTCGCCTTGGTAAACTCCAGAACGTTTCGATTGCAGTTATGGGCTGTATCGTGAACGGGACAGGTGAAATGGCCGATGCGGACTTCGGCTACGTAGGCGGTGCACCGGGACTCATTAACCTTTTCGAAGGCAAGACTTGCGTTAAGCGTAACGTGCCGGAAGAAAAGGCTCTGGACGAGCTGGAAGAACTGATCCGTTCTCGCGGCAAGTTCAACGAGGGCTAAAAGTTTTTATTTAACGAACCTTCATAAAAAGGAACTCATAATGCGTAAGATCAAAACTCTGAACAACATTTCGAAGAAAGGTCTCGACCTCTTTGGCGACAAGTACGAAGTGGCGGATTCCGTGGAATCTCCGGACGCAATTCTCGTCCGCAGTGCTCAGGTCGATACGGATTCTTTCGACGGTCTGTTGGCTGTTGCCCGTGCCGGCGCTGGTGTGAACAACATCACGATCGACAAGGCTAGCGCAAAGGGTGTTTGCGTGTTCAACACGCCGGGTGCCAATGCTAACGCTGTTGCAGAACTTGTGATGACTGTGCTCGGCATGGCCGTTCGTCACGTTTCCGAAGCGGAAGCTTGGGTGAAGTCTCTCGACCCGAACGATCCGGCTCTTGATAAGACGATTGAAAAGGGCAAGAAGATGTTCTCCGGTACGGAACTCGCCGGCAAGACCCTTGGTGTTGTTGGCCTTGGTAAGATCGGCGTTCTCGTTTCCAACTACGCACGTTGGAAGAACATGAAGGTTGTCGCTTATGATCCGTATCCGAGCGCTGCCAACATGCACAAGCTTTCGAACGTGGTGACCGTTGTGAAGACCATCGACGAAGTAATCGCTCAGGCGGATTACCTGACTGTGCACGTTCCGTTCATCAAGGGCGTCACCGAAAACATGTTGAACGAAAAGAACCTGGCTGCATTCAAGGGATCCTTGATCTTGAATTTTGCACGTGGCGGTATCGTGAACATGGATACGGTTTACAAGATGCTTGACGAAGGCAAGCTCACCGGTTACCTTACGGACTTTGCCGATGCACGTTCCTTGAAGCATGAAAAGATTTCCATCTTCCCGCACCTCGGTGCTTCGACGGAAGAAGCAGAAGAAAACTGCGCAGTCATGGCTGTGGAAGAACTCAAGGATTATCTGGAATTCGGCGTCGTTCGCAATTCTGTGAACTTCCCGCCGCTGGACAGCTATCCCCATGCAGAAGTCAAGAGCCGCGTCGTGGTGATCAACCAGGACGTTCCGAACATGATTGCAGAAATCACGAAGGTTTTTGGCGCAGCAAACATCAACATTGCAAGCTTCAGCAACAAGTCCAACGGTAAGATCGGTTACAACCTGATCGACGTGGAAACGGCTGTGGATGATTCCATCATCGACGCTTTGACGAAGCTCGACAAGGTGATCCGCGTTCGCGTGATCCACTTCTAAGCGCTCTTAGACAGTTCAAAAATAGAAGCCCGATCCGGTTTATCCGAAATCGGGCTTTTTTGTTTTCAATTTCAAATGGATATTTAAAACAAGAAACCCTCTCTTTGAAGAGAGGGCTTCTAGCGGGACGGACGAGGCTTGAACTCGCAACCTCCGGCGTGACAGGCCGGTGCTCTAACCAAAATTGAGCTACCACCCCAGAAATCTTCTGGGCGATAACGGATTCGAACCGCTGACCCGCTGCTTGTAAGGCAGCTGCTCTGAACCAACTGAGCTAATCGCCCTTATTTTTTCTGGCTTTTACCACCCCAGAAGATTCCGAGAGGAATAACAACCAGGTAAGCAAAGACCAAGATAACCGGTGCGACCGTCAGTGATACAGGGTTTTCTGCAGGCCCTTGAGCGAGGCAGATGAATCCGATCACGATCAACAAGGTTCCGATTGCAACTAAAAGAATGTTCTTTTTCATTTCTTTCTTTACCTTGTTTAGCGTTATCACCGCTTGGGTGACCCAAATATATAAGGTTAATTTTGAGGCGTCAAGGGGTTTTTGTAGAAAAAATGAAAAAAAGTGAAAAAAGTTTAAAAAATCCCTCTGGATTGGACGCTTTCAAAGAATAACGGTCTGATTTTGACATTACTCGTATCATCTGTATCGTCTTTGCAGAAAGCAGGAATATATATTGATGAAAATTGAACGACAAGGAGTCCTATGTTTCCCAAAACACTCATTGCTTTAGTGGCATGCGCCCTGGTGGCGAATGTTTTTGCAAAAAACGCGATTACCAATGGCGATATGGAATATGGTGACGGCGGTTGGTACCTTTGGAACAACCCGGCAGGCCCTGCGGATGCTACGTCCAAGATCGGTGAGCCTGGAATCGGTTTTGATGGTTCCCAGGGAGCGGTGGTGACGATCCAGTCAAAGCCAAAGGATTGGTGGGGGCTTCAGCTTCAACCGCCTAAATTTTTGGCGGATACGATTTTCTACGAACTTTCCTTCAAAGCGAAAGCGGATAAGGGAGGTGCGATCAATGCCGTGGTGCAGGGTGGCCAGCCGGATTACCGCCAAAAGACTTCCGCATCTTTTGTATTGACTCCAGAATGGAAAACTTACAAGATGAAGTTCTTTGCCGACCAGAAGGGATACGGTGTGAACAATGTGGTTTTCCAGCTGGGATTTTTAACGGGGAAAGTCTATTTTGACGACGTGTCCGTGGAACCGGTGGGGGAAGGCTTTGACGTGAACTGGTACAAAAATTCTGCGGCACGTATTGATTCGTTGCGCAAGCAAGATTTGACTGTGGAAGGGTTTACTCCGGGCGATACGGTAAAGGTGGCTCTGAAGCGTCATGCGTTCCCCTTTGGAACGGCTATCGCCTTTTACGGCAAAATGAATGACAGTCTAGAAACTTGGTACCAGAAAACCGCGAACAAGTATTTTTGGTATGCGGTGCCCGAAAATCAGTTCAAATGGCCGGAATATGAACCGAAAAAAGGAAAGATTCGCCGTGAAGAAATGAAGAAGTACCTGGACTTTGCTAAAGCCTATAATTGGGGCTTCCGGGCTCACACTCTCGTATGGGGCATTCAAAATTACGATTATGACAAGCATTTTGGAAATCAGGGCTCTTGCAAAGAAATCTCCCAAAAGATTCATGACCGCATTGACCGCGACGTGAAGGAGTACGCCGGGAAAATCACCGAGTACGACGTTTGGAACGAGCCGATTCACGAAACATATCTTTTTGATAAATGTGGTTGGGATCTTCTAGACAGTGCTTATGTGTGGGCCCATCGTGCAGATCCGACAGCGAAGCTCTATATCAATGATTACAACGTGGTGGCTATGGGCGAAACCGAGCGCTATTACGATTTGATCAAGGGAATGCTCGATCGCAAGATTCCGGTTATGGGAATCGGTGTGCAGTGCCACTTTAACGGTGGAAAGGTGGTGCCGGCTTTGATCAAGGAACGCTTGGACCGTTTAGCGGAACTGGGACTTCCCATCAAGGTGACGGAATTTGATATGGGATCTTATGATCGCGGCTTTGCCTTCTCGGAAGAAGAACGGGCGGAGCAGTACGAAATGTTCTTGCGTTCGACCTTTAGCCATCCGGCGGTAAAGGGAATTCTCTTCTGGGGATTCTGGGACAGCCGTCATTGGATTACGGGCAATGGAGGCTTCATTGCTGCGGATGGAACAGAAAAACCTGCGGGTAAGCGGGTTTACGATTTGTGGCACAAGGTTTGGACCACTAACGAAACTCTCGTTGCAGATGAAAATGGAAAAATTTCGTTCCGCGGATATCCGGGAATTTACGAAGTGAAAACAAAAAAAGGCTCCCAGTCTAAAAACTTGGGAACCTTCGAATAAAGAACCTTTAAACTTTGCGACCTACACGTCCCGCGGCAAGTGCAGCTGCGGGATATTTTATTCGGGTGTGGTACGTTCCGTCTAGGCTTTGCAGGAATGCCTTGGAAAGCCTGGAAAGGTCGTGCAGATTGAGTCCGCTTTCCGAGAGTTGGCCTTCGTTTAATCGGGCGTTGATGGTTGTGTTGATCAGGTCTTCGAGCTTTTCCGGTGTGGGATCCGACATGGCGCGGCTCGAAGCTTCGATCACGTCCGAAATCATGAGAATAGCTGTTTCCTTGGATTGAGGCTTGGGGCCTGGGTAAGTGAAGTCGTCTACACGGGTGTTGTCCGGATCGAGCTTCATGGATTCCTGATAAAAATATTGGACGATGCCTGTACCGTGATGCTCGGCAATGCCGTCGCTGATTACCGCCGGGAGCTTGTATTCCTTGGCAAGTTCAAGGCCCTGTGTCACGTGGCTGATAATGATTTTTGCCGAATCCCGAGGTAAAAGGTTCTTGTGGGGATTGATGCCCTGTTTTTGGTTTTCGGTGAAGAATTCCGGGCGCATGGTCTTTCCGATATCGTGGTAAAGGGCCATGGTGCGCACTAACAGGGAATTGGCGCCGATTTCGTCGGCGACTTTTTCGGCCAGGTTTGCCACTTGAATCGAATGGTGGAATGTACCGGGCGAAAGGTCCGAAATGCGTTTTAATGCGGCGCGGTTAAAGTCCGAAAGCTCCATGAGCGTGAGATCGGTGGTGATGCCGAAGATACGTTCCGAAAGGTGAATCAGAAGCACCGAGGACGTTGCGCTCCAGAAGACGATGTTGATGACGCCAGCGATAAAAGTCGGGTAAATGAGTTCCCAATGGAATCGGTTGCGGAGCAAAAGCTGAATGGTAAGGGCTGCGGCAAAGGCGAGGATCGCAAAAACGATACTCCAAATAAATTGCGAACGGTAGCGGATGCTGTTCAAATTATGAAGCCCGGCCCAAGAAATTCCAAAGGCGAGCAGGGAAGTCGAAAGATCGTACCCCGAAAGAATCCCAAGGAAGGCTGCTGAAAAAACAGCAAAGAGCGTACCGATGCGGCGGTCGTAAAGAACGGTCGCCACCACCGGCGAAAGAATGAACGGGTAGAACCAGATAATGTCGATTTCCGGAAGTCCGGGGGTAGTCTGTTGAATGTAACCCGTCGCGTGGTGAATGGCGGCGAATGCAATGAGCTGCAAAGCGGCAAGCGCCACAATGGATCCGAGCTGTCGGTTGTTGCGGAAACGCTTGGAATTAAAGTAGAAGAAGTACAAGAAGAAAAGCGTGATGATGAGCGCAATGAAGATCATCTGGCCGTAAACGGCGGTGAAGTGGCGGGACCCTTCTTCTTTTTGAAGGGCGTTCTGCAAAGCTTCCAAGCGTTCGAGAACGTCCTTGGTGACGATGGAACCTTGGGAAATCAGTTCCATGCCGCGGGGAACCATGCCCTTGGAAGCGTTCACTTGGGCTTCCGCTGCAATCCGGCGGTGTTCCGTTTCTTTTTTCAGGTAAAAAACGTTTGGCAGGGTGAATACATACAGCGCTTCGTAAAAGGCGCTTTGGAGACCCTGATTTTTGAAGTACTGCTGTAAATCGGTAAAGGCTTCATCGATAGCGCGTTCCCGTGGCTGAATTCGGCTGGCGTCGAGCTTTCGCTCTTCGTTATCGCGAACAAAAGAAACTTCCGATTTGGAATAAGGAATGTAATTGACGTCTTGCAAATTATACGTTTCGCGGAATAGCTGAACGCTTGTGTTGTTGGTTGCAAGAAGTGTGTTCGAAACGCCGTTGTCCAACATGCGGTTGAAAACGCTTTCTAGGGAATCCCTTGCGCGTTTGCTGGAAGAGAGCTGCTGTACGGCTGTATTGGAAAGGCGTTTTGTCAGCTGATGGAAAGCCTGTGAAGCCTGCTGCACTTTCAACTGGAGCGAAGAATCGGGAGTTCCGGCGGCTGCGGCGGAAATTTCGGATTGCAGGGAACTGTACCGCGAAACCTTTGCCAAGTAGGCTTTTAAATCGTTCGCGATACGAACCGTTTCGTCGTGGTTGAATTCGAAGACCGCGTAAACCTTGTCGGCGGCCCGGGCTTTTTCGTTTGCGATTTCCTGAGCCGATTTGGGCACGTCAAAAGAGATCGGTGCGACGATGGTTCTCGGGCTGATCTGGCCCAAATGGGGAACTTCGGATTTTTGGGCGAGATCCTTGTCGGGGAACAGGACGATTCCGAGAATGACAATGATTGCCCAACCGATGATCAAGTGCAGTTTTAGGGACTTCTTGGTCATTTCTTGCCTCCATGCTCATAGGCTTTCACGATTTCACGGACCAGCGGATGACGAAGGACGTCTGTCTGCGGGAATGCGATGTGGGAAATGCCGTGAATTTTGGACAGTAAACGGATCGCGTGTGCAAAACCGGAAACCTGGTGGGGACCCAGATCGATTTGCGAAGAGTCTCCGGTGATGATCGCTTTGGAATGCTGCCCGAGACGCGTCAGGAACATTTGCATTTGCGGAATGGTAGTGTTCTGAGCTTCGTCGAGAATGATCAAAGCGTGTTTTAACGTTCGCCCGCGCATGTAGGCGAGGGGTGCCACTTCGATTTGACCGTCTTCCTGGTACTTGCGAAGTTTTTCCTGGGGAAGAAACTCTGCAAGGCTATCCTGAATGGGACGGAGATAGGGCGCAATCTTTTCTTTTAAATCGCCGGGCAGGTATCCGAGGGATTCGCCGGCTTCTACCGCCGGACGTACAAGGCAAATGCGCTCCACTTCATGGCGTTCAAGGCTTGCGACGGCAATTGCCACAGCGAGGAACGTTTTGCCCGTGCCTGCAGGACCGTCTGCAAAAATAATGTCGTTTTCTTCACAAGCTTTGACAAGGTCCGCTTGGGACGAAGTCTTGGGAACCACTGGAATGCCAAGCTTGTTTCGTAGAATGGGCGATTCGGGAACGAAAGCCTTGGACGAGGCTTTTTTCTTGGAAGAGGACTTGGGCGAATTTTCCGAAAGGCGGGAAAGCCATCCCTTGGAAAGAAATGTGCCGTTTTTAGCGGCGAGCTTCACCTGATCCAAAAAGGCGAGTGCCCCCTGCAAATCGGCCTTTTTCCCTTTGGCTTCCAGGCGAAGTCCGGGGAGCCTTGAATGAATAATAACGGAAAAACGGTCTTCCATCATGCGGAAAACCGTTTCATTTTCACCCGCGACGATTCTCTTCAAATCGTCGGAAATAGGATAGCGTACTTCTGAATCCATCAATTACTGTGCGTCAGAGGCTTCATCGGCATCTTCCGACTGAGTCTGGGTAGAAATACCGAGTTTGGTTTTTGCTTCGAAAATCTGGCGGCGAAGTTCGTGGTTTTCTTCCGTTGCTTTCACAGCGGCATCCTGGGTCTTCTTCAATTCGTCTTCGTCGACCTTCTGGGCCTTTGCGGAACCGCCTTCCGTTTCTTCGGTGTATTCGCCGTCATCCGCGTCTTCGTATCCACTCTGGCGAGAGCCAGCGCAAGCTGCAAGGGAAAGGGCGCAAAGAGAAGCGAGGGCGAGTTTCCAAATTTTAGATACAGACATGATAAGCTCCATGCAGAAATGTGTTATCCGAAATATATATAGAAAAATGGATTTTTTTGGATGGAAATTGGTAAAAAAATTAGATTTTAAGGCATGAATCGCTATTCCCAGGTTTTTATTGATCCTGTCGCCGATGTGCCGGCGGCTGAAGTATACCGTTCTCGCCGCGAAGCATTGCTTCAAAAACTCCACACAATTGGCCTTTTTTGCGGAATTTTGCAAAATCCCGGTACCGAAGAGGTGTACGTGGAAATCTGGAACAAGATGGTCCAGGATCCGGGATTTCTATTCCTTACAGGATTGAATCAACCGGGATGCAAACTGCTTCTCGACCCGCATGCCGAAGATCCGGACTTTCGCGAAGTGCTTTTTTTGCCTAAAAAAGACGCTTATAAGGAATTTTGGACAGGAATCAAAGTCGCCTATTCGGAAGAAACCCTAGGGGAAGTGCGGAGTCTTACCGGATTCAAAACGATTCTTCCCGAAGAGGAGTTTTGGACTTATTTGAATTCCCAGGTTGTGAAGCGGAATTTGAAAGAACTGGAAGCCTTTTACTTGGAATTTTCTGGGGAATTTGGCAAAAAATCCGTTTCGGACGACCACAATGCGAAATTTGCCGAGGAACTCCAAAAGCGTTTTGACGGTCGAGTTCAGGTGAAATCCCTGGCGGAAAAACATCTGGATTTGCGGGTGATTTTGGACAAAGCCCGTATTGAAGATTCCCGCCGTGCACAAGGGTGGACAAACCACGCATTTTGCGAATTTTTGCAAAATTTGAAGAATTTTAAAACGGAACGGGAAGCGAAGCTCTTTTTGGATTACAAAATGCAGGTTCAAAGCGACGGCGATCTCGCGTTCCCGACGATCATGGCGAACGGTAAAAACGCCTGCTGCTTGCACTACGTAAAAAATGATGAACCCCTTGAACCGGGAAAGCTTTTGTTGATGGATTTTGGCGTGCGATCCGGTACGCAGCACAGCGATATTTCGCGCACTGTACCGGTGAACGGCAAGTTCAATCCTTTGCAAAAATTGCTCTATACAATAGTCCTTGACGCCCAAAAATTTCACCAGCAGAATGTGAAGCCCGGTGCAAAACTCGCGGATTTGGACCCGAAGGTTTGGGACTTTATTTGGGACGCTTTACAGGAACGTTTTGTGGCAAAAGGTGGCCGCTTCCGGCTGCTTTACGACAAGCGTCCCCACGGTGTGAGCCATTTGATCGGGGAACAGATTCACGAAGGAGATCCGTTCCGCTGTTACATGCAGAAACCGCTAAAGCCTGGAATGCTCCTTTCCAATGAACCGGGGCTGTACGGATTCTTTGAAATCGATTTGGACGGCGTCCATTACGCAGAAGATGTGGGAATTCGGATCGAAAACGATTTGCTTGTAACGGAAGACGGCTGCGAAGATATTTCTGCGGAAATCCCCCGTGAAGTGGCAGATCTAGAGACACTTTTGGCGTAAAAAACTATCTTTGGTGAAAATTGAAAACTTTTTTAATAAAGGTTTGCCCATGAGAAAAATCCTTGCGCTGGCGATGTTTGTCCTTTTGACATCTTCCGCCTATGCGATGATGAACGAATACGGCGTGATTTCAAAGACGTTTCAGGTCGATCTGAACGCTTATGGAGTCTTTTACCGTTCTGTTTTCCATGACGACAACGATGCGGATCTTTCGGAAAAGGATGAAGAATCCCAATTGAATTTGATGCCGACGATCCGGTTTCGCCCGGTCCGCGGATTCGAATTCAATTTTACTTACCCGATCCGCGATGACGGCATGAAGAGCGTGACGGGTGTTTGGGGACCGATTCTCGGGTTCAAGTACGGCTCTCCGTCTTCGGCGGGCTTTGTGAATTTTGTCTTCCCGGCGGGTTCTAAAAAGCTTCTCGGCAACGGTGAAAGGCCGGACCCGGCGATCGTTTTGGGCGGTACGAATTTTTACGGCGACTGGAAAACATTTGGCATTCGTCTGCACAGCTGGTACTTTTGGGATTTTAACGAACGTTCCGCCGATGAACTTTACCTGTTGATTCGCCCGGAATATTCCTTTGGAACGATCCGTGTGGGACTCGGCTTCCCCTTTGAATTCCTTTACGGTAGCGATGGAAGCTTTGTTTCGAATACCCCGGGAAATGTACGTGCTAAAGGTTACACGGGGGAAGACGAATTCGGTTATACGATGTCGCTTGGAATTGAACCGAAAGTGACGATCGGTTTGGGGCTGATCGAGGTGGAACCGTATTTCAATATTCCGATTTGGGAATACACGAATGATGCGGCGAGTCTGTATTATGGATTTACACTGGGTGCAGCTATGCACTTGAAGTTCTAGTCTTATTCAGCTATACAAAAAGGTTGGCAAATATGTGGAAATTTAAAGGAGTCTGGCCGTTATTCCTTTCGATCTTCTTCACGAATTTCGCAGTGATGGGCCATTTTGTCTTTACGCAGAAGGTGATTGCGACTCACTATGTGGGGTCGCAGCTCTTGTTCTGGAGCGCTCTCTTCCAATCGTTCTTTCTTTTGCCCTTTGTTTTTATGGTGGTTCCGGCGAGCTTCTTTTCGAACCGCTTTTCGAAGAGCCGCGTGATTGCCTGGACTTCCGTAGTGATGACCGCATCCTTGATTGCGACGGGTGTTTTTTACACACTCAAGTTCTATAATTTGGCCATTTTCTTTACCCTGTTGACCGCTTCCGCGTTTGCCGTCCATAGCCCTGCCAAGTATGGCATTCTCAAGGAAATGTTCGGTACAAAGCGTCTTGGATATTCCAATGCGTTCCTCCAGATTTTTACCGTGGCGGCCCTTGTCTTTGCGGCGATCCTTGTTCCGGGCCTCGATTCGGTGAATGCGACTTTGAATTCTGCTCCGACGGTCAAGCAGTTCTTGCGGAAGGCGGTTGCCTGGCCTTGGGTCTTTATGGCGGTGAGCCTTGTTTCGACGGTGCTTGCATTCTTGATTCCCAAAGTGGGACGTGAATATGCATCGGTCCGCCGTTCGTCTGTGGTGAATAATGTGGTGCATACCTGGAAGCTTCCTACGGTGCGCGCATGCATTGTGGGCATTTCGATTTTCTGGGCAGGCGTTCAGATTTTTGTAACCGTTTTCCAGCAGGATTCAAACTGGAGCGATACGATCTTCCTTTTTAAGAACGGGCTTATTTTTGCAGTTCTCGGTTTGATGCTCGGTTCGTTTATCGTGGCGCGGGCTTCCAAGGATTTTATTGAAACGGGACTTGTGCCGCTTGGCGCTTTGGGATCGTCGATTTGCTTCTTGCTTGTGCCGGCGCTGAATTCCCAATTCCTTGTGTCTTTTGTATTCTTCCTCATCGGTTTCTTCAGCTCCATGTTCCTTGTGACGCTGAATGCGCTTTTGCAGTACAATACGGTGCCGACGAATTCCGGAAGAATCCTTGCCGTTTCGAATTTGATCCAGATTGTGATTCTTGGAATCTTCCTTGGCATTGAAACGCTGATTATCCATTATACGCCGAGACTTTTCCCGGATGAACGCCATGCGATTTTCCCGGTACTCTTCCTTTTGCTCGCGGTAATTTCGCTTATCGGTTTTGCCTATTCGTTAAAACATTTGCCTCAGGCACTTCTCCGTTCCCTCCTTCGCACCTTCTTTAGTTCTTATCGTTTGAAGGTTTTGGGTTTGAACAATATTCCGGCGGAAGGCCCTGTGCTTTTGCTCGGAAACCATTTCAGCTTTATCGACTGGGCTGTTTTGCAGATGGCGACTCCCCGTCCGCTTCGCATTGCAAGTAACAAGGATCACTACGAAAAGTGGACTTTGCGTTGGGTGCTAAAGCGCATGGGAGTTATCCGCATTCATAAGAATAATGAAGCGGAAGCCCTGAAACAGATTCACGCCGCTTTGAAAAATGGCGATGCGGTGGTGCTTTTCCCAGAAGGAGAAGTGGCAAAGACACCGTTCGTCGGCCCGTTCCGTTTTGATTATTCCGAAGCCATTAAGGATACGGATGCGGTAATCGTTCCGTTCTACATTCAGGGCTTGTGGGGAAGCCGCTTTGCTTATACGGCAACGGCAGATGCCCAGTCCTTGGCAGCAAAGCTCACACGAATTATCACGATTTCTTTTGGTGCGCCTGTTCCGAAGGAAACCGATCCCAACAAGATCCGTAATATTGTCCGTGAAATTTCCATTGACGCTTGGAGTTCTTCGCTTCGGGCATACAAACCGATTGCAGAATCTTGGCTGATTGCCTGTAAGAAGGTGGTTGGCTCCGGTCCGTCGATTTACAGCCCGGATGGTGCGCATCTTTCTGGCTATAAGCTTTTGTGCGCAACTCTTGCCTTTAGCCGAGTCTTTAAAAAGATGCTCCGCGGTCAAAACCATGTGGGCATTATGCTTCCGCCGTCGGGAGGTGGCGTGATTGCAAACCTCGCTGGTTGGGTCCGCGGCAAGGTGAACGTGAATTTGAACTATACGTCGGCTCCGGATATCGTGATGAAGTGCATGGAACGTGCCGATGTGAAAACGGTCATTACAAGCCGTGTCTTCTTGCAGCGCTTGAAGCAGAAGGGTACGGATTACTCCGTCCTTGCGGAAAAGTGCAACTTGATCTATGCCGAAGACGTAATGAAGAGTATTCCGAAGTGGAGAATGCTTTTCCACATGGTCATGGGCGTGATGCTTCCGATTTCGCTTATCAAACTCTTCTACTTCAAAAAGAATGTGAAGTTGAACGATACCGCGGTGGTGCTCTTTAGCTCGGGCACGGAAGGTGTTCCGAAAGGCGTGGAACTGACCCATTACAACATGATCGGTAACTGCGCTCAGCTTTCTTGCATTTTTAACTCGACAAAGAACGATGTGATGCTTGCCGAGCTTCCGTTGTTCCATTCCTTTGGCCTCACGGTGAACGTTTTGCTTTGCCTTGTGGAAGGAACTCCGATTGTCGTTGTGGCAGATCCGACGGACGTGAAGACCATGGCCCGTGTTTGTGCGGAATTCCGCGTAACGGCATTTGTGGGAACTCCGACGTTCCTCCGCGCCTTTACGGTGAACCGCTGGGTGCACCCGATGTGCTTTAAGTACTTGCGTATGATCATTGCGGGTGCAGAAAAGCTTCGCCCGGAAATCTCCACGGCCTTCCGACTCAAGTTCGGCAAGGAAATTTTTGAAGGTTACGGCTGCACGGAAACGGCGCCGGTGGCTTCGGTCAACTTTGAAAACAACTTGTTGAACGATTACCTGACGATGCAGGTGAACCATAAACCGGGTACGGTGGGAATGCCGCTTCCGGGAACGCTGTACAAGATTGTGGATCCGGAAACGAACCGGGAACTTCCGACTGGTGAAGACGGCATGATTTTGATCGGCGGCTGCCAGGTGATGAAGGGATACTTGAAGGATTCTTCTCACACGAAGGATGCGATTATTGAACTGGACGGTCGTCGCTGGTACCGTACCGGCGACAAGGGTCATTTGGACGAAGACGGCTTCTTGACCATTGTGGACCGTTACAGCCGATTTGCAAAGCTCGGCGGTGAAATGATTTCTTTGGGCGCCGTGGAAATCCGAATCAACGATACGAAAATCCTTGAAGGCGGCGATTACATGGTGACATCGATTCCGGACAGCGCCAAGGGTGAATGCCTCGTCTTGCTGTATTCGGGAATCGAAATGGACCCGGCGGATGTTCTCCGGGCACTGCGCAAGTCGGGAATTCCGCCACTAATGGTTCCGGGGTTAGCCTTTAAGGTTCCTGCGATTCCGAAGCTCGGAACGGGCAAAGCGGATTTCAAGGCTTCGAAAAAGATCGCCTTGGAACTTGCTCAGCAATAAGTTCCTAAATTATCCGAACTTCCCAAGGAATCTATGAAAATAAAAGGTCTCTTTCCTTATCTAGTTTCGGTACTCGCCTCATCTTTCATCCAGATGGGGCTTTTTCTCTTTTTTGAACAGTGGATCAAATACTCGCTTGCAAAAGATTCGGTTGAACTTTTGATTTATAGCGCGATTTTGCAAGCCATGTTCTACATGCCATATCTTTTGGCATTTCCGCTGGCGGGCTTTTTGGCGGACCGCTTCGGAAAGGGAAAAGTAGTCGCCTGGTCTTCTTTAGGTTTTGTCGCCGGTTCGATAGTCATTGGCGTCCTTTGGACGGTGGGTCTTCCAAAGATTGCCGTCTGGTTCGTTTTGCTTGTTTCCACGTCCTTTGCCATAGGCAGTCCGGCGAAGTATGGACTTGTGAAGGAAATGTTTGGCAATCAAAGGCTTGCCACGGGCGTTGCGCATATGTTCAATATGATGATCGCCGGCGCTTTTGTGGCTGCGGTGGGCGTCATTAGCCTTTACCACGAATCGGCGACCCTGTTAGGGGTGGATTATCTCCTTTGGATTTTTGTCGGAGTTGCCGTTTTTTCGGAAATTTCGGCATTTTTCATTCCGAAGACCGCTCCGGATAGCGAATCTTTGCAGTTCCGTTCGCCGGGAAGAATCTTCCATGCAACGTGGTACATTAGCCTTTCCCGCATGATCATTATTGGACTTGCCGTATTCTGGGGACTTGCCCAGGTATTTGTGCTGTTGTCCTTAAACCTGTCGGGAGAAAGCTTTTTGGACGTGATCCGCAACGGGCTTGTGTTCTCTGCGGTGGGGATGATGTTTGGCGGCTATCTCGCGTCCCGTTCTTCGCATCAGTTCATTGAAGTAGGCCTGATCCCCGTGTCGGTTCTTGGCTGCGGCGTTTGCGCCATGTTCATTCCCTTTGTGGAAAATCCGGTTTTGATCCGCATGCTTTATGCGTTCCTCGGCCTTTTCTTTGGCGCTTTGGGTACGGTGCTGAATTCGCTCCTTTTGCTGTATTCCCGACCGGCATCTTCGGGTCGAATCGTTGCCGTGTCGAATATGGTGACGATGCTTTTCCTTGTGTTTGTGGTGACTTCCGAAGTATTCCTTCTCGAATACACTTCCGTGGACAAGGAAACCTTCCTATTTGTATTCTCGCTCTTTTTGCTGGCGGCTTTTGTGTGGGCGTTTATACGTTTTCCCCAGTCCCTTATTCGCACGATTTTCCGCGCCTATTACGTGTTTCGTTACGATCTAAAGATTATCGGCAACGAAAACATTCCGTTAGAAGGTCCGGTGCTTTTGCTCGGAAACCATACGAGCTATATCGACTGGGTTCTTTTACAGATGGCGAGCCCCCGCTCGCTCCGTTTGGCGGTGAATGAAGACAAATTGGAACATGGGTATTCCCGTTGGATTCTAAAACTTTTGGGAGCGATCCGTATCAACCGTCGAAATACGGAACCGGCTATGGCGGCGATTCGCAAGGCTCTATTGCAAGGTGAAGCGGTGGTGATTTTCCCGGAAGGGGAAATTGCGAAGTCCTGCAATATCGGACGCTTTTCCATGGATTATTCTTCGGCGATCAAAGATACGAGTGCAAAACTCATTCCGTTCTACATCCAAGGCGTTTGGGGTGGAAAAAGAAGTTACGCTAATGAAAACGTGAACTTCGGTGAAAAATTCACCAGCGTGATCTCCATCGCCTTTGGAAAGGAAATTCCGGCGGAAACCGAAACGGCTAAGCTCCGGAACATTTTGCGCGAACTTTCCATGGTCGCCTGGTCCAAGTCTTTGTCGTTCTACCCGACCATCGTTCCCTTCTGGCTGCAAGCGATGAAGCGCCGTGTACGTCACCGCGTTGCCGTTTACAGTCCCCTCGGAGATCATCTCACGGGTTACGGCTTGATCCAACAGGTTTTGACCTACTCCCATATTCTTGGAAAAATCGCCCGCAAGGAAGAACGGGTGGGCTTTATGCTCCCACCGTCTCCGGAAGGCGTTTCCATGATGCTTGGTATTTGGGCTTCGGGCAAGACCAGTGTGCATTTGAACTTTACATCGGGAGTCGAATCCGTTCTCAAGTGCATTGAACGTTCAGAAATCAAAACGGTTTTCACAAGCTGGGCGCTTTTGAACAAAATGCAGAATCGCGGCCAGGACTATTTTAAGCTTGGCACGGTGTGCAAACTGATTTGTGTGGAAGATCTCGATAAAGTGGTGAATCCGTTCTACCGTTATCTCGCACTTGCGGCGGCGGTAGTTTTGCCGGTCAGCTTGCTTGAACTTCTGTTTGTGAAGTCAACAAAACCGGATGATACCGCGGTGATCCTCTTTAGTTCGGGCTCTGAAGGAACGCCGAAGGGTGTAATGCTTTCCCACCGAAACCTCGTTTCGAATACCCAGCAGACAAATGCAATCCTTTGCATTCGTCCCAACGACGTCATGCTTGCGGAACTGCCCATTTTCCATTCGTTTGGGCTTACGGTAACAGTGCTTTTGCCGCTTTTTGAAGGCATTCCGATGGTCACATGTTCGGAACCGACGGATGTGAAGACGATGGCACGTGTCTGTGCGGAATTCCGCGTCACGATCCTTGTCGGCACCCCGACCTTCCTTCGCGCAGTGGGCATCAACCGCTGGGTGCACCCCATGTGCTTCAAACATTTAAGGTTCGTCCTTTCGGGTGCAGAAAAGCTCCGTCCCGAAATCCGAGACTTGTTTGCTCGCAAGTTCAAAAAGGAAATTTACGAAGGCTACGGCTGCACGGAAACGGCACCGGTGGCCACGTACAATTCCGAAGACGTCCTTTTGGACGATTACCTCACCATGGATCCGCGGACAAATCTTAGTTCCGTGGGCATGGCCATTCCGGGCGTCGGCGTAAAAATCATCGATCCGATTACGGACGAAGAACTTCCCCAGGGCGAGCAGGGGATGATTCTCATCGGCGGATGCCAGATCATGAAAGGCTACTTGAAAGATCCGGAACGCACGAAGAGCGTGATCCTTGAAATCAATGGCCACCGCTGGTATAAAACCGGTGACAAGGGCTATCTGGATAAAGATGGCTTTGTGGTCATCGTGGACCGTTACAGCCGCTTTGCAAAGCTCGGTGGAGAAATGATTTCTCTTGTGGCTGTGGAAGCTAAAATCACAGATTCGGTCGTGATTGCCGGCATGTACTTTATCGGTGTCGCTATTCCGGACGAAGTCAAGGGTGAAAAAATCGTCCTTCTCTTTGCGGGTGAAAAGGATGCCGATGAAGTTCTTCGTGAAATTCGTAAGTCGGGAATTCCACCGATGATGATTCCGGGTGAAGCCTTTAAGGTGGAAGCCGTGCCAAAGCTCGGAACGGGTAAAGCGGACTTCTCTACAGCGAAGAAGATTGCCATCGAATTGAGCACGTCCAAAGTCAAATAAGGATCTCCCATGGATTTCGAGAATGCAGAAAAACAAGTAGATGGCCTTTCTAAAGCCCGTACGATCCGTATTCTCGGAATCAGCTTTTTGATTGTTGCCGCGGTCTTTATCGCTTTGGGCTTTGTGCTTGATTACGCCTACGGTTACGCTTCCCATGTGGTGAATCTTGCGCTTGCACGGTATAACAGCTTTACAGGGCAGATTGCCCTTAGCAGCTTTTCGGAAGATCAGCAGTTGATGGCCGTGGTGCAGTCGGTCAAAAAGGATCTTTTGCCG
>JAGDBD010000117.1 GCA_017959225.1 Fibrobacter sp. | reverse complement strand
TGGATCATGAGAGCAGCGATGTTATCGCCACGGTCGCATTCGCTGTTCGAAAGTTCCTTGCTATCCAAGGAAAGCGGGTGCTGCCAAGAACCCATTTCGTTCTGGCCGAGGAACACGCGACGGTCGCCGTCGAAGCTCGAAATCTTGCAGTCTGCCGTCACATAGTTCACGGCGTAATCACGCTTCATGTAAGCGTACTGTTCGAGAACCAGGTGGCCATCCTTTTCCGGATGAGCCTTGAGGGTCATGGTCTGCGGAACCCAGTCAGCGTTCGTGAGCTGCTTTTCAGCTTCGAAATGGCTGAATTCATAAACCGGAATCACGTCCACTTCCTTTGCACCGCCAGCGATGTTCGTAATCTGAATATCCTGGAGGAGAGTGTTGGACTTGGTCGGAACAAAAATCGTCACCTGGACGCGGAGACCGAAAGCTTCAGCGATCCAACGGCTGTAAGAAAGACCGATGTGGCATTCCCACTTGTCGAGCTTCTGGAGAGTCGGAACGTAGAACGGGGAGAAGAACTTGTATCCCTTGCCGTCCTTGACGCGAATGTAAACGGTGCTTGCCTTAAAGTCCGCATTCGGCATCTGGGCGATGTACTTCGTGATACGGTTCAGAGCCGGGTCGCCTTTACAAACGAGGGTACCACCGGTAGTATCGACGATACCGCCGAATTCAAGCGTACCGACATAGTTGCACCACTTGATCGGGGTTGCCGGGGTGGTGAGCACGTATTCTTTGTTAGCGTCATCGAAATAGCCGTACTTCTTGGAGGCTTTTGCCTTAGGAGCAGCCGGCTTCTTTTTCGTTGCTGTCATTTTATCTCCGTGGATGGTGAATGAAAAAAATCAGGAGTTCTTGTTGAAATCACGAGAACCGAAATTGATGTAGAAGTATCCGCCGAGCTTTTTGCTCTTTTGCGGATCGCGTAAAATCGAAATCGCGGCACGGGTGTACTTGAGTTCCACCATAATGTGGTCGCGGCTCATGCAGTTGAGGAACGGGCCTTCCGGGTAAAGGGTCGGGCGCGGTTCTTCGTCAATCATTTTCTGCAAACGGGAAATTTCTTCCAAAAGCTTTTTTTCGTGAACTTCAAGAACACGGATCGTGTCGATGGGATCGACTGCATAAAGGAAGGCGTAGCCCAGCGTACGCGGATCGTCGTTAAAACCGGTTAGGTGACGCAACACTTCCTTTTTCAAAAGCTCGGAGCCTTTTTCGAGAATGCGGTAGACGGTGCGTTCCGGGCGGTTGCCGTCCCGTTCCGCATGGCCTTCGATGGAGCCATTCTTTTCAAGACGCGTCAGGCGGTTGTAGATCGTGGACGTGCTGATTTTTGCCCAGCGATCCAGTTCGCGGTTCTTGATTTCCGTCATAATGTCGTAACCGCTTCGTTCGTGTTCCTTAATCAGGCCGAGCAAAACGAGATCGTAACGATTCATCTTTTATTCTCCATATTCCAATTTAGAATAATAATGGATGAAAGTGCAAGATTTTTTAGAAATGTAATCAGAAATGACCGCAGTTGACAATTGTTTTTTTTTGTTTACTTACACCTTCATCGAGCGGTGAGATGCGCGCATCTTGCTCATGGGTGCAAAGCTCATCACCGGAAATTCCACAAGCAAAAACAAAGCGAGGGAGATTACCGGTAAAACAATCGCCATCCAAATGGGCATATTGTAATAGTATCCATTGAAGCCGCCGAGAAGCGCAACGGAAATGACTGCCGGCAAAAAAGCCTTGCGAAATCCCGAGACAAGAGCTCCCGTCACCGGCGTCCCTTTGCGAAGCTCCACACCGGCATCTAACGAAATCGAAAGCATATCGGCAAGCGCAAGGACTGCAAAAGAAACGCCCACAAAATAAGGCGCAGCCCAAAGCGCAGCCATGGAAATCCAAAAGAAACTCGAAAGCAGCACCGGAAGAAGCGCTTTAAAACTCGCCACGCGGACGACAAAATAAAAGACCATACTCAGCAAAAGAAAGCCGAGGAACACATAGGCGATGCATTCTTCTACTTCATTCAAAGCGAGCGCAAGTGCACTCATAAAAAGGGTCGAAAATAAAAACGAAAGGGCGTTACGGATTTTTCCAAGGAACAAACGCACAAGAAAAAGCACAATAAAAAGCGCTCCCAAAGAAATCCAGAACGGATAATCCGCAACAGCAAATCCGGACTGTTTACAAGCGACCACCGTCTGAGCAAGGGACTCCCCCGCTCCCAAAATAAAGGCGAAAGTGGCACTGAAATCCCGCGCAAAAACAACGTACAAAACAGCAAATACCACCAAGAAGATCAAGCGAAAGCGCAGAAATCCTTCTCCCAAAACTTGAACCGGCGATGCTTTTTTTCTTAAATCCATGAATATTACCTCGAAATAACAAGCTTCTGTTTTTTGCGGAAAGTCTTTGCAGCAGCCCCGTCCGTTGCCGCCACTTTGGAAACCACGATATAATGATAAAGGCCGTTGGCAAGTTTACGACCGTAGAAATCGCGGCCATCCCAAGTTGTCACACCCGAAACGGCGTTGGGAATGCGGTAAACTAAGCGTCCATTCTGGTTATAAATAAAGATCGTGACGTCCGTGGAACGGCCCACCGCCAAGTCTTTGAAGTAGAAGGTCGTCCCCTTTTTCTTCATCGGGTTTGGCACAGTAAACACGTCGGAAAGGCCTTCCGAAAGTCCATCGGTCACATTGACCTTGATTTCACGGGTAGATTCATTACCAACAATATCCATCGCCGCAACGCGGAACGTGTAAAGCCCTGCTGGGAACTTGCTTTCGGCAAAAGACATCCGGGCAACCGCTTTTTTGCTGGACTGTTCCAGGTATGGCCAAGGATGGAATGGCGACATGGAAACGGTGGAGCCCACCACTTCGAAGGAAACGCCTTCATCCGCTTCTTCTCGGAAGTCGATAGCCGTTGAATCTTCGATGGTCACCTGTAAACATGCCGGAGAAGCAAGGGTTACCGTTTCGCCTTCGGCAAAGGACGTTCCCGATGCCGGAGAAAGGCAGCTCTGGATCGAAATCGAAGGTGCAATTGTATCGTTTGCAATGATCGAATCCGCATAAGCAGACATTCCCGCAATGGAAATTCCAGAAACCAACGTGCGTCCGATTTTAGGCGTTGAATTGGAATTTGCCCAAATGCGGATTTCCGCAGCGGTATCGCCAAAAGAAATTTTTCGCGGTGTAATAAAGTTCACAAGGAACTTTCCGTCTTTGATTTCCGCTTCTTCGCTAAAAATCTGCGAGCCGTCATAAAGCACGGCAACGGAATCTCGTTCTGCAGGTTCCTGGCTGAGCTTCTTTTCATAGCTCTGTTCCAAAATGGAAATGTGAATCGATCCGTTCGAAATGCCGGAGACCGTTCCCGAAAGGGTCATGCTGTCCAAGGCGCGGATCGTATCCACTTTTTGATCGAGCTTCACGTTTAACGCAGCATTCGGCATCGGAACGACCGGTTCTCCCAAAAGCACATAGCGTTCGTTGTTGTAACGCTGGGACGCGGAGCTTTGATATCCGAGCCCCGTCATGGTTTTGGCGGTTGCAAAAGCCTTTCCAAGTGTATTGCCCGTCGGGAAAAGCGCATTTGTCAAAACGGATTTTGCAAATACTTTGTTGTAACTTCCGGAGGTTTCGCGTGTCGCACCGATGGCAGCAATAGAGCCTCGCTTGGAAGCCTGAATGAAATATTCCGAAAGCGAAGTTTCATTGCCTTTGTCAAAACGTCCCACCGTGCACGAGAAAGATCCAAGGATCGTGTAACGCGATTCGTTGGAAAGGCTCGAAATGTAAGAGGGCTTCATTAAGCCTTCAAAGGCCCAGTCCGAAATGGAGCCGTGACCAAAGTATACCGTAAAAAGAGAACCTTGATTGATGCGGTTGATCAGGTCATTGGAAGCGTCTGGCTTTTGGCCCGCGGCATCCGCCGTATAATCCAACAGATAGATTTTGTGAATGTCGAGATGGAAGCTGTCTTCCGTCGAAGCGTTCAAAAGCGTACGGGAAAGGTCTTCCGCCGGAGTCGTATGGTCAATGCCATCCGTCGAAGATCCTGTCCACGCGTCATCGGCGGTAATGACCAAGGAATTTCTCCAAGAAGAGTTGTCCGCACTGGCAGTCCTTTCATATTCTTCGATCTTTAAGTTGTACGCATTGAAATCGGCAACGCTTGAAAGCGGCAAACGTCCCACATAAAGGTCCAAGTCATAAGATCCGCGAAGAACCCTTTCCCCCGAATCCAAAACGGCAAAGAAGTCTTCCGCAGCGGCATCTTCCTTTTCAAAAGGTGGAATCCAATTGGTTTTGAATCCGGAATACTTTCCGCGGTAATCGAAGTTTCCGTTACCAGCGAGAACAGCGTAGGTCAAATTAGGCGAAACGCTTCGGGCGTAAGCTAGATAATTGCGGATCGCTACAGGATCCATTGCCCCGCCGGAATAGGCCCTGTAAATATCTTCCGCAAGAACGACTGTCGTGTTGAATGTTTGGAAGGCTTTTCCTTCGGAACGGAATTTGGCAAGTTCAACCGCTGGAACCTGGAACGCTTCAGGAGCAATAATCAAATATTCCGTTTTGGAAGATATACGGGAAATATCCGACAGGGTTCCGGAAATATGCGCAGGAACGCCTTCGATGCCCGCCAGTTTATGAGGATTCTTTTTGTTGTAAATCAGGTAGCGCGTGTCCACGTTTGCAGACAAACTATCGTACAGGTAGCCGTTTTTAGAATTCAAAAGTCCCACCGGTTCAAAATCTTCGAACTTCATCACGGCAATTTGGGAGCTTGTCGTAAACGGAATGCGAATGCGACCGCTCTGCTTTCCCGGCAAAATCCATTCCGCAGAATCGTTTTCAAGAGTCGGATTCCACGTGTAAGCGATGGAAAATCCGTCAAAACGATCGTTTACGGAACCGTTCGGCAAAAGTCTCATGGAATAAGTATTTCCAGAAGCTTTCAACGCAGGATTTTCGACAATGTAATTCCCCATCGGAAAACGATTATAGGTGGAATAGGTGTTTCCGTTGACCGTAAATGTAAATCGCGAACGCGTATACATAGTCTTTGAATGGGGAACGTAGGACACCGCCAAATAAGTTTCACCATCCGAAATCAAGTTCGGAAGTGTCGAAACGCGGGGCGCAGCAAATGTGGAAGAGGAAACATCCACCGAATCTCTGGCGGTATTCCAAATCCAGAACCATTCTTTTCCCGAATATTCTTCCCAGGAGCTTTCGTCACCAAAATAATCGTCACGCAAAAGAAGGTCTTTTTCCATGCGTACGTACCGCATCACGTTCACGTCCGAGCCGGAACTGGGAGAAGATACGGTCGAAAGGCGCAAGCCTTTGCCTGTAGAACTATACCCCAGCTGAAAATACTGGTAATAGCTATAGGGCGAAGACGAATAATAGTACTGCATTTTGGGCGTTGCAGTGGAATCTTCCAAATCAAAACGTTTCCACATGGAAGTTCCATAGCCCACGAAGAAAATCGTATCGCCGTCGTTAAACGTTCCATCATTATCGCGGATGTCGAGAGGAATTTCAAACAAGCGGTTCGGAACGATTTCAAGAGAACTCCGGATCATATCCGAAAGGGTATCCTGCGGTGCGCCGTACATGCGAAGTTTTTCCACAGGAATTCCTTCGCAGTCTGCGGAACGGGCCACTTCCTTGCATGCGGAATAAACCTGTTTGTACGTCACAAAGTAAAGGCCGTCTTCCGAAGTGGTTCCATTGTCCGTGTCGCCGATTTTCAATCGGGAAATCCACGTAACGTTTGAAAGATCCGAAGCGGCCGCTTTGCGAAGAACTTTAGCGGTACTCGTTGACGTTCCAAAAGAAGCAGCTCCTTTCGGATTTAAAACCTGTGCAAGGATGCGTTTGCCCGGGCGTTTGTTCTGCGGAGTGCCCGAAAAGGAAATTTTCACCTGAAAATTTTTGCGCACAAAAACAGAATTTCCAGAAACCTGCAACAGCGGCACCCAAATATCCGAAACCCAGACTCCATCGCGGAGCTTCGGGGCAGAAATTTGCACCGAGCCGTTTTTCAATGAATCGGACTTGCACCAGGTCTTTCCAAAAGATGTCCGGACGGAATCCGAAACCGTCACCGAAGGCTTTGCGTTCGAAGGAAGCGCGACCCGGTAAATGCGGTAAGGCATTCCGGATCCGTTTTGGTAAACGGCATTCTCCGGAAGCAGATGGTAATCGCCCTCTTCGCAAGCCACAGGCGTAACGTCCGCAATTCCGTCTTGCAAAACAAAGCGCGATTTGGAATCTTCCACGGTTTCAAAAGACCACAGAAGGGACGCAAACAAAGCGATGAAGAGAGCGGTCAAACGCACCTGTTATCTTCCTCCCACAAGAATGGAATCCACTTTTATCGTTGGCTGTCCTACGGTCACAGGAACTGATCCCGAAGAAGCTCCGCAGACACCGGCTGCAATCGAAAGGTCGTTTCCCACCATGGAAATTCCTTGAAGAACCTGGTCGCCTTTACCGATGAGGGTCGCTCCGCGCACCGGACGTCCGATTTTTCCATGGTCGATTTCGTAACCTTCTTCCACAGCAAAATTAAATTCCCCTGTCGCCGGGTTCACGGAACCACCTGCCATTTTGGCCGCATAAAGGCCGTGATCCACGCTGCGGATCATTTCGTCGAAAGAATCCTTGCCCGGAGCGATAAAGGAATTTCGCATACGGCTCACGGGAGCGTATTTATAAGATTCTCTGCGACCGCTGCCTGTACGAGCGCAGCCGACTTCCATTGCGCCGACCATGTCCGACATGTAATTTTTCAAAACGCCGTTTTCAATCAAAACGGTCCGTTCCGTTTTCATGCCTTCATCGTCTACGGCAACGCTTCCCCACGATCCGGGGATTGTCCCGTCGTCAATCGCTGTTAAACACGGCTGTGCAACGACCTGTCCCAGTTTACCGCAGAACGGGCTTGCGTTGTGACGGATGGCTTCCGTTTCCAGGGGATGCCCCACTGCTTCATGGAAAATCACACCGCCAAAGCCAGGGCCCATAACCACCGGCATAACACCGCCGGCAATGTGACCAGCATTGAGCATGCGAAGCGAACGTTCCGCCGCCATTTCCGCAAGTTCCGAAACATGGAACGTTTCAAGAGATTCGTAACCGGCAAGCGCACCGGGCGCTTCACGGGCCACGATCTTTTCGGACCCCGATCCTGCGGTCACATTGATTCCGAGTCGGGTGTGGCAACGGTAATCGGTAACGTTCACACCGCTTGAACTGATGATGTTCACGTGGGAACTGGAATCGGTGATGCTTGCAACGACTTGGCAAATACGGTCTGAAACTTTGCGAGCGTTGGCGTCTGCCGCATGCAAAAAGTCCAACTTGTAACCGTTGCCGAGAAGCCGGGGATCCATAAAATTCGGATAATTTTCGCCGAATTTTGTGGGAGTCGGCACATACGTGACAGAACCTTGGCCTGAACCTGTGCGTCCAAACGCCAAGGTTTTGACCATGTTCAAAAGAGCATCCTTGCTTTCGTCGCTTGTGTAAGCGTACAGAACTTCCGTTCCGTACAAAAGACGCACGCCAATTCCAAACTCCGTGCCAGCCGAAGCCGTTTCGATCTTTTGATCTTTGAGAGCAAGCGTCGATGAGCGGGTTTCTTCTTCAAAGATTTCCACATAATCTGCGCCGTAACTTTTGCCGGCTTCGAGAATGGATTCTGCGACGTCTGGATTCATTTTACACAATCTTCCTTACAGGGATATTCGCCTTGCTCATTTCTTCCTTGATCTGGGCTACGGTATAATCTCCGAAATGTACCATGCTTGCGACAAGGGCCGCATCCGCAGACGTTTTTGCAAAAAGGTCTGCAATGTGGCTAGGCTTTCCAGCTCCGCCCGATGCAATAACCGGAATGCCTACAGCTTTCGCTACTTTGTCTGTAATTTCTAATTCGTAACCGTCCCGGACGCCGTCGGTATCCATCGCGTTCAAGCAGATTTCCCCCGCTCCGAGAGATTCCGCTTTCTTTGCCCATTCAACCGCATCAAGCCCGGTGGCTGCTCGACCGCCCTTGATATAAATCTCATATCCGGACGGGAACTTTTCCGATACACCTACACGTTTGGCATCCATTCCCAGCACCACGCACTGGTTACCGAAAGCCTTGGCGCCCTGTTCAATGATCTCCGGATGCAAAACAGCAAGGCTGTTCACGCTCACTTTTTCCGCACCGGCAAGAAGCACCTGATGCATGTCGTCCAAGGAACGGATTCCACCGCCGACGGCAAAAGGAATAAAGACATGCTTAGCAATGTCTCGCACCATTTCCAGGTCGCACGGGCGATTTTCTGCGCTGGCCGTGATGTCGTAAAAAACCAGTTCGTCTACGCCATCGGCACTGTACTTGGCTCCGAGCTCTACGGGATCACCCACATCGATGTTTCCCTTAAACTTCACGCCCTTCGTCACCTTGCGGTTTCGAACGTCCAAGCAAATAATCAAACGTTTGGTCAGCATTATTTTCCGCTCCAGGTGCTAAAGTTTTTCAAAACGCGAAGTCCCACGTCGCCGCTTTTTTCCAAATGGAATTGCGTTGCAACCAGGTTCTCCTTGCAAACGGCCGATGTAAACGTTTGCGATCCGTAGGTGGTTTTGGAAAGAGCGTTCTCCACAGCGATTTCTGCCGGGTGAAAAGAATGCACGAAATAAAAATCGCTGCTGTTTGGAACACCTTCGAACAAAGGATGTTCCTTCAACAGTTCCACCTGGTTCCATCCCATATGCGGAATTTTAATTCCAGCTTCATCCTGAAAACGAACAGCCTTACCGTCAATAAGACCGAGAGTATCGACTCCGCCATTTTCTTCACTGGAATGCAGAATAATCTGGCATCCAATGCAAATGCCGAGAACCGGTCGTTTTTTGCGGACGACTTCGACAATCGCTTTGCCGATACCCGTTTTTTCCAAAGTTTCCATCGCCGAACGAGCAGCGCCCACGCCGGGAAAGACCAGGCGTTCTGCTTCAGCGATTTCAGAAGGATCGCGGGAAGCCTTGACATTTGCACCGATACGTTCAAAAGCATTCAGCACCGAAGTCAAGTTTCCTGCATTGTAATCTACGACGATAAAGCGTTCCATGAGGAGCCTATGAAATTAAAGAAGACCGTCAAAGAAATTGTTGCCCTTGTCATCAACGAGGATGAACGCAGGGAAATCCTTGATCGTGATTTTGCGGATTGCTTCCATACCGAGTTCCGGGAAAGCGACGATTTCATTCGAAAGAATGTTCTGTTCCGCAAGGATTGCTGCCGGACCGCCAATGGATCCGAGGAAGAAGCCGCCGTACTTTTTGCAAGCATCCGTCACATCTTGGGAACGGTTACCCTTCGCCACCATAATCAAGGAAGCGCCCTTGCTCTGGAAGCGCATCACGTACGGGTCCATACGGCCAGCGGTCGTCGGTCCAAAGCTGCCGGTCGGCATTCCCTGCGGGGTCTTTGCCGGGCCTGCGTAATAGATCGGATGGTTGGACGCCACTTCGATCACCTTCTTTTCGATGTCGGAAAGTTCTTCGCCGCGTTCCTGCTTGTCGAAGATTTCAGCAATCTTTGCATGAGCCATGTCACGAGCCACGATCATCGTTCCGCGGAGGTTCAAACGGGTCTTCACCGGATACTTGCTGAGGTCGGCAAGGACTTCCTTCATCGGACGGTCCAGGTCAATTTCCACAGCCGGTGCAAGGTTCACCACATTTCCTTCCGGAATGTACTTTTCCGGATGGTGTTCCATCTTTTCGATCCAAATGCCGTTTTCATCGATCTTCGCCTTGATGTTGCGGTCAGCAGAGCAAGAGACGCCGATGGAAACCGGGCAGCTAGCCGCATGACGCGGAGCGCGAATCACACGAACGTCGTGCACAAAATATTTTCCACCGAACTGAGCACCGATGCCTGTCTTCTGGCACATGTGCATCACCTTTTCTTCCATTTCGACGTCGCGGAAAATGCGTCCACCTTCACTACCGGAAGTCGGAAGATCGTCGTAATATCCGCAGCTTGCAAGCTTTACCGTATGCGTATTCATTTCAGCGGAAGTTCCACCGATTACGATTGCCAAATGGTACGGAGGGCATGCAGCCGTTCCCAACGTTTTGATTTTTTCGCTGATGAATTTTTCTAAGGACTTCGGGTTGAGGAGCGCCTTCGTCATGGGCCAGTAGTACGTCTTGTTGGCAGAGCCGCCGCCCTTCGCCACAAAGAGGAACTTCATTTCGGCACCTTCTTCGGCATGGATGTCGATCTGAGCCGGAAGATTGCAACCCGTGTTCTTTTCTTCGTACATGGAAAGCGGAGCGATCTGGCTGTAGCGCAGATTTCTGGTGGTGTACGCATTGTAAATGCCTTCCGAAATCGCTTCCATATCGTCAAAGCCTGTCCACACCTGCTGTCCCTTGTGGGCAACGCAAATAGCCGTACCCGTATCCTGACAGAACGGGAGGATTCCCTTGGCAGCCACACAAGCGTTCTTCAACATGGTCATGGCGACGAATTTATCGTTATCGCTCGCTTCCGGATCCTGAAGGATTTTTGCCACTTTAGCCGTGTGAGCCGGACGGAGGCAGAATTCCACTTCTTCGAATGCAGCTTGAGCGACTTTCGTCAAAGCTTCCTTCGAAACTTTCAAAATCTTCTTGCCTTCAAATTCGGTAACAGAAACACCTTCCGTTCCAAGATGAACGTATTCAGTGGTATCGACGCCGTGTTGAACGGTTGCTTCATATTTAAATGCCATAGAAACCTCGAATTGGGAAAATAGATGCACATAGAAGATAGAATTTTCATGCATTTCGGAAAATTCTTTTACCACATTCCATGGAGAAGAGTTATTTTTCAATGCGGAATAGGCAGGAGCACTGCCCCGACTTTTTCAATACGAGGAATACAATGAATCTGAAGAAAACTCTCCTGGCTGCCGTAATGCTTTCTGCATTCGCATTCGCGGCAGAAACCGCCGCTCCGGCAGCCCCGGCCGCTGAAGCTGCAAAAACTGAAGCTGTTGCACCGGCTGCTGAAGCTCCGAAGGCTGAAGCTGCTGCACCTGCCGCTGAAGCTCCGAAGGCCGAAGCTGCTGCACCTGCCGCTGAAGCTCCGAAGGCCGAAGCCGCTGCACCTGCCGCTGAAGCTCCGAAGGCCGAAGCTGCTGCACCTGCCGCTGAAGCTCCGAAAGCAGAAGCCGCTGCCCCGGCAGACTCTGCAAAGACAGAAACGGTAGCTGCTCCGGTGGACACAGCAAAGGCTGATACCGCAGAAGTTCTCGAAGCAAAGGCTGCTCCGGCTGATACCGCTAAGGCTGATACGACAGCCGCTGTCGCTCCTGCTGCAGACACAACTGCTGCCGCTGCTCCGGCTGATACCGCCAAGGCAGAACAGAAGGCTGAACCGAACGCAGAACCGCGTACCGCCGGTCAGACCATTATGGAAAACCCGCTTGAATTCATCATCGTGAGCGCAGCATTCATCGCAAGCGTTCTCGTGATCATCTTCACGGGCAAGGATTAATCTCCTTTTAACATCGAAACTTTTCAAAACGATTCTCTCCAAACGAGGGAATCGTTTTTTTTGCTTCGTCGCTACGCTCCTCGCAATGACGGTGAAAAAATAACTCGTAATGACACCGTTCTGCTGTCATTGCGAGCGCAGCGAAGCAACCCATGTTCTGTCACTGAGCATTCCTCTATGCGGTCGTGCGCCTCAACTCCCCTTGTCCACGGATTGCTTCGGGATTTCATCCCTCGCAATGACTACGTTCCGCTGTCATTGCGAGCGAAGCGAAGCAACTCATGTTCTGTCACTGAGCATTCCCCATGTCATTGCGAGCGAAGCGAAGCAACCTTGGCAATACGAAAAAATCCCGAGCCGATGCCCGGGATTTTTCAAAGCACTTATGAGCCAGCGATTACTGAGCGTTCACCACGCAGACTGTAGCCACCGTGGTCGTTACCGTGTACTTCTTGCCAGCAGCACAACCGCTCGGGCTAAAGTAGGCAAAGCTACTCAAGGCTTCATCCGAATCCCAGAAGACCTGAAGGCTCATGTAGTCCGAACTGTTGACAGGCTTGCAACCCACCGTACAATTCGAAGGAGCACCCGTCGGAACTTGAACCGTTGTCGCTGTCTGCGAAGGAATCACCAAAGAATCCGCAACAGCAACCAAGCCAGAAGCGTATTCATAATCAGAGGAGTTAATGCTTCCAAGCGGCAAAACCAAATCCACCGATTCCGGGTCCACCACGGCAACCGATTCACAATTGTACTTCACTACCGTCTTGTCTGCATTCGAAATGGCAACGGTCGCTGTCACGTTTTGTTTATGCATCGATGAAAGTGCAGACATCGACCCCGAAGCTCCCGAGCCAGTCATCTCGCCATAAGTCGAAGACCAGGCATATCCGGTGATATTCGATTCGGAAGTAGCATCCACTGTCCACGTAATCGTTTCACCCGCTTTGGCAGTCAAAGTATTCGGCACACAAGAATTGACCGTAATCGGAACTCCCTGCACCTGGATCGAATCACAGGCGATTTCATTGCCGTCCACGTTCAAATACGTGGCAAAAGATCCCGCATCTTCATACCGCACATTCACCGTCTGAAGGCCATTTCCCTGCACAGTCGAATTGGAAACGCCTTCAAACACCCACACGAACGGGGCAAGAATTTGCGCATAAACATCGCCGGATTCGCGGTAGAACTTCCAAGTGGCAATATCCCCTTTATTGATTGTAGTCGAAGAGGGGCCACAGGAACCATTCACCGCTTTATTCGCAGCATTCAATTCTTCATCGCTGCTCTGCGTTTCCGTTGCCGCCGAAGACGAAGATTTTGCGGTAGAAGCGCTAGATCCTCCCGTCGAAGCGCTCGAACCGGTCGATGCGGAAGATCCTACAACAGAACCCGAAGAAGCTTCCGTGGCCGTAGCAGAAGAAGAATATTCCGAATCGCTAGATCCAGAACCGGAATCGCTTCCACAGCCAGCCAAACTCAAAAAAAGCGCAGAAGCGCAAGTCCAAGATAAAATTTGCAAACAACCGGTCAGTTTCATAGGCTCAAATATACACTCAAACCGTAAATTTTTGTTTGTAACATTTTTAATACGAACGCACGAGTTCCGCCGAAAAGAGTTATTTTAGGGCGGGATTGTATTTGGATTCAAAAAAGGAGCTTTTGTGCCTGTTTTTGCGTATATACTTCTGTTTACTGCCGCTCTTTTTGCAGTCGAACAAGAACAACCGACCCCTTACGACCTGATTCGCCCTATTTGGCCGATGAAATGGGACACCGCTGCCACAGACGACGGCGGTACGGTGGAAAGCTTTAGCCAGTACGTTCCAAACAAAACCAAGCACAATCCGGTTCCAGAAGTTGGGTCCGTTCCACAGGACTTTGTTCCAAACGGCATTATCCCGGATTCTCTGAACCAGGCTTACCGCGACGCTCAGAATGTGCGTATTGGCCGTATCCGCATTAACCAGGCTGGTTACCTTCCGGACGATACCGAAAAGCAGTTTTATTATGTGTCTGCCGGCAACTGCGCAGAAACTTATTCCGTCGTAGATTTGGACGGAAATACAGTGGCAGAAGGGGGCACCTTTGCAACCACAGGCAAAACCACCTCTTCTTCCTGGACAATTATCGCCGGAACGAATGCAGCGACAAACAACCAAAAGCGCTATTCCGTTGCAGAAGACGGTCCTTCGGGAACAGTCTGCGTGGGTAACCTTTCCCAGATGGCAGGCCTTTCGACCGATACCCGTTACCGCGTGAAAGTTTTGAACCAATACTCCGCTTCTTTTATTATCAGCGATAAAGTTTACTCGATGGTCCGTGATGCGACCCTCAAGTTCTACGGCATCAACCGCTCCGGCAATTCCGAATCCTGGTTCCACGACCCGAGGCATACCAAGGATGGCGGTGGATCTTTTGTACAAGGCGACGCTGCTGTATCCGGCTTTACTTCTCAAGAAGGCGCTTTGCAGGGCGGTTGGTATGACTGCGGTGACCATTTGAAGGAATCCCAGACCCAAGCCTATGCTTTTATGGTGCTCGCCGTAATGGCCGCTTCCAATCCGGATCGTGATGAAGATAATTACGCTTACAACATGGGCGAAACCATTAACACCGATGGTGTTCCAGACATTCTTCGCGAAGCAAAGCACGGTGCAGACTTCTTCTTGCGCTCTTATGTTTTTGCAAACGGCGTGATCGACAACATGGTGGTTTCCGTCGGTAATTTCGGTGCGGACCACGGTTGGTGGGGCCGTCCGGAAAATCAGGACGCTCTCCCGACAACACTTACAGGCCGTGGTGGCCCTCATGAACGCGATTTGCGCTTGGGAGAACTGGGTTCCAATATTTCCGGTCAGATTGCTGCAGGTCTTGCGATCCTCGGTAAAGATTATCAGGATTACGACAAAGCTTTTGCCGATTCCTGCTTGATGGTCGCAAAGAAGATGTATGAATTTGCCAAGAACCTGAAGCTTAAAGAAAAGAGCCTTGGCCCGGGAACCTATGACGATGGTAAACCTTATGTTTATAACACCATTGCCGACGGTTGGGCTAGCTCTGCATATAACGGCAACAACGAATCCCACGACGACTTGGCCATTGCAGCAATCGCTCTCCATTATGCGACTTACGAAAATACGAAAGTCATGGATTATTTGAACGATGCCGTAGAAGATACGGAAATCGGTGACGACCAGGAAGCTTCCGTCGGCTTCTTCAACGGCGGCTGGATGGCCTGGAACCGCGACGGTATGCGCAAGTCGAGTAAGAACACTAGCTGGGCAAACGCATATACCTATACGCTTTACGGCTTCTACAAGATGCTTCTCAAAGATGAAGCAACCGGTCTCAAGTACGGTATCGACAACAAGACCCGTTTAAAGTATGCCGAAAACGTGGCCTTGATTTTGGGCACAAACCTGAGCTATTTGAGCGGATCAGGAACCGAAAGCGTCACCATTCCGACGCTGAACGGCCCGACGCCAGTTTATTACGGTGATCTCTGGTACAATATGCAGACCGACCAGACCTGGATTTACAACCGTTACCAGGCAGGTAATATTTTTGAAGTTCTCGCCTATGCCGATGTGACCAAAGATTTAGAAGGCGTCAAACTTCCCCAAAAAGGCGTCCAAACCTGGAATTCTTCCGGAATGAAAAAGCTGGGTATCAACCAGCTGAACTATATGCTGGGCGTGAACCCGTGGGATGTATCGTTCCTCCTTGGCGTTGGCGATAAAAACGACGCTCACCCTCACCACCGCGCCTCTAACCCGGAAGGCAAGAACATGCCGGGCGCCAACTACGTTTATAATCCGCCTACCGGCGCTCTCTTCGGTGGCGTGACACCGAGCGTTACCGACGGCAACGCCTGGGCTCCGAGCACCATGAGCTGGGAAGATTACCATCTTTCGGAAACCTGTATCGATGCTACGGCTATGTTTGTCGCTTCTTGCGCAGTCGCAGTGAAGGAAGAAGACCGCTCCAAGGCTCCGGAACAGGTGAATGTGGAAATTCGCTATGTCGGTTATGATTCGGCCATTGTGAAGGTGACTCAGGACCAGCGCGGTCCGGCCATGATCCTTTACAGCACAAGCGAAACAGGTCCGTTCAACCAGATGTTCAAAGATACGGTGAACGCGGTAAGCCACGAAATTCACATGACAGGCCTTTCCAACGGAACGACCTATTACTTCAAGGTCATTGCGATAAATATCCGCAGCGAAGCCTATACCACCAAATGGCTCGTGGACAGCACCAGTACGCCTTTCTCGTTTACGACTCTCGTGAGTCCGCCGGCTGACGCCAACATCCAAAATATCAAGGTTTGCAACCTTTCTTCCGACAGCGCAGAAATCATGTGGTACACGCCGAACGGCCAGTACGAATCTAAAGTCTACTGGGATACGCTCTTGACGTCTTACGACCAAATGACCTGCCCCACTTCTCCGACTGGAACCTGTGATTTCGAAGCGAACGCAGACGTTTCGGGCATTCCCACAAGCTTCCATTACGTAAAGTTCGGCGGATTAAAGGAAAAGACGACTTATTATTACTGCGTTCAGAGCAACACGGCCATTCGTTGCACCGACGACGAAGGAATGCCGCTTAAGTTTACGACGCCTGTCACATCCTACGACTTCGATGTTCGCACTTACCAGTATGAATTCGGTGGTCTTGGCTTCTTAAACATCAATATTTACAACAACGAAGATCGTCAGTTTGACAGCTTGACTCTGCGTCTCTATGTGACCGCAAAGCCGGAACAGATCGAAGCCCAGGCCGGAGAAAACAACCAGCCGGGATCCTGCCCGCTCTTGCTCGACTTGGATATTTGCCAGGCCTACGACGAAGCCGGTTTTAACAAACCTTGCGAAACCGACAGAGAAATCCGCGATTTGCTCCGTGGCGCAATCCCTGTAAAACTCGAAGATACTTACAATTCCGCAAAGGGAACTTACGACTGGTACATTCCGATCCCGCTCGGATCTACAACCATCAAGTCTTCTTCCCGTATGCGTATGGACTTAGGATTCTCCCAAGGACTTTACCAGAACGGCAAGTGCGATCCGTTGCGCACCGCACCGGAAAAGCGCATGACAGCTTCTACTGGCGACTGGACCTGGGCTCCGCACCAGCGCGACGTGGACGGTGCCGACTATGCCGGCATGCCAGTATGGGGCAAGGATGACGGTGACCAGGACGAAGCTCCGGTAAACCCGTACGTGGTCGTTTACCGCAAGGATGAATTCGTCGTCGGCTTTAGCCCGTCTTATTCGGAAATGACAAAGAAACGTGCCAATTACGAAATGACCGTGGCTTTCGACGCTCCGTTCAACGTTTCTAACGGTTCTTACATCCAGATCGACTCCACCATCAGCACCATGCGTCTGACGGGTAACGCCACCATTTCGGAAAACGGTTACGTAACAGCTATCTGGGTGAACGGCGTGGCTCTTTCCAAGGATCAGCTTTCTACAGCAGCCGTGTACAACTATGCAACAGGCCGCTTTGACTTGAACATTCCGGTGAAGATGAGCATCGGAACGAACAAGGTTGACGTGACGATTTTTGCCGGTCCGGATCCGGATTGTTCTGAATGTCTTGAAAACGGCGGCTGCGCTTTTGTGAACCGTACGTACTATGTGCAGTTCAGCAAGGGTGACCGCACCGCGGGCAAGATCCAGCTTCTCCGCGAAGATGGAAGCTCCGTTTCGAGCCCGGTAACGGAAGACCCGATGAAGTTCAAGGTCTTTGTCAGCGATAAGGATAACGCCGGTTACGAAACCATCCACGTGATGCTCCACAATTCCCGCACCGGAGACTCCACAGAAGTATCCTTAAGCCGCACCAATGCAACTCTCGGCTACTTCGAAAGTGAATGGCTCTCCGCAGTCAACAGCGCAGACGCAAGCCTTCCGAAGGTTTCCCTCTTGGGCGGTGACACGGTAACCGTTGTTTACATCGACGTGGAAGATCCGGAAGATTCTACAGCCCAGGCGTTCTTTGCCGATCCTACAACTCCGATTCCGCAGAAGGCCATTCTTACGGACTCGGATTGCGATGCTACCGCCGACGCTTTGACGATTACCTTTAGCGGAAACCAGTTTGACGGCTCTTCGATTAAGCTGGACAGCGTCCGCATTTCTCTCGATTCCACAAGTACGACCGCTGCAACGGAACTTCTCGTCACGCCTTCGGCAACAGTCACCGGTACCACGGCGAACTTCTCGCTTGCGGGCCTTGACGTTCCGAAAAATGCAGCTCCGTCGGGAACTGTGACCATCTATATGACCGAAGACGGTGTCGTGAAATACGCCGAAAAGGCAATTACAGACGGTATCGCTCCGACCCTTGCAAGCGTTGCGATTCTTGAAAACGAAAATCACGAAAACGCACAGGATACCTTGCGCATCGCCTTCTCGGAACGCGTAACGCTCAGCACCTCTTCTTGGCCCCTCGCGATTTACGATAGCACCGGTGCAGAAATCGACCAGAGCACGATCAAAGTGATCAGCGCCAAGTCTACGGACAACGGCAAGATCTGGGAGTACGTGGTCGAAGGCAATACCAACGGAAACTACATCAAGCAAGGTTACAAGGCAATCATCAAGGCCGGCTTCTCGGTGGTTGACATGGCAACGAACGCCCTCTCCGATTGTAACGGTGCTGTGACGATCATCGAATCCGTCCGTCCGGTTCCTGTGAAGTACGCAAACATCATCGACAATGAAGGTGATGGTCAGCCGGATGAAATCTATATCGAATTCACGAAGCTTCTCCGTGAAAAGGATATGCTGGACACGATTGACGTGTACTGGGGTAAGCCGGAAGTCTATGCCGCATTCCCGATGCCGAGCACAGGCTGGAATCTCGACACCGTTTACGGTGACAAGGTCGCCAAGTACATTACGCAGCTTGACTCTTCGAGAGGAACTTGGGTCAAGGGCTCCGAAAAGAAGTCTTGCGAAAGTTATCAGGACGTGAGAATCATCGACAAGCTCGATACGACATACACGACTGACGAAAATGGCGATCAGGTCATCGCAAAAATCGATACCACATCCCATATGTCGCAGACCTGCGCAAGCTATATCACCACCCAGGATTCGACCTTCGTTCCGGCCATCGATACCCTCGGTATTGATTCCGTTCAGAGCACGACTACAGCAATCCACTTGGCGATTACAGGCGATACGTTCAACAAGAAGACCTACGGTAGCCGTAACGGTAACGGTATGATCTTGCCGCGTCAGGGTCCGCTGGGAGGCTTCTTCGACGACAATACCGCAGCCCTTTACGACAAATGTCCGCCGATCATTCTGAGCGCAACCATTTCGAAGCCGACAGAATCTTTCTACATTCTCCGTGTGAACCTCTCGGAACCCATGACGGAAGATTCCACTTCCGCAGGCACGAATTACCTGCAGAAGCGTCGTGACGAAAGCCTCTACTGGTTCACCAATTCGGGCCGTCTCACCAACACGGGTACCACTTGGACCTTCTCTTATGCGGACGAAGGTTCAGAAAACGAAGTCCACGTTGGCGATTACATCCGTCTGCCGATCGGTACGGAATACTCCATTGCAAGCGATGGCTCTGCAAACTTCCCGGGTAAAGAAAACCCGTGGGTCCTTGTCCAGGGTGACATCGAAGATGTTTCCTTCAAGGTTCACATGCTCACCGGTGTAACGGAAGTTCCGGCGGATAGAGACATGTATGCAGGCAAGCTTCCGACAAGAGACGAAAGCTTCCGCCTCACATACCTTGTTGACGACAAGGAAACCTTGATCGCAAGCGGAAAGAAAAAGCTTCAAGCGGTTTCTCCGGTGACTTTCGATACAACAACGTACATCCACGGTGGACCGACGTTCAATATCGATGTCGAAATTCCGCTTCTCTTGCAGCTAGACTCCCTGGGTGAAGACGCTTGGAAGGCTACCCTCAAGATGAATGCCGATATCTACAGCAACACGGGAAGCCTTGTCGCCACCACTTCCTATACCTTCTCGCTCTCCGACATTGCAAAGGAAGCGATGAGCACGGACGGTGTGATCAAGCTTCGCCTGGAATGGGTCACTCATGACGGTATCGCTCCGTTCTCGGAAAGCGGACGTCACGTGGGAACAGGCGCTTACATTTCGAAATTCTCCTTCAAGGCTAACGAAAATGCCGTGGGCAACACGGCAAACGGCAAGTACAAGAAGGGACAGTCGAAGAAGCAGTCTTCCAACAAGACAAAGACCTTCGGCTTCCGGCGCGTCGGAGCTAAATAAAAGGTTCGTTTCTGAATCTTTACAATCCCAAGGAAACCGAGAAAATCGGTTTCCTTTTTTGCATATTCGGAAAACACTCCGGGAACAGAAAAGCAAACGTCCTTGCTTTTTTAAAAACTTAACCCACCGAAAAAGGTATTTTTGATGTTGGTGTGTTAGAAAAGAGTGGTTTGGTTTTAAAAAGGAGTCCCGATGGTACGCCTCGTCTTTTTTCTATTGATGTTGGTTGCAACCTTATTTGCAGACGATAGAATTCCAAATATCGATTTTACCTGTGATACATGCAGCCGTCGCTATCTCGACAGTTTGAACGTTTACGACCGTCCCGTCATTCGTGTAAACCAGATCGGCTTTCGCCCGTCGGATAATCACAAGTTCGCCTTTGTGTCGGATCCCTCCGAATCCACTTTTAAAGTGATCGATGCTTCTAGCGGAGCTTCCGTTTGGGAAGGGAATCTCACGTCAGTAGGCAATTGGCCCAAACCGAACATGTGGGTAAACGGAGCTTTCAACTCCATCAACACCGTGTATTCCTTCGGGGATTCATCAGCAGCCACTTCGGGAACAGAAAATCTTTACAGCGCGGACTTTTCCGGTTTGACTTCCCCGGGCACCTACTTCCTTGTCGTCGGAAAAGACACTTCCTTTAACTTCATCATTAACGAATACCTTTTTAACGCTGTTTTTGAAACCACGTTGAAGTTTTTCGGCATTCAGCGCTGCGGCGGAACCAATTCTCAACTTCACGGAGCTTGCCACACAAAAGACGGTTCTGCAATCGGGCATGATTTGAGTGGAGGTTGGCATGACTGTGGTGACCACTTTAAAGTGAGCCAGACCCTTGGATATGCAGCCTTTGTTCTTTCCATCGCTTATAACGTTTATTCGGAACGTGCCGAAGATCGCTTTGGAGCTTCTTACGCGGATACGGTCACAACAGACGGTATTCCCGACATTCTTTGGGAAGCTAAAATCGGTGTGGACTGGATTTACAAAATGTACAAGGCTTCGAAAGCCGAAGGTTTAATCGATCGTGGAGACATGTACCATTCCGTAGCAGTCACTTCTGCGGACCACCAGTTCTGGGATGTTCCCGAACATCAAGACGTCCAAAGTCCTGACAAAGGTGGTGCACCACGCCCGGTCGCAGACGGCATCGGAACAAACGCAGCTGGCATGTTTGCAGCAGCCATGGCATTCTTCGCTGTGGGCTGGGAAATGTACCAAGATGACCATTACTCGGATTCTCTTATCGCAGCCGCAAAAGACATTTACAAGAACATTATTGCCAAGTACGCTCCGGACGGCAAAAACACAGACAACCTCAACGGATTTTATACCGGTGGCGGCCCTCTTTACGACGACGCAGCTGCAGCTGCCCTTGCTCTTTGGTACGCAACCAAAGACACAACGTACGCATTCGACTTGTACAAGAACACGGCTATCAATGACAACGCTAGCAATTACATGTACAACTTGCCCTACTTCCGCGGTGGATATCTCGGACACAGAAGCGGATTCTACCCGGGCGGTTGGATGACGGACTATGAAAACATCCACGCCTATGTTCTTTTTGCGTTTGATAAATTGATTCTTCCCACGGTGGCCAAGGCTCAAAGCTACGGAATTTCCAGTGCAGAACGAGACACGCTTCTCACGCGCATTGTTGCAACCATGACCCGTTTAACGGATGACGGAACCCAGGGAGACTCGACGGTCAGCACAAACCCCTACGGATCCTTTACTGTAGTCCCCCCGTATAATCTCGTTTGGACATCCAGCGATTGGGGCTTTAACCGTTACAATATGGGCGCTGCAAACGCGGTCTTCATGCTCTACGACATCACGGGCGACGAACAATATTTGAATGTCGCTCTCGACAACTTCTATTACAACATGGGCGCAAACCCATGGGGACTTTCGTTCATCATGGGAACGGGAACACGCAACGAAAACCACCCCCACAACCGCGCATCGAATCCGGACGGTTATAACGCTGGCGGCATGCCTTACGAATACAAATGTCCCAAGGGCGCACTCATGGGCGGCTCCGCTCCCCACAATCTGCTAAAAGACGACTGGAACGATTACACGGCAACTGAAACCTGCATCGACTTCTCTGCACAGTTCGTCATCCCGGGATTAAGCCTTTCCAAAAAAGTTCCGGAAGACGTGGACGGACCGGTATTTTCTAACGTAGTCGGTACAGCCATTTCGGACACATCGGCAATCATCAGTTGGGATACAGATGAACGTGCCATCGTAACCGTGTACTACGCCACGACTCCGGATGCAGCCAAGGTGGATTCCGTCACAGCCGTTGCAGGCGTCGGCGGATCCGTGACGCTCACAGGTCTTACTTCGGGAACAACTTACTACTTCTATCTCGTCGGTCATGATGTAAAACAGAATTACACCACTGACGACAATCACGGACAGTGGTACACCTGGACTCAATCCTCTACGGCCGTCAGCATTTCTGGCGTCACCATTTGTCAAGTGACAAATAACAGCGCTCGCATTTACTGGTGGACAGGTGACGTCGCTATGAACGGCATTGTGAAATATGGAACATCCACTGCAGATCTTTCGGCGTCTACAATTGCTGACGACGGTAAAGCGGTACGCTTCCACGAAACGGTTCTCACCGATCTCGAACCGGGTAAAACTTATTACTTCGATGTGATTTCCGGTGCAACGACAGACAACAACTCCGGTAGCCATTACAGCTTTACAACGTCTTCGGAAGCAACCTTTGTGGATTTCCGCGTATACGTAAAGCCTGCAAGTAAAAATTCCAGCTGCTCCGATTGGAAGAGCTGCAACACATTCTTTGTTATCGTAACGAACAGCGATTCAATCCCCTACTCCGACGTGGAACTTCGTTTCTACTTGACCAAGAGCGTTTCTGCAACAGGTTGGGGACAGCTTGCCAAAGTTTCTTACGACGACACTTCGAGCATGTCCCTTTCCTACGGAGCAGCTCAGTTCGACGCCACAAGCGGTGGATATTATCTACCTGTAACGCTCCAAGGTACGATCGGGGTTTCTAGCAGCTTCCAATTCGAAATGCAGTTTACAAATGCCACCTACGGAGATCTAGAAGGCTCCTGGTCTCTTCGCGCTCATACGGAATCCAGTGATCCAGAATATTTCTCGGGTATCGATCTGACCCGCGGCCCGTTGTACACAGGTTCTGAATCCACGTTCCTCGAAGAAGTCAACGGATCCTTAGAAAGCGCATATAAAAAGGATCCCTACGTCACCATCTTCTACCACGGAACTCACATCTACGGTTACCCGCCAGATTATGACGCTTCTTCTAGCGACCTTTCCATTGCTCGCACGATTACACTTGACTTCGCAACGCCGTTCAAATCTCCGGCCACATCGCTTGAAGATACGTTAAACACGGCAACCTATTCCGGCGAAAGTACAGTTTCCCCATCAGGCTTCCTGGACGATTTCGAAGGTAACGGAGTTTCTTACTTCGGTACAAACACCCAATACGTCAAGGAATATGACGATTACATCTTCTCCATTTCCAAGAATCTCGCCTACGGCAACAACATGATCGATTGGGTTTCTTGGCATAACCACGGTGCAAACGCCAAGGGCAGTTACGACTGCGCCTGTAAAGTGGTCCGTTCCAATGTGGAATGGGATTCCATTGTAACCCCGCTAGAAAAGCGTTATCTCGTGTTCAACGTGGATACGGCTAAGGCCTATGTCGGTAAGCGCGCCCAGGTGATCGTTACTTTGTACGATTCCACCGGAGCAATCATTACCGATGACGACATTACGATTTCCCTTTCTGTGGAAGACGGATCCGCGTTCTTCTATACGTCTGCAACGGCAGATATCGCAACGACCTCTCTCACTCTCGTAAACGGAACAGCTACATTCTACGTTTCGAGTGACACTCCTTTAGAAACGATCCTCTATGCAAGTTCCATTTCATCTAGTTCCAAGTACAATTACACTTCTGCCAAGGCTGTTCTTTTAATTGAAGAACTTCCACCGTGGCCGATTATCGATTACGCGAAAATGCTGGATACGGACTGCGATAATGTTCCGGATCAGTTGATGGTCATTTTGACAGCTTCTTATCAGGCCGGTCAAAACTTCTCATCGATTTCCTTTGAATACCGCGGAGATACCATCACTGTTTCTAGCGCAACGGTTCAGGATTCAATGATCTCGGTCAACTTTACGCCGAAGGACACTTCCGTTTACACGAATCCGGAGGGTTTCGTTTCTCTCGAAAGCAACATTTCGGGTGAAATCAAAACCCATACGGACTTCTACCAGGACGGCATTTCTCCGACGATCCTTTCGCTCTCCGTGCTCGAACGTTTGGACACTGCGACGGTGGACCGTATTTACATCCAGTTCTCGGAACCGATTTCCGCTCCGGGCCTCGCTTGGCCTCTCGCCCTTTTCGACGCATCGGGCAACGCCCTTGACATGATGCCAAGCGTTACTAGCTCCAAGCTTTACAACGAAAAGCTGAACGTCTGGGAATACACGATTTCTTTTGACGCAAGCGGAAATTCGCTCATTACCGAAGGCATGAAAGGACAGCTCCTTTCGACAGCGACGATTACCGATAAATCGGGCAACGCAATTTCTTCTCTTTGCGAACAGCCTATCTTGACATTCACCCTGAAGATTTTGCCGATCTCTCTGCAATATGCAAGTATTTCGGATGCGGACGGTGACGGTCTTGCAGAACGTGTTACTGCGGAATTCGTTTCTGCAGTCGATAGTCGCCACTCTCCTGACAGTGTATCGGTCATCTTCGGCAGCGCCGTTCCAGAAACCCTTTGGGCAAAAACCTTCTCTTGGAATTCCGAAAATACCGTGGCTACCATTACATTGGAACCCGCTTTCAAGCTTGGCAACACAAACGGCAATTATTCAGGAATTTCTTCTAAGGGCGGAGACATCATCGGAGCGGGCCTTTTGACGCAGCACAAAGGCAGCGGCGCAAATTACGAAAGCGATTCCACGTTGGCAGAAGACTTGACAGGTCCTGTCATCGTAGCAGGAACGATCAACTCGGCAGGTTCCTTCGTATCGCTCCTTGTGGAATCCAGCGAACCTTTGGTCGTCGGAGACTCTTCCCATAGCCTGATCCAGCGTGAACGCAGCGGTCCTGTGAACGTTGCCGCTTACCGTTGGACTCTCGGCACGAACACGTTCAACATGCTTTATGAACAGGAATCGGAAACCGCAGTTCAGGAAGGTGACCGCATTCGCTTTACACCGCTGGACGGAAGCCTCTTCCTCGACAAGAACGGCAACCAGCCGTCGCTTGAAAATCCGTGGGCAACTGTCGCAGGCTCTGGCGCTCCGCAGATTACCTTCGACGTTCATCCGGAATATCCTGTTTCCGACATTTCTTCTACGTCCGAATCTTGTACGGAAACCAAGGAACCATTCCGCTTGATCGTGTTGAATCAGGAAACTCGCCAGTGGGATATTTACGAAAAGGATGTTCTGATTTCGAGCGTCGACACCAACGCTTACACCTTCGACGGAATGCTCTACATCCTCGACATGGGCATTCCTCGCGGAACGAGCTTCGGTGAAGATCCGGCATGGAAATCCATCCTTTTCGACATTGACCTTCCGTTCTACACGAACCTCGGCTCATTCGTAAACCGTTACGACCAAAGCTTCAACCTGACGCCGAAATATCTTTCGAGCGACAACCAGGTCGTAATGCGCTTGCAGTGGCTTTCAAACTGCACCAAGGGTCTTTCCTCGGAAAGTGGACGAGCCATCGGAACGGGCGCATATATCGCAAAAATCGATATTCAGGCCAAGTTCAACCCGAATACCGAACTCGACAGCGACATGGTAAAGCGATTCTCCTCCAAGGATAGCTACACCAAAACGCAAACCTTCGGTATCCGTCGAATCAAGTAATATTTATTCTATCCTCCACAAAAAGTGCGCAAGACAAAGCGCACTTTTTCTATTTTAGCTAGGCATTTTTTCTTTGTATAGATTAGATTGAGAGGGTAGGAAATCGATTTCATATGGAAGCATTTGAATTCAGCATGCACTTTTTACATGGGTTTGTCGCCCTGATTACATGTGTTGCTTTGCTACCCATGATCCTTACTACTCTGCTTTCCAATACATTTGCAAAGCAGCTCCAAAAAAATCTCATTTACCTTTTGATTTTAAACATCGTTTGGAATGTTCTCGCTTTTGTGGAACAGCTCCCCCGCGTTTACGTTTCGGACGATGTCCGCTATGTCATTTACATTGTCGGCTCCATCTGCTGGGTACAGTACGGCTATGCGGTCTACCGAGTGGTCGTAGGTATTGCCGGTGAAAACATAAAGCCCGGGTGGAAAATCGTCGGGAAATTCCTTACCGTCTGGGATATTATCGCAGTCCTCTTCTGCTTGATCACCGGATTTACAGGGCACTTTTACACGGGAATCATTTCGACGTGGTACGGTTTTACCGCCACAAATTCTCCTCTTGCAAACATTGCAATACTTCTCTTCCTCATTTTTCCGATGTTCCTTTCTGCTATCGTCGCATACCAGCTGATGAAGCAGACCAATGCGGAAAAGATTTTCCGTTCGATCTTTGTCGCGCAGACAACTTCCATCATCGCCGGATTCACCATGGATGCAATCCTCCCCGCCATGGGACTTTTCATCTACGGCGAAAGCGCATCCATTTTCCTATTCCTAATTACCTTCGTTCTTTACCGCGGCACGGCAGCTCTTGCCCAGACCGGTCTCGACATGCCCAAGTCTTTGAAGTCCGTCATTCAGGAACTGGAAGAAGGCGTTCTGATTTTGAATTCCAACGGAAGAATCGAATTTTCAAACCATGCGGTGAACGCCATGTTCGGAGTGGGCGAAAAGGGCCTTTTCCAAAAGCCGATTACCCAGTTCATTCCGGATCTTTCCGTTTTAACGCCCATGAGTAACGTGCCGATCTACCTGAAGAACAATTCCGTATCCGCAGCCATTTCGATTACTCCGCTACTGTCCCATGGAATTCTCTTCGGATACAAAGCGGTCCTCCGCGATTTGCGTAAAAACGACGACGTGCAAATGAGATTTTCCCGTTTGCAAGCAGAATTCAACGACGAACGTGACGCAATACGCTTGCGGATCGTGAATCTGCAAAAACTTTATCTGCAACAGCAGATCTTTTTGAATTCCCTATTGAACAATCTGCCTTCAAGACTTTGGGCAAAAAATTTAACCGGAGCCTATACCCAGCAAAACAAAAAAGACATCGCTATCCGTGGAAACTTAAAAAGCCACATCGAAGAGCAGCCCTTTACCGAACAAGAACTCCAGGCGATGGAAAGCCCGGGCCGAATCGTCGTCAAGAATGAAACGATTCTCGACGAAAACGGCAAAAAGCATTGGGAAAAGCACACCGCCATTCCTCTGTATGACGAAGCCCTTCGAGTGAAAGGCGTTCTCGGCTTAATTGAAGACACCACCGATTTCCACACTCTGGAAGAAGAACGAAACCTGCTCCGGGAAAACCTGGTCAAAGCATCTACCTTCGAAGACATGAGTAACGTGGCAGGCGGTCTCGCCCACGACTTCAACAACCTGCTTGCCGGAATCATCGGGTACAGAGATCTTGCCGAAGCAACCCTTCCCAAATCCGAAGATTGCGCCCGCACCCAAAAGTATTTGGACAACATGCAAAAATCCCTGACGAATGCGACAGAACTCGTCAGACGCACCTACGACCAGCTCAAAGAACGCCAAGGCGACCATGCAAGCAAAGCTTCGAACTTCAGCGTGGGACTTGTTTTCGACGAAGTGCGCAACGCCCTTTCGGCAACGCTTCCGTCCAACATTCAAATCATCAAAAATACAAGCGACGATATGATCGCCTACGGCAACCAGACCGACTTCCACCGCATCATGTTGAACATGGGTAAAAACGCCATTCTCGCCATGAAATCGGGGGGAACGCTTACCTACAGCTGCCGAAAGACCGAAGTCAAGGAAAAAATCGTTACTCAGTTCTCCACGATTCCTCCTGGCAAATATCTCTACATTACCATCAAGGATACCGGAGCCGGCATGACTCCAGACGTGGTAAAGCACATCTTTACACCTTATTTTACGACCCGCGCCCCCGGACAGGGAATGGGAATCGGACTTTCTGTCGCAATGCGCCTTACAAAAGACGCAGGTGCACACTTAAATTTGGAAACAACTATCGGAAAAGGAACTAAATTTATTTTGTATTGGCCCATCGCTAAAAAATTGGAGGATGAAATTAATGCCTAAAGTATTGATTATCGACGATGAAGAAGATATCCGCACCGTTTTGAAGGACATGCTCGGCATGTCCGGATACGAAGTGGATACAGCCGAAGACGGTCGCAAAGCCAAAGAACTTTACGACAAGACCGAATATGACGTTGTCATTACCGACATCATCATGCCGGAACAGGACGGTTTCGAAGTGATTCTCGACTACCGCAGCAAGAATCAGATCGACCGCGTCATCGCGATTAGCGGCGGCGGACGTACTTCTTCGGAAGACTACCTGAACATTGCAAGTCACTTTGGCGTTTCTTCGATTTTCTCGAAGCCGCCTAATTACAAAGACCTGATTGCCAAGGTTGACGAAATTGTAGCATCTCACGCTTAAGGTCCGGCAAACTGATGAACGTCCTGTTAGCAGATGCGGACAGGAGGGGTATTGACCATGTGACTTCCACATGGTCCCTTCCGGACGTGTCCTTATTTACAGTTTCGAATTCGACAGCCCTTTTTAACACCATCGAAGAGCATCCAATCGACTTCGCTTTTGTCGATATTTCGCTTCTTTTGCATAAAGATGTCGATGTCATCAGTTTTTTAAAATCCCACAATCCCGATGCGGAAGTGGTCATCCTTTGCGAACAATCCTCTGCAAAGGATGCCGAAAAAGCCCTTTCCCACGGAGCCGCTTCATACCTCGTGAAACCGGTAGAAGTCCGCACGCTGGAAGATGTCGCCAAAAAATACCTGCAGGGCCTAGAACATTCAAGCGATTACCGCGAACTGCAAAACCATCTTTTGGAAAACCTTCTCGGCAATACTCCCGAGATGCAAAAGATTTTGCGTTTGCTGAGAAAGGTCGCTCCCACCACAAGTTCCGTGCTGATCACCGGTGAATCCGGTTCGGGCAAGGAATTTCTCGCCCGCATTGTGCACAGGCTTTCCAAGCGTGCAAACGAACCGTTTGTAGCCGTAAACTGTAGTGCTATCCCGGAAAACCTGGTGGAAAGCGAACTGTTCGGTAGCAAAAAAGGCTCTTTTACAGGTGCAACTTCCGACAAAAAAGGGCTTTTTGAAGAAGCCAACGGCGGAACCCTTTTCCTTGACGAAATCGGCGAACTTTCCCAGGCAACCCAGGTCAAGCTTTTGCGCTTTTTGCAAAGCCATGAAACACGCCGCGTAGGCGAAACGGAAACCCGTTATTTGGACGTGCGGATTATTGCAGCCACCAATGCGGACCTTGCCGATGCCATGGTCAAGAAGACCTTCCGCGAAGATCTTTACTACCGCTTGAACACGTTCCATTTGAACGTTCCTCCTCTGCGGGACCGCCGAAGCACCATTCCGAATCTCGTCAAGTACTTTATCCTCAAATTTGAAAAAGAGCAGCACAAAGTCATTCACAAAATCGATGATGCGGCTCAGGTAGCTCTTGCGACTTACAATTATCCGGGTAACGTCCGCGAACTCGAAAACATCATTGAACATGCGCTCGTTCTTTCCGAAAACGGAACGATCCGTTTGGAAGATTTGCCCGAAGAGCTGACCCAACAGCCCATCCACCCCATCAAGGACCTTTTGCCTGCGCCCAAGACTTCCCACGTCCGCGAAGATGCGGCCTCCGAAGTCAAAGCCATCGGATACGGCAACCCGGACGAAATCATCACTCTCGATGAACTGGAAAAACGTCACATTTTGCACGCTCTTGACGTGTGCAAGGGTAACAAGACCGAAGTGGCAGAACGTTTAGGTATTAGCCGAGCCACGCTTTGGCGAAAGCTCAAAGATCACAAAATCGAAATTTAGTCCTTACTTTACGCAGCGAACGGAAAATCCAAAAGCTTTCGGCTTAGTCGTATAGGCAAAGCCCATGGATTTGGAAGTCATATACCAAACGTTCGCATCTTCACCGTCTTCGCTTGCGCTCCAGAAAAAAGCCATTTTGCTCAAGTTTCCATAATTGCCGTCATCAAAACGGTTTCCTGCCGGCATAGCGCTGAACTTGAGAGTGTCATTGCCGTTAGTTTCTCCAGACCAGCCGTAATCTGTTTTTAAAAGATAAGCGGCATTAAAATCTGCCCCGGCAGCAGTCCAAAGGCTTTCGAAATCTTCATCCGTGGGAAGGCGAAAACCTGCAGGGCAAGCCTTCGACGCCGCGTTCCACGAATAAAGCCTTCCATAAGCCATGCAATTGTTATCGTCTTCCGCATAACAAAAGCTTTCGTCCGTTTTAAAATTCAAATTGTCGGCAAGCCATTCCCTGCCAGAGATTTTGACCGTGCGATATTTCTGTTTATCTCGGGCATCCGTCACTTCGGACTTTTTTAGCTTGTGCGCATGAGTGGAAGTTTTTTTGGCGGCTTCCGATTGGCAAAGCAAAAGAAGAAGTAAACAAAGAACAATTTTTAAGGATTTCATGGAACTCCCACTTCGATCATCACGGCGGAAAGAGCGCTTTCTTTCCGTTTTCCCGATCCCGGAAAATCCGGCCCCTGTCCTCTGGCCCAGGCGATTTTCGCCTTCGGAAATTGCCTTTTCACCGTTTGCAAGGTTTCCTTGGCAAGTTCATCGGGAGTGAATGCGCTGTAATTTGTACTCGCAAGGAAGAACGCACCTGGAGCAAGAAGCCCGGCAACTTCCGCGACTAAAGACTGAAAATCGGTTTTTACGGAAAAGACTTTTCCTTTGTTTCTGGAAAAACTCGGCGGATCTAGCACGACTCCATCAAATTGGAATCCTTTGCGAAGGCACCAGGCCAAATATTCTCGGCTGTCGCCCTTGAAAAATTCGCCTTTCAAAGGTTCGATTCCGTTTAAACGGTAATTTTCCCGGCCTTTTTCTAAAATTTTCCCGCTGATATCTGCGTTGACAGCCCGTGTCGCACCGCCCATCCTTGCGTGTACAGCAAAGCTGCACGTATAGCTAAAAAGATTCAGCACTTCTTTTCCGCGGGATCTGGCTTCTACGTCCAAGCGACCATCCCGCATGTCCAAAAAAAGGCCCGGGTTGACCGTATCCAAAAGGTCCACGTGAAAACGGCAGTTCCCTTCGCGGACAACTGTAGAGGATTCCGTTTCGCTTCCCACTTCCACGCGCATTTCGGGCTTTTCCAAAGATTTTCCCGAAGGAGAAAGGCGGAACTTGGAAACGAGAAACTTCGGAGCAAAAACGTTTTTGACTGCACGAACGATTTCGCTTTCAAAGGAAAGCAGCTCCGTGCCAAAATACTGGATCTGAAAACGGTCGCCGTATTGGTCTATGGCAACTCCAGGGAATCCATCGTCCGAGCCGTTTACCACACGGAATGCATCGGTAAGTTCCAAGAGCCCGGAGCGTTTGGAATACGCTTTTTCGAGAAGGGCACGAAAATCGTTCACAGCGGTTATTCTTTAGAAGACGTTTGGGATCGTGGATCGAGCTGCATCACTTGTTTTACAAACTCGTCAACTTCCTTAAATTCACGATACACGGAAGCGAAGCGCACGTAAGCCACAGCGTCGATTTTGCGAAGTTCTTCCATCACCAAATTTCCGATTTCGGAATAGCTGACTTCTTGAGTTTCGCTAGACATCAAAGTGTTTTCGACACGGGTCACGATTTCTTCGATAGTCTGGCGACTGACCGGGCGTTTTTTGCAGGCGGCATCGATTCCCGCCAAAAGCTTTTCACGCTTGAACGGTTCATGGCGGCCATCTCTCTTTGTCACCGTCAAAGGAACGACTTCCACATATTCATAAGTGGTGAAACGCCTTCCGCAGGCTAGGCATTCACGACGACGGCGAATCGAAAGACCGCTGGAACGGCTATCGACAACTTTGTCTTCTGTATGGTGGCAATAAGGGCAAATCATACGTTATGAATATAGTTTTTTCGCCAAACCTTTTCTAACTTTTTGCATGAAATTCCCTTCTGGAGAACATTATGGATATCCCGGAATCTACCAATTTTATTCAAGACATCATCGTAGACGATTTGAAGTCCGGAAAGCGTGATCACGTTTTGACCCGTTTCCCGCCGGAACCCAACGGTTATATTCACATTGGCCACGCCAAGAGCATTTGCCTGAACTTTGGAACTGCAAAGAAGTTCTGCGGTAAAACGAATCTTCGTTTCGACGACACGAACCCTACCAAGGAAGATACCGAATACGTCGATTCGATTTACAATGACGTGCACTGGCTCGGTTTTAACTGGGAAGAACCGGTTCACTACGCGAGCGATTATTACGACCAGCTTTATGATTTTGCCGAACAGCTGATTAAGCTTGGCAAAGCTTATGTGGACGATCTTTCTCCGGAAGAAATGCGCGAATACCGCGGCAATGACGCCGGCAAGCCTTCAAAGCCTTCGCCGTACCGCGACCGCAGCGTGGAAGAAAACCTGGACCTTTTCCGCCGCATGAAAGCCGGCGAATTCGCCGACGGAGCAAAGACTCTCCGTGCAAAGCTCGATCTTTCGAGCCCGAACATGAACATGCGTGACCCGGCGGTCTACCGCATTAAACATGCGACCCACCACCGCACCGGCGACAAGTGGTGCATCTACCCGATGTACGACTTCGCACACCCGATTTCCGACTGGATCGAAGGCATTACCCACTCGATTTGCACTCTTGAATTCGAAGCGCACCGTCCGCTGTACAACTGGTTCCTTGAAACCCTCAACCTTCCCAAGCGTCCGCAACAGATCGAATTTGCCCGTTTGAATCTCTCCTATACGGTGATGAGCAAGCGCAAGCTGTTAGAACTTGTCAAGAGCGGCCGCGTCATGGGTTGGGACGACCCGCGCATGCCGACGGTCTGCGGTCTTCGCCGCCGCGGATACACGCCATCTTCGATCCGCGAATTCTGCGATAGAATCGGCATTTCCAAAGCCGACAGCATGGTGGACATCAACCTGCTCTACTTCTGCATCCGCGAAGAATTGAACAAAACAGCCAGCCGCGCCATGGCCGTACTCGACCCCATCAAGGTCGTTATCGACAACTGGGAAGACGGCAAAGTGGAAGACGTTGAAGTCGAAAATAATCCGGAAGATCCCAATGCTGGAACCCGCAAAGTTCCATTTGGCAAGGAGCTTTTCATTGAACGGGACGACTTCATGGAAAATCCGCCCAAGAAGTACTTCCGCCTTAAACCGGAAGGCGAAGTCCGTCTTAAAGGCGCTTATTTCATCAAATGCGTCAGCGTGGAAAAGGATGCGGACGGAAACATTACAACTATCCACTGCACCTACGACCCGGCCACCAAGGGTGGCGATTCTCCAGATGGTCGCAAGGTCAAAGGCACAATCCACTGGGTATACGCTCCGACGGCCCTCGACGCCGAAGTTCGCCTTTTCGACAATCTCTTTACGCTCGAAAACACGGGCGACGTTCCAGACGGAGAAGATCCGCTGAGCTATTTGAATCCGGATTCCATGATCGTGAAGCAAGCAAAGCTTGAACCGGCTCTTGCCAACGCGACTCTCGACGATCGCTTCCAGTTCATGCGTCAGGGATACTTCTGCTTGGATTCTCGCGATTCCAAACCGGAACATCTCGTCTTCAACCGTACCGTGGGTCTCAAGGACTCCTGGAGCAAGGCTCAGGCGAAATAGTTCTCTTTGGTTACAAGCGTAAACACGAATTTGTTTGGTATAGGAACTCTCTTCAAAAAGAAAGTCTAATTTAAAGGTTACCAAACACTCCCCCTTTAACTCCTTCCAAGGTACTCCTTTTCTTGGAAGGAGTTTTTTTTACCATGTGCCTTGGAATTCAAGTCCAAAACGCCAAAAATGCATTTGGCGCAAATGCTTCGCTCGAAGCTCCAAAGAACTTTTTCCATTCCATTTTCGGGAAAAATGCATGTGGGTTTCTTGCCGCAGCGCGATGGGTTTCTTTTGCGGCCCTCGTAAAATCAGAGTCCAATCGGAATAAACATTTTTTTCCCATTCCAAGCGAATCCCCGGACGAATTTCATACGAGATTTTTTCAAAAGAATCCTGCAAAATTAAACGCTTTTCAGTAAAAAGACTTTCCGCATCAAAAAGCTGAATTCCAGCCCGACCATTCATTTGTACAGAAAGAGAATCCCCGACTGCATTCAAAAGCATTCCCCCGCCGACAGATGCAAGCTTTCGATTTCGTACAAATGAAATTTCAGCAGAAGAGCGGGCAGTTCCAGAATCCAAAGGGACCCGAAAACGGTCATGCAATCGAAAATTCCAATTTTCCACTTGCATTTGAACCGTGGAACTGGCAAAAGCCCGATTTTTTTGCAACAATTTCGGCAATCGAAAAATTCCAGAAAGGGAATCATTTTCATGGATATATGCGCGAAACCGAAAATCCAAGGGATAACTTCCGCCTAAAATGGTAGACTTCGGAGACTTCGCCGAAACATAAAGCAGCGGCGTTTTCCAATCTTTAGAATACATCACTTGCAAATCGGAAGCCCCTCCCCGCATGCGAAAAAAAGCGTCCTGGAAGCCGTCTAAAGATGCCGTTCCCATTCCCAGAAATTGGATCTTTTTTTGCGATCCAGTTTCCGCAAAAATTCCAGCCGTAGAATCTTTTAATGCAAAAGTTCCCATGCGAAGTAAGTCAAATTTTCCCTGCAAAAGCCCGCCCCAATTTTTTTGCAAAGCGATAGCGCTTCCCACGTCCGCAGAAGAGAGATTCCCTGCCACTGCGGCAAAGCTTTTACCGGTCAGAGAAATGCGTAAATTCTCCACATGCCAACCTTCTGTTTTTTTGGATTTCAAACGAAAGCTTCCCCGAAACATTCCGAATTGCAACTTTCCCTGCGCCTTCTGATTTCGGATATTCCCCGAAGAATCATACGAAATTCCATATCCGACGTTTCCATGAGCATTCGAATTTTGAAGCAAATCGAATAGAGTCTTTTTGCAGGGATCCTGTCCTAAAGCTTCCCATTCGGCACAAGCTTCCGAATCTTCCCCGGCATCGATCCACTGTAACAAGCTTTCGAGTTCCTCGTAACCTATCCGTCCGTCGTCATAGGCCCAAAAGGCATCTTCGGCGGTCACATTTTCCCGTTCACTTGCAAAGCCCGTTATCACGCAAGCAAAACAGATGCACGTCCCAATTTTTAAAAATCCGTGAAGCAAAAGATTCTCCTATAAACAGCTCCACAGATAAGACGTTCCAAAAAAGAAAACAGAGAAAAATCATTTAATTTTCTACTTTTGAACCATGCCTTCTAAATTTTCAAAACGTCCAGTCAATCAGGTTTTCCCCCTCTTCAACGGTAAGCGTGCCGTTCCATCGGTGGCCGGTTTAAAGCAGCTTTTGGAATATCACGGTGTTGAACTTCAAAAGGAAACCTTGGAACAGCTGTGGGCCTATCACCAGCTTTTGCGCGAAAACAACAAAGATCAGGACCTCACCCGTCTGAACGCTTTTGAAACCATTGTAGAACGCCATTATGCGGACTGCACCCTTATCAACGCCTACGTGCCGGAATGGCCCAAACGCATGATCGACGTCGGCAGCGGAGCGGGTTTTCCAGGAATTCCCCTAAAGCTCGTGAATCCGGAAATTCAATTGACCCTTTGCGAACCACGCCCGAACCGCATTGAATTTTTGAATCTCGTCATTAAGGAGCTAGGACTTAAAGGGATCGATGTTTTCGGCCACAAGGTGACAAGCCGAAGCTTAACCTTCCCCGTGCAAGGTGTCATCAGCCGAGCCTTTGAGCTGATCGAGCTTACGCTTCCGAGAATTCAGAAAGCTCTCGTTCCGGGTGGACGCGCTTACTTTATGAAGGGGCCTGCCGTCAAAGACGAACTCGCGACTCTGCATCCGGAAGATTACGGATTCAAGCTTGTTTCCAAGCATTTCTACCGCATTCCACGCAGCACGCAGGACCGCGCCCTTGTCATTTTGGAAAAAGAGCAAGATTAATTATCTATGAGCAAGATTTTTACGTTTTTTGTCTTCGGCATTTTCTTCGCCCTTTTCATCGCCTGCGAAGACACATCTTCTACACAGCCGGATTTTTCTGCATCCAGTTCTCTCGATGACGAGTCCTCTTCCTCGTCCTCCTCTGTCATTGCGAGCGAAGCGTGGCAATCATCGTCGTCTTCGACAACTCGCAATGACAGTGAAGCGAAGCAATCATCGTCGTCTTCGACTTCTCGTGGTGACAGCGCAATATCGAGCTCTCGTGGTGACGGTGAAACTTCCTCGTCTTCCGCAGAAAGCAATGTAGAGTCCTCTTCCTCCTCTGTCATTGCGAGCGAAGCGTGGCAATCATCGTCGTCTTCGACAACTCGCAATGACAGCGAAGCGAAGCAATCATCGTCGTCTTCGACGACTCGCAATGACAGTTCCTCGTCAAGCTCGTGGCAAGCTCTCTCATCAAGCTCGGTATATATCGATATCACAGCCGGCAGCATCTACAACTCCGCCACAGACACGCTCATCGACTTAAGAGATGGTTCTGTTTACAAAACAGTCACCATCGGAAATCAATTCTGGATGGCCGAGATTTTGAATTTCAAATACAACTACAATACCGCCATCAGCATGTGCTATGATAACTACGCAAAAAACTGCGTAAGCTATGGTCGCCTATACACATGGAGCGCGGCCATGGACAGTGCTGGCGTTTTTAGCCAGAACGCTCTTGGCTGTGGACGAAATGCAGAATGTTCCGCGAGCGGAAATGTCAGAGGGGTTTGTCCTGAAGGCTGGCACTTGCCTGATTCCACAGAAATATTGGCACTCCTAAAATACATGGAATGCGAAAAGGATGAAACCTTAGCGAATGCTTATGACCACTGCGCAAGCCGACTCAAATCCACATCCGGCTGGAATGGTGGCGAAGGAACCGACGATTATGGCTTTACCGCACTCGCTGCAGGCATATACATTTCATCTCTCTATGAATTTGACTTCCAAGGCTACCAGACTGCTTTTTGGAGTTCATCCAGGTTAAGTGGTGGAGCATACAAGTTTTCTTTGCTATCAGAAAACGCAACAGAAAAAGATTGTGTATACATCGTTATAAGCAATATGTACCAAGGGAACTCCGTTCGTTGCCTCAAGGATTAATCCGCGTTCCGCTGTAAAAGCGGAATCTGTTCGGCCGCCCATTCTTCAAACGTATCGTCTGCGATATGCGCCTTCGCCTGTTGCATCAGGTGAATGTAAAAGTGCAAATTGTGGATTGTCGAAAGTGTCCAGCCTAAAGGCTCCTTGGTTTTAAAGAGATGTCGCAAATAGCCGCGACTGTAATTCTTACAACAGTAGCAGTTGCACTCCGGATCCAAAGGCTTGTCAAATTCCATCGCAAAGCGCTGATTTTTAAACCGCAAACCGCCGCGGCTCGTATAAGCCATTCCGTCTTGCGCATGCTTGGCCGGTAAAATGCAGTCGAACATGTCCACGCCGCGGTGAATCAGTTCCAGCAAATTCCAAGGCGTTCCCACGCCCATCACGTAACGGGCT